>URUF01000011.1 GCA_900550955.1 uncultured Eubacteriales bacterium | reverse complement strand
GGCTTATTCTGAACCTGACCGGCTGCCGCGCCGTATGTCCACTCGGGGTTCATGCCCAGGAACAGAATGCGGTCGGAGTTATCAGCCCAGAGCTGCGGAGATACCCAGTCGCCTATTTCGTTCTGATAGGTCAGACCGTTTCTGTAGAGGTCTGCGCAGTATTCCATCGCGCGGGATACGTTGATATCGCTGATGTTGTTCCTGGCGGTGCCGTCCTCCTGTACCTTTACAAGAGATGTGCCAGTCGTTGCGATGAAGCTCATCGCGCCCTCGCCTGCATAGCCGATGTGGCTGTCGTCAGCTCTGCACCAGTCGATAAGGAGCTGCTTAAATGTATCCCATGTCCACTGATTGTTCATGTAGAGGTCGTAGGGATCGTCAAGCGCGTATTCCTCAAGGGACTTGCGGTTGTAGTTCAGCGCGAAGTTGGTGGTTATGCGGTAGGGATAATAATAGTGCTTGCCCTTGTACGCAAAGCGCTCAGCGGTCTCGGCCATGTCAGACCACAGCGGGGAGGTCATGTCGATCTCGCCGTCGAGGGAGGAGATTTCCGTGCGGCGCTCGTCGGCAAACTTATCGCGTATTTCGCCCATTTCCTGCTTGATAACGCCCATCAGCAGCGTTTCATCGGCCAACAGGCTCCTGAAATAGGCGATGCTCTTTTCCAGCTCGTCATATTCGGCTTGCAGCTTATCGCGCTCCAGGCCGGTCAGGCGGGCCAGGCGCATATCCAGGATGGCCTGCGCCTGCTTATCGCTGAAAGCAAAACGCTCCATCAACGCCGCGCGCGCCATATTGGGATCCTTGCTGCCGCGGATGATGGACACAATCTCGTCGATATAGTCCAGCGCCTTGAGCAGGCCCTCCAAAATGTGGGCGCGCGCCTCGGCCTTGGCCAGGTCATACTTGGTGCGGCGGGTGACGACATCCTTTTGGTGGGCGATGTAATGGTACAGCATCTCCCGCAGGGAGAGCACCTTGGGCTCGCCGTTGACCAGCGCCAGCATGTTCGCGCCGAAGGTTTCCTGCATGGAGGTGTGCTTGTAGAGGTAGTTGAGCACCACCGTGGGATGCACGTCGCGCTTGAGCTCAATCACGATGCGCATGCCCTTGCGGTCGCTCTCGTCGCGGATATCGCTGATGCCATCCAGGCGCTTCTCGTGTACCAGCTCGGCGATTTTTTCCACCAGCTTGGCCTTATTGACCATGTAGGGGATTTCCGTAACCACAATGCGGCTGCGGTTCTGGCTCATGGTTTCGATCTCGGTTTTGGCGCGCACCAGGATGCGCCCGCGGCCCGTATGATACGCCGCGCGAATGCCGCTCTGCCCCAGGATGATGCCGCCCGTGGGGAAATCCGGGCCCTTGATAAACTGCATCAGATCGTTGGTGGTGCAATCCGGGTGATCGATCATGTAAATGCAGCCGTCCACCACCTCGCGAAGGTTATGCGGCGGGATGTTGGTGGCCATGCCTACGGCAATGCCGTTGGAGCCGTTTACCAGCAGGTTGGGGTAGCGGCTGGGCATCACCGTGGGCTGCAAAAGCGTTTCGTCAAAGTTGGGGTAAAAGTCCACCGTGTCCTTCTCGATTTCGCCAATCAGGTGCATGGTGAGCTTGCTCATGCGCGCCTCGGTGTAACGCATGGCGGCCGCGCCGTCGCCGTCCACGCTGCCAAAGTTGCCTTGGCCTTCCACCAGCGGATAGCGGATATTGAAGTCCTGCGCCAGGCGCACCATCGCATCGTACACGGAGCTGTCGCCGTGAGGATGGTATTTGCCAAGCACGTCGCCCACGATACGCGCGCTCTTGCGGAACGGCTTATCCGGCGTCATGCCCAGCTCGTTCATGGCATACAGGATGCGGCGGTGCACGGGCTTAAGGCCGTCGCGCACATCCGGCAGCGCGCGGTTGATGATGACCGCCATCGCGTAGCTGATGAACGATTTTTTCATCTCGTGCTCAAGATCGACGGGAATGAGCTTATCGTTAATGGTGGAAGCCATTGAGGTGAATCACTCCTTTTGGTAGAGGGGAACGGTTGGGGGCGCAGCCCCAACGCCCCGCTTAAGGGCTTCGCCCTTAAGAATCCCATGGCCGCCTGCTTTGCGGGCGGGGGCAGAACGAACGGTCTTTTGAAAACGCATGCATGCGGGCCATTGCTTTTAGGTTCAGCCTGTACGGCTGCGAAATGGGCGCGGCCGTTATGCTTTGCGGCGCTGTATTTGGCTAAGCGCCCCAGCTTTCTGTTAAATATCCAAATCCGTGACCAGCTTGGCGTTTTCCTCGATGAACTCCTTGCGGGGCTCCACCTTGTCGCCCATGAGCAGGCTCATGATTTCGTCGGCGGCCATCGCGTCCTCTACGGATACCTGCATCATGGTGCGGGTTTCGGGGTTCATGGTGGTTTGCCATAGCTGTTCGGAGCTCATCTCGCCCAGGCCTTTATAGCGCTGAATATCGGGCTTGGGGTCGCGGCCGATTTCGTTCATGAGCTTTTCAAGCTCATTATCGTCGTAAACGTAGTATTCCTTCTTGCCCTTGGTCACCTTGTAAAGCGGCGGCATGGCGATGTAAACGTAGCCCTTTTCAATCAGGGGACGCATATAGCGGTAGAAGAACGTGAGCATCAAAATACGGATATGCGCGCCGTCCACGTCCGCGTCCGTCATGCATACGATGCGGTGATAGCGCAGCTTGTCGATGTTGAACTCGTCGCCATAGCCGCAGCCGAAGGCGGTGATCATGGCCTTGATCTCGTTGTTGGAAAGGGCGCGGTCGATGCGCACCTTCTCCACGTTCAGTATTTTTCCGCGAAGCGGCAGAATGGCCTGGAAAAAGCGGTCTCGGCCCGTTTTGGCGCTGCCGCCGGCGCTGTCGCCCTCCACCAGGAAAATCTCGCATTTTTCGGGATCGCGCTCGGTGCAATCGGCCAGCTTTCCGGGCAGGCTGGCGCTTTCCAGCACGGTTTTGCGGCGGGTAAGCTCGCGGGCCTTGCGCGCGGCCTCTCTTGCGCGCGCCGCGCCCACGCAGCGCTCCAAGATGATGCGCGCGGTAGCGGGGTTCTCGCCCAGGAAGGTGGAAAGCTTGTCGTACACCAGGCCGTCCACAATGCCGCGCACCTCGCTGTTGCCCAGCTTGGACTTGGTTTGCCCCTCAAACTGCGGCTCCGCCAGCTTCACGCTTACAACGGCGGCCAGGCTTTCGCGCACGTCCTCGCTTTTCAGGTTTGCGTCGCTGTCCTTCAGGAACTTAAACTGGCGGCCGTATTCATTGATGGCGCGGGTAAGCGCGCTGGAAAAGCCCGTCAGGTGCGTGCCGCCCTCTGGCGTATGAATGTTGTTGGCAAAGGTATAGATGTTTTCCTGATAGGTGTCGTTGTACTGCAGGGCCACCTCCACAGCAGCGCCCTTTACCACGCCCTCCATGTAAATGGGTTCCTCAAAGAGAACCTCCTTGTTCTTGTTGAGGTATTTTACAAACTCAATGAGGCCGCCTTCGTAATGGTACACGCGTTCCACGATGGGGTCGGGCCGTTCGTCGGTGAGCGTGATGCGGATGCCCTTGTTGAGGAAGGCCATCTCGCGCAGGCGCGCCTTCAAAATGTTGAACTGGAAATCGCCCGTTTCAAACACGCCGTCGGGGTTTTTCTCGCAGCGCGCGTCGGGCCAGAATTGGATGGTGGTACCTGTACGGCTGGTTTCCCCCGCCACGCGCAGGTCATAAAGCACCTTGCCGCGCTGGTATTCCTGCTCGTACACCTTGCCGTCCTGGTACACGGTTACCTTTAAATGGCGGCTCAGCGCGTTCACAACGCTAGCGCCCACGCCGTGCAGGCCGCCGGATACCTTATAGCCCTCGCCGCCAAACTTGCCGCCCGCGTGAAGAACCGTCAGGCACACCTCCACGGCGGGTCGGCCCAGCTTGGGATGGATACCTACCGGGAAGCCGCGGCCATTGTCGCGTACCTCGCAGCTGCCATCCTTATGCAAAAACACGTTGATATCGGTGCAATAACCGGCCAGCGCCTCGTCAATGGCGTTGTCCACAATCTCATACACGCAGTGATGGAGGCCGCGAAAATCCGTTGAGCCGATATACATACCGGGACGCTTGCGGACGGCCTCCAGGCCTTCCAGTACCTGAATCTGCGTTTCGTCATACACATTTTGCTCCACCGCCGTTGCCGAAGCCTGCGCGGCAGGGGTTTCGGGCTGGTTGGCAAGCCTGTCTGGCGTCTGATCAGCAGTCAAATTCCTCTCTCCTTTGGCGCGTTCCACGCCGGTTCTTGCCCGACGGCGGGCATGGAAAACCGCCTTGCACCTGCCTAATGGCACGAGGCGGTTTGCTGTGTTTATTATACCATTTTTTTTGTGTTCTGAAAAGGGGTTTCTACCTTATTATAAAGAACCGCCCCGCGAGGCCTTCACGGGGCGGCAAAGCGAACGCTTATTGCTTATCTTCCTTGCCAAGCACGATGGCGTTATACTGGGTTTCGGTAATGGTGCCGGTAACGGTTTTGCCGTTATCCTCCTGCCAGGTCTTTACAGCGGCGGCATCCTCCTTGGTAAACTCCGTGCCCTCGGACATGGGGTAGCCCTTGTTGGCAAGGTAAAGCTTTACGTTTTTGACCTCGTCGCCATTGCTGCCCACATCAATAATCATAGACGTGCCAATTTTATGCTTGGCTGTCTTATTCAGGCTGGCAATGGTTTTGGTGCCGGCCATGCCGTCGGCATGCAGGCCCTTTTTGTACTGATAGGCCTTTACGGCGTCATAGGTCAAATCGCCGTATACGCCGTCGATGGAGCCCTTATAGCAGCCCGCGTCGCGCAGGGCGCGCTGCAAGGCCCGCACGCGCGCGCCCGTGCAGCCGTAATACAGCGTGCGCGGATTGGTAGGGCGGTTGTTAGCCTGCTGGGAGCGCTCGCGGTCGCGCGTGCTGTTGAGCGCGGAGGTGCCCTCGTACAGGGCGGTGAGGGTTTTATCGCCGGGCTTACCATCGGCCTTGAGACCAATGGCGCTTTGGAATTTGCGCACGGCCCTTTGCGTGGCGGGGCCAAACTTGCCGTCCACCGCGCCGGCATAATAGCCCTTGGCCTTAAGCTTGTTCTGCATTTTGCGCACGTCGTCGCTCTGCTCGCCATAGGGAATGGTTTCGTAAGCAAACGCCGTAATCACCACGGCCATGCTCATCACCAGGGCCGCCGTAAAGGCGATGATTCGCAAAAACGTTTTACGCATATTGGGGAAGCCTCCTTCGCTGGTTCATGCCATTCTATGCACACCCGCATATGCCGGGAATGAGCTAACTGTAGTATACGCTATTCTGGGCGCGCCTGCCAAGAGCTGGATGCAATGTGTAAGCGTTTTGTTAGGATGCGCGAAATTTTGAAACGGAATGTTCACATACGTAACAGCATAAGTTTTGCCGGGCGCGGCTTGGGGCTTTACAAATCCTTTCGGGTTTTGGTATAATACCGACCAGCGGACGCTTATAGCCCAGCGGGATAGGGCGTGAAAGGCGTTCCGGCCCCCGGTAGAGGGGGAAACATTGTTTGCATCCGTAGCTCAGTTGGATAGAGCGGTCGCCTCCTAAGCGACAGGCCGTGGGTTCGAGACCCGCCGGGTGCACCAAAATGCTGTGAATCCAAAGGATTTGCGGCATTTTTTCTTTTAAAGGCAGCCATTCGCGGCCTTGGGCGCAGCGCCTTTGCGCAACGCCGCCCTTCCCAAGAACGGCGTTCTGCGGTATAATTTTTAGGACGGGCGCGCTTTGCCGCCTGCATTGGGAACGAGGTGTTTGCCTGTGAAGCGTGAAAATAGTTGGCGGCGGCTGGCTGCGGCGTTTTTTGCGTTGTTTTTGGCGCTGGGGCTTTTTACGGCGGGGGATTACGGCCCCTCCTGGGACGAAACGGACGAGATGGATATCGTGCGGATGAACCTGTGGGAATACGCGCGCGCTTTGGGCCTGGACGAAAGCGCCTTTGAAGCGCGCGCCGCTCATAAGGACCCGGCGGCCCTTCACCAGCTTACGCCCATTTCGCAAAGCGTGGAGCAGGATCATGGCGCGGCGGCGTTTTACCCCATGGGCTGGGTTGTGATGAACGAGGCGTTAAGCCCGGCGCAGCGCTCCCGGCTGTGGCACATGGGATGCTGGGCGCTGTTTACGCTTGGGGCCTTCGCCCTGTACGCGGCCTGCCGCGAGCTGGGGCTGCCCCGCCAGGCGGCGCTGCTGGGCCCGCTGTTTTTGCTGCTTTCCCCCCGCTTTTTTGCACAGGGCCATTACAACAACAAGGATATTGCGCTCATGGCGCTGGCGCTGTGCGCGCTGTGGCAGGCCCTGGCGCTGATGCGCAGGCCGGGCTTTGCGCGCGGGCTGTGCTTTGCCGCCTTTGGCGCGCTGGCGGCCAACGCCAAGGTGGCCGGGGCGGCGCTGTGGGGGCTGTGCGCGCTGTTTGTGCTGATGAACCTGTTGGCGCGCCGCCGCATGAGCGGGCGCGTGTGGGCGGTAGCCGGCGTGACACTGGCGGCGTTTTTGGGCTTTTACGCGCTTATCACGCCCGCCCTGTGGGGCGATCCGGGCGCGTTTGGGCGCTACCTGCTGCAAAACGCGCTGGCCTTCCAGCGCTGGCAAAATTCCGTTCTGTTTCGGGGAACGGTATTTGATCTTACGCGCCAAAGCCTTCCGTGGTATTACCTGCCCTACATGGTTTTTGCCACAACGCCGGTATGGGCGCTTTTCTTGATTGGGTTGGGTACGCTGGGCGCGTGCGCGGCGGCGGTAAAGCGCCTGCGCGCGCGCGACGCGGACGGGCTCAAGCCGCTGCTGCTCGTGCTTATGTGGACGCTGCCGCTTGGCTTTGCGGTGCTTACGCGCACGCACGTGTACAACGGCTGGCGGCACTTCTACTTCCTGTATGGGCCCATGCTGGCGCTGGCGGCTTGGGGCGCTTACGCCCTATGGCGGCGGCTTGCGCGGCGCCGGCGCGCGGCGCTTGCCGGAATACTTGGCCTGTGCATGGCGTTTAGCGCCGTGGGCCTGGCTGCGCAGCATCCCTACCAGTACGCCTACTATCAGCCGCTTGTGCGGCTGCGCGGCGCGGATTATAACGAGCTGGACTACTGGAACCTGAGCGTGCGGGACGCGCTGGTTGGGCTGCTGGAGGCGGAGGAAGGCGAGCTTTCCATCGCCCCGGCGGATCTTTGGGCCGAAGACGGCCTTGCGAAGGCCCTTGAGATGTTAAGCGGCAGCCAGCGCGCGCGCCTGCGCGTTTGCGCCCTTGAGGATGCGCGCTTTGTGCTGGTGAACCCCACCTATTTGTGCTTCAGCCAGGCGGTGGAGCCGCCCGAGCGGGCCCGCGTGGCGCTAAGCTCATATGGGCAATGCATCATGTACATTTATGAGCAGCCCGAGAAGGGAGGCGCGCAGCCATGACCAGGAACCGCGCGGGCAAAATCGCCTCGGGGCTGTTTTTTGCCGTGCTGCTGTTGTGCGGATTGTTTTGCGGCGCGGATTACGGCCCGCCCGTGGACGAGCCCTCCGAACAGGCGATCCTGCAGGAAAACATGCTGGAATACGCCTTGCGCCTGTTTGGCGAGGACAGCGCCCCCGCCAGGTGGTATGCCTCGCAGGGGATAGAGCCCATATCGCAAAGCATAGAGCGCGACCACGGGCAGTGCGCCTACTATCTGGCTGCCGCGCTGCTGCCCCTTCAGCAAACGCGGCCAGATCTTGTGATGGCCCTGTGGCACGCTTACACCTGGCTGTGGTTCATGGCGGGCGTGGGGGCGGCCTATCTATTCTGCCGTGAAACGGGGCTTTCCCGGCCTGTGAGCTGCGCGGGTATGCTGCTTTTGTACCTGTGCCCGCGCTTTTTTGCCCAGGGGCATTATAACAATAAGGATATGGTGCTGCTTTCCCTGTTCCTGCTCACGCTATGGCTGGGCGTGCGGTTTTTGAAGCGGCCGGGTTTTTTGCGCGGCGCGCTGTTTTCGCTGGCGGGCGCTATGGCGGCCAATACCAAGGTGGTGGGCGTGCTTCCCTGGGCGGCGATAGGGTTGGCAGCCATAGCGCTGGTTACGGCGCAGCGGCGTTGGAGCGGGCGCATGGCGGGCGTGGCCGTGTGCGCCGTAGGCCTGTTTCTTGGGTTTTATGCGCTGCTTACGCCCGCGATGTGGGCGGGGCCCGCGGAGTATATTCAATACCTGCTTTTGAATGCCTCCGGGTTTACGCGCTGGCCCGGCGTGGTTCTTTTCCGGGGCATGCGGTTTGAGCACAGCGTTACGCCGCTGCCGCGCTACTATTTGCCCTGGATGATGGCCGTTACGTTGCCTATGTACGTGCTGCCGCTGGCCGCGGCGGGAAGCCTTGCCGCGCTCCTGCGCGCGGGCAGGCAAAAGGCCGCGCTTTTGCGCGACCCCATTACGCTCGCCCTGCTGGCGGCGGGCCTGTGCTCCCTTGCGCCGCTGCTTTACGCGGCGCTGTGCCGCCCGCTGGTGTATAACGGATGGCGGCATTTCTACTTTGCCTATGCGGGCGTGGCGCTGCTGGGCGCGCACGGGGTGGCCGCGTGCCTGCGCTTTTTGCGCAAGCACGGGGGCGATTATGGCATGCACCGGGTGTTTGCCGCGGGGCTGTGCCTGTATTTTGCATGGACGGCCGGCGCAATTGCCAACAACCATCCCTACCAATATGCCTATTACAACCGCCTGGGCCATGACGGCGCGGCGCAGGAGATGGAGCTGGACTACTGGAACGTAAGCGCCCAAAGCGCTCTGAAAACCCTGCAAACCGCCCAGCGCAACGAAGAACTTCCCCTGGTGGTGGGCGCGCGCGACGAAATGAGCCTGCTTGGCCTGATTCGCGCCCAAAGCGTTTTTGACGCCGCCATGCGCGAAGCCGTTTTGATTGAGCAAAACCCCGACGCGCCCTATCTGTATGCCAACACCATGTATGCCAACCTGTACAGCGTGCCCGAGCCCGAAGGCTACCACGCGCTGTTTACCTTGGAAAGCTACGGGGTTCCCGTATGCACGGTATATGAGCGGGAGGAGCGGGGGGACGGCTGGGAGGCGGGGCCTTCCGCCCCAGCCGCGTAAGGGCCTTGCCCCTGCGGCCCCCTTGCTTGACCGCGCTTTGCCAGGCCAAAGGGCGCTGCGGTATTACTCCAGCTGACGCAGAACTTCGTCCAGCACGGCTTGCCACTTTTGAAAATCCATGCGGCCTACGTAATAGCCTTCCAGCTCGTCGTGGAGGGATTTTGCGGAGGCAAGCTGCTCGACGGCGCGTTGGATAAGCAGCTCGTAGGCGTTGCGGTCAAAGCTTTGCTCCTTCTCGGAGGCGGCTTCCAGGGAGAACAGGCGGCTGGCCTCCACCCATTCGCCGGTGGAGGCGGGCAGGCGGCGTCCGGCGTGGAAAAGGACGCCGTGTTCCGCGATGAGCACGCCGTCCGCTTCGGCAGGGGAGAGCGGATTGGCAAGCACAACGGCGTTCAGGCCGCGCAGGGTGGCCAGGAAGGCGAGGCGCTCCATCACCTGCGTAGGATGCAGCCCAAAGGGGCAATCCACTGAAACGCAGCGCTCAAAGCTATCTCCAAGCACATTCAAGCATCCCTTTGGCGTGTATGCGGAGGCGAACAGCCTTCGTATGCGGCCCGTTCCGCCGCGCAGGGGCAGCGTTTCCGCCCAGGCGGCCGCCGTTTCATGCGCCTTGCGCGCATCCTCCTGCCCGGAGGCGGCGGCGCGCCGCACCTGCTGGGCGGCGGCCAGGTAGCGGTAGCACCGTGCAAAGCGCACGGAAATAGCCTGCTGAACGCCCGCAATGTCGCGCGCATGAGGCCGTAGGGCCTGCTCATCCAAAAAGTCGCCCAGGCTGAGCAGGGTGTCGCGCGCGCCGGGCACAACGGGGTCGTATACATGCGGGGAGGTGCCGTCCATCATCGCCATGCCCCGCTCCGGCAGGCAAATCCCGTCCAGGCTGTCCGGATCGGAGGAGCAGTGGAAGTATTCCACCGCAAGGCCGGCCTTTTCGGCGGCCTCGCCTACGCGGCGCATGAGCGTACTTTTGCCCACGCCCGGCCCGCCCTTCAGGTAATACATCCGCCGCCGGTTGGGGGCGGGCAAAATATCCTCAAAGTGCGTGCAAAAGCCCTCGGCGGTGTTGCCGCCCGCAAAATAATGAATGGGTCGCATAGCGTGCCTCCTTCACATGAGATCACCAGCAGGATATGCAAAGGAGCGCGCATTCAAACCCGTTGTATGCAAAAAGGGCCGCCTGCGCTTGCAGGCGGCCCTTTGAAAACCAGGAGGAAATTATTTTACCAGCGTGGGCCAAAGCTTCTTGGCGTAGTTGTACGCCGTTTCAATGGAAGCCTGGTGCTTGGAATCCGGCGTGGTGGCGCTGTGCGTGGTGCTGCCCACAAAGTGTACGCACATCATGCCATAGTAATTGTTGACCGCGTAGAAGTACTGCCCGTTGGGGAAATGGGACTTGGAGAAGCTGTCCGTGCCGTTAAAGCCGTGCGGGAAGCCATAGAGGCTGACCGCGTATACGGTGCCGTTTACATTGAGCAGGGCAGGACGGCGGTCCCACGCGCTGCCGATGTTTTTGCCGCTGCCAAACTTGTTTTTGAAATCCGGCCAGGTGTATTCCACGGTGCCCTTGTCGCCGTCCGCCTTAATCAGGGCAAGCTGGCTGCTGTTGGGATGGTTGCTGTTGTAGGGGAAGCCCACGATCTCGCACATGGTTTGGGTATCGGCGGCGCTGGCGGGTACGCAGTCCGCGTGCTTTGAGCCGGACCAGCGGTAAATTTCAAATACCTTGCCGGTTTCCACGTCCATCACCTTGGCATAGGTACCCTTGGGGAACAGGTCCACGCCGGCGTTATCCCAATCCCAGGATGCCTTCTGAACGCTGTTGACGGTGCCAAAGTCCTTTACGGTGACGGACCCGTTGCTGCCGCTGCCACTGCCGGTGCCGGTATTGCCGCTGCCGGGCGTAACGCCGTTTAGCTGCGCGGCCAGAACGGCCCAGGTTTCATTGCCGCAGTCACCGTCCACAGTGATCTTGGCCTTGCGCTGGAAGTTGCGCACGGCGCTTTGCGTGCCGGAGCCGTAATTGCCGTCCAGATTGCCGCTGTAATATCCCAAGGCGCTCAGGGCCGCTTGCAGGGCGTACACGCGCACGTCGCCCACAAGGTTGAGCTCGCGCTTGAGCGAGGCGCTCAGCGGGCTGCTCCACAGGGTTTTGATGTAGGCGTTAAGGTCGGTTTCGCTCATGATACCGCCGCTTACGTTGGCATATACGGCGTTGTATTTCTGGTTGTTATAATAGAGGCTGCAATACTGCACCCCGCTTACGGTATAGGTGGTGGTGCTCACCATTTGCAGCACGGTGCCCGCGCTTACCGTAACGCCGCCGGAGGAAGGCATGGCGTCCGTGGTAAAGAGCAGGGTGTTGGCGGGCAGGCGTACAAAGGTTTTGCTGGAGGAAGGGATGATGGTGATTCCGCCGCCGCTGGTGCCGCCGTTATTGCTGGAGCCGCTGGTGGAGAGGGTGGCGCAATCGCCGCGCACAAAGCCCACCAGGCCGCTGGAGGTGCGAATGTTGTACCAGGTGTACCCGCCCGCCGTGGTGGGCTGGGCCAGCAGGGCCACCACGGTGCCCTTGGCCAGCACGGTGCCGGTTTTGGTTCCGTTGGCGGTTTTGCGCACGCGCGTGCCGGGCTTGGTGATGGTTACATTGCCGATGGTGGGGCTGGTGGAGCTGCCGCTGGCGCTTACATAGGTGCCCATGAGCCAGCCGGTAATGCTGTTGTAGCGCACCTCAAACCAGGTGACGCCGTTTTTCACGGTGGTGGAGATATAGTTAAGGTTTACGCCGCGGGGGATAACGGCCAGGCGGGCGGAGGAGGTGGACGCGCGCTTGCGCAGGTTCACGCTCGCCGTGGTTTTGAGCGTGCCGCTGGAGGGCGCGCTGGCCGTGGAGGTGGTAACGGTTGTGCCGGTTACCGTGCTGCCTGAAGCCAGCGCGAACAGCGCGGGCTGGCTGAGCGCGCCGGCGGATCCGTCGGGATCCAGGCCGTTGGCGCGCTGGAAGGCCTTCATGGCGTCGGCGGTCTTTTTGCCGTACTCGCCGTCCAAAGCGCCGGTGTAGTAACCCAAACGGCTCAACGCGAGCTGCACGGCGTGCACGCGCACGTCGCCCACCAGGTTGTCGCGCTCGCGCAGGGTGGCATAAACGCTTTGCTTCCACAGCGTGCCGGTAATGTAGCTTTCCAGCTGGGCATCGGTGAGAATATCGTTCACAACGTCGCTGCGCAGCACATTATAGCGCGTATTGTTGTAATACACGCTAAAGTATTGCAGCCCGTCGGAGGCGGTGTAGTAGTTATCCGTATAAAGCTGGCATACCGTGCCGATGGGCGCGGTAACGCTGTAACCGTTGCCATAGGTATCGCCCGTAAAAAAGAGCACCGAACGGCTTAGCTGCACGTACACCTTTGTGGCGCTGGCGCTTAGGCTGCTGGGGCCGCTGCCTACGGAGGAAGCGGCCCATGCGGGGGGAAGCGCGGTTACAAGCAGGCACACGGCCAGCATCAGCGCCAAAAGCGGGCGTGGCGCTGCGGCGGATGTCCTTTTTGCGTACTGGTCGTTCCTCATAGTGAAACCTCCGTATTTCTGCGGCCTTGGCCGATCATTGCTGCATTCATCTCAACGGATGAAATCCCTTATATCATGCTCATAATATTACAATTATATTACGTTGTCAATGCTTTTTTCTTACTTTTCTAAACAAGTTTTTTCTGTTTGTAAAAACTTCATGAAAAAGAAAAGGCAATTTAAGGTCGGAAGATGCGCTCGATATCCGCAAGCAGCGCGTCCACATCGGCGCGGGAGGTAACGGCGCTGGTGCAGAAGCGCACGGCGCTGTGGGCTTCATCCACACGCTGCCAAAAGGAAAAAGCATACTTTTCGGCAAGCTGCCCGGCTATCGCATCCGGCAGGATGGGAAAGATCTGGTTGGCCTGCGTATCGCACAAAAGCGGGCAGCCATGGCTTACAAAGGCGCGCTTGAGCTCCTGCGCCATGCCGTTGGCCGTTTTGGAAAGAGCGACGTAGCTGCCGTCCTCCAGCATGGCCTCAAACTGCACGCCCAGCAGGCGGCCCTTGGCCAGCATGGCCCCGCGCTGCTTAATATGGTAGCGGAAGCAGGTTTGAAGCGCGGGCGCGCACAGCACAATGGCCTCGCCAAAAAGCATGCCCACCTTGGTGCCGCCAATGGTAAACGCGTCGCACGTTTGAGCCAGGAAGGGCAAATCCACATCCGGCTGCGCCGCCAGGCCGTAGCCAAGGCGCGCGCCGTCCAGATACAGGCTGATGCCAAGCGCGCGGCAGGTATCGGCCAGAGCGGCAAGCTCCCCGCGCGTATACAGGGCGCCCAGCTCTGTGGGATGGCTGATGTATACCATGCCCGGGCATACCATATGCTCGTGGGTGCCGTCCGCGCGGTGGGCCTCCACGGCCTCGCGCACTTGCGCGGCGCTGATTTTGCCATCCTTCCCCGGGAGGGGCAGCACCTTGTGGCCGGTGGCCTCGATGGCGCCGGTTTCGTGCACGTTGATATGGCCCGTATCGGCGCACAGCACGCCCTCAAACGGGCGCAGGGCCGCCGCAATCACCAGCAGGTTGGCCTGCGTGCCGCCTGGCACAAAGTGCACCGCGGCCTGCGGGCAGCGGCATTTGTCCCTAATGAGCGCGCGGGCGCGCTGGCAATGCGGGTCCTCGCCGTAACCGCTGGTTTGCTCGCCGTTGGTTTCACACAGGGCGCGCAGCACCTTATCCGCCGCGCCGCAGGCATAATCGCATTCAAAATGCAGCATATCCGTCGCTCTCCTTCACACGGTCAAAAATCATAAAAGCACACCGCGTCATGCTACACGTAGCCGTGCGCGCTGTCAAGGGATTGTGCAAAGGAAAGGCAGTGAAACCAGCAATGAAACATTGACTTTGAAGGGATAAAACATATAATAGAAAGAAATACGTTTCATTTTGCGGGCGTATCAACCCCAAAGAAGCAAGGAGGGCTGAGTATGGCGGCTGTTACCGTAAACGAGGATGTGTGCAAGGGCTGCGGCTTGTGCGTGGACGCATGTCCCAAGCACATTATGGAAATGGATACGAGCCACCTGAACAGGAAGGGCTATCATCCTGCCCATTGCAAGGATATGGAAAGCTGCATCGGCTGCGCGTTTTGCGCTACCATGTGCCCCGATGTAGCCATTGTTGTGGAAAAATAGCTTGATTTTAGGAGGATAGAAGGCCAATGAAACAGCTCCTGAAAGGCAACGAGGCGATTGCCGAAGCCGCCATCCAGGCCGGATGCCGCTTCTTTTTCGGCTATCCCATCACGCCCCAGAACCAGATTCCCGAATATATGAGCAAGCGCATGCCCCAGGTGGGCGGCTGCTTTTTGCAGGCGGAAAGCGAGGTCGCGGCCATCAATATGGTATATGGCGCGGCCGGCGCGGGCGCGCGCGTGATGACCAGCTCCTCCTCGCCCGGAATCAGCTTAAAGCAGGAGGGCATCAGCTACATCGTGGGGGCCGAGCTGCCCTGCGTGATTGTGAACATGGTGCGCGGCGGCCCGGGCCTAGGCAGCATCCAGCCCGCGCAGAGCGACTATTACCAGGCCACCCGCGGCGGCGGCCATGGCGATTACCGCATGTGCGTGCTGGCCCCTAGCTCCGTGCAGGAGGCCGTGGACCTTACCCAGGAGGCCTTTGACATTGCCGACCGCTACCGCAACCCGGTGATGGTGCTGGGCGACGGCCTGATTGGCCAGATGATGGAGCCTGTGGATATGGACCGCGCTAGGGAGCGCAAGCCGGCGGAGGATCTTGCGCCCAAAACCTGGGCGGCCACCGGCCACGTGCCCACCGGGGATGCGCCGCGCGCCATCATCAACAGCCTGTACATTGACCCTCAGGTTCTGGAAAAACATTGCCAGAAGCTGCAGGCCAAGTATGACGCCATTGAGGCGGCGGAGTGCCGCTGGCAGGAGGAAATGCTTGAGGATGCGGAAATTGTGCTGGTCGCCTATGGCACCACCAGCCGCATTGCGCGCAGCGCCATGCGCAAATGCCGCGAAATGGGCGTAAAGGTGGGCCTGCTGCGCCCCATTACGCTGTGGCCCTTCCCCGAGGCGGCCATTCGCGCGACCATTCCCACCGCCAAAAAGTACCTGTGCGTGGAGATGAGCATGGGCCAGATGGTGGACGACGTGCGCCTGGCCGTAAACGGCGAGCGCCCCGTGGAATTTTATGGCCGCACCGGCGGCATGGTGCCCACCGTGAAGGAGCTTGTGGATAGGATTTTGACCATGAACGGCCCCGCCAATGCGGATTTTGCCAGGCAGCTTGACCAGGTGATGGACACCGTGGGCGAAAAGATAGGCGAGATGGGCAAAAAGCTGGATGAAAAGCTGAACAGCCCCGAATTTGTGGAAAAGACCGAAACGCTCAAAAAGCAGGCGGCGGAAGCGGCCAGCAAGGCCGCCGACGGCTTGGCAAAGGGCGCCACGCTGGTGGCGGACGGCATTGGCCGCGCCATAGACGCGCTGAAAAAGGGCTTTGACGATGGCAAAGGGGGCGACCAGTAATGGCGATTGTATTTGAAAAAACCAAGCTGCTCACGGATAAGCCGTTCCATTACTGCCCCGGCTGCACCCACGGCATCATCCACCGGCTGGTAGCCGAGGCGATGGACGAGCTGGGCATTGGCGATACGGCCATTGGCGTGGCCCCGGTTGGCTGCGCGGTATTTGCCTATGACTATTTCAACTGCGATATGATGGAGGCTTCGCACGGCCGCGCGCCCGCCGTTGCCACGGGCATTAAGCGCGTGCGCCCGGACAGGGCCGTGTTTACCTACCAGGGCGACGGCGATTTGGCCTCCATCGGCGCGGCGGAAATTGTGCATGCCGCCACGCGCGGGGAAAAAATCACCGTGATTTTTGTGAACAACGCCATTTACGGCATGACCGGCGGCCAGATGGCCCCCACCACCCTGCCCGGCCAGGTGACTACCACCAGCCCCTATGGCCGCGACGTGAACCACTGCGGCTACCCCGTGCGCGTAAGCGAGATGCTATCCACCCTTAACGGCCCGGCCTACATTGAGCGCGTGAGCGTGCACGACGTGCCCCATATCAAAAAGGCGAAGGCCGCCATCAAAAAAGCCTTCCAGCTGCAAATGGAGGACAGGGGCTTCACGCTGGTGGAGGTGCTCTCCTCCTGCCCCACCAACTGGGGCAAAACGCCCAAGGAGGCGCTGGAATGGATCAAGAGCGACATGATCCCCGCTTACCCGTTGGGCGTGTACAAGGATATTGCCGCGGAAGGGGGCGCTGAATGATGGAAAAGCAATTCCTGATTGCGGGCTTTGGCGGCCAGGGCGTTTTGTTGATTGGGCAGCTGATTGCCAAGGCGGCCATGCGCCAGGGCTATGAGGTAAGCTGGATGCCCAGCTATGGCCCCGAAATGCGCGGCGGCGAGGCCAACTGCGCCGTTGTGGTGAGCGACGAGCCCATCGGCAGCCCGCTGGTGAGCGAGCCGCCCGTGCTGGTGGCTATGAACAAGCCCAGCCTGGTAAAGTTTATGCCCATGATGGCGGCGGGCGGCACGCTTTTGTACAACGCCTCGCTGATTGAGGGCGTTGCGCTGCGGGAGGACATTCGGGCCATCCCTGTGCCTTGCAACCAAATTGCGGAGCGCCTGGGCAACGCCCGCGTGAGCAATATGGTAATGCTGGGCGCGATGCAGGCGGTTACGGAGGTTGTTACGGAGGAAAACCTTGTTCAAACCCTTCGGGACTGGCTGGGCGAGAAGAAAGCCCATCTTTTGGAGGTGAACTGCGCGGCGATACGCGCGGGCAAGGAGCAGATACAGTAAGGCGCGCCAAGGACGGCAGCGGCAGCCGGATGGAAACGGCTGCCGCTGCTTTGCATTTTCAGAAAGAAAAAACAGTAATAATTCAATTTTTTGGATGGATTTGTTTGACTTTTTCTAAGACGCGACTGTATAATGAAAAAACGTCAATTAGGGATGAAACTTGCGAAAGGAAAGTGGAACGAGATGAAAAGGCTAAAAACCGTTGTAGCGCTTGCCCTTTCCCTTGTACTCGCGCTTGGGTGCGGGGGGGGGGGTACGATTCGCTGAGGCTACGGAGGTAGATACCGGCGCGTCTATCTGGATTAACCAGAACAAATTTTCAGTCGAGAAAAAATCGGGGCCAAAGCTTGCATATACGTTGGAACTGTCAAGAAAGCAGGAAAAACAAGAGAAGATTGAAGTAGAGCTTGAACTAAGCTCAAATCTTGAGGGAAATCTGAAACTGGAATTCTATAATCCAACAAATGGTATTGGCGTAAGCACAGGCGCAGCGATTCCAGCGGGTACGCCGATAACCAAGGAAGTAAATTCAGATAAGACCTGTGTCACCTTGAACTTTTCGAAAACGAACGCCAATAGCGGTGCGGCGATCAGGATTTCAGGTATAAATGCAGCCGTTTACAATACTGAAAAAAAGAAGTACGTCGCATTCCCTCCCGGCGCTGACCTAACGCTCAAGGTTACGGTGAGGGTTGGCGGGCAGGTGCAGGATACCAAAACCCTGAATTATCACGTTGATAAGTATAATAAAATCAGGGGGGTTTATTTGGCCGGCGCTGCAATGGGCAGCAACTATGGCTATGGCCTGGGGGACGGCCAAAATAGCCCTGTCAAGGCGTATAAGGGCACGCTCATCACAAATCTTGAGCAGCTGGAAGGCAAGGAATTTTCATTTGACGGCCTGTTTACGAAGGAAGGCTGGAATGAAAAATTCCCGGCCATTGAGTATGACCGCGACAAAGGCATCGCGAACCCCTACATGGGCGGGAAAACATGGAAGCTTGTTGGCTTTGTGCCATGTGAAGGAACACTAGTGATTGATGATAAAAATGCGATTGACGCGTTCAAGACGTATGTATTCAGCGAGAACTCTGGGGCGGACGGGTTTACCGAGGGCTCGGAAGACGATGCGAAAACCTATGTGGACACCAACGGTGGAATCCTTTATGGCGATGATGCCACAGGGGACAAGGTAAAGGAAATCAGCAAGAAGGTTTCTAGCCAATATGTGACCCTTATGTGCGTATGGTACGTTTCCCCGCAGGCGCCAATTGAGCATGGCGCTTATGGCGATTTGGGCATTCGGCCCGTACCGGCGGTGAACTACCAGCCTACCAGCCCGGATGTGCGCATGAGCTTTGGGGAAGTTACTTTTACGCTGAAGGATTCTGAATCCGGGCGGTCTACCTTTGAGGTTGCGCTGGATATAGCCATTGGGGAGAATGCGCCCGACAGGGTGAATGTGAACCTGTGCGACGTGCTGCCGGACATCTTTGCGGCCATTAGCACGGCCGATGGCCATAACGCTGTGCAGCCCGGCGATATCATGATATACCACATGCGCGTTACCAGCCCCAGCGGCAGGCAATACAGCTATGTGGACGGATCTGTAAGGCTGGGCACGGTACCTGGCACGCCAACGGCGGAGGGCGCTTTTGGCACAGGCTTTGAGGGCTACCCCATTCCCAAGGTAACTTCGGGCGCCGGCTATGCCTTTACGCCGCGCCGGGGCCTGAATGCCGCGCTGCTGGCCTTGGGCGTTGGGCAGGATGGGTACCCTACCGACGAGGTTGTGGGCGCGCTGCTGCGCATGGCCGGGTATGGCGACGCGCAACAAACCGACGCGCAGATTACGCAGAGCTGCCTTGCCCAATACTATTTGGATTTCCTGAATACGCGCCGCGAGGGCAATAAGGCGCAGAGCTTTCAGGATTTGACCCCGGAGGAGCTGGCCTCCCTGACGGATAGCTCAACCTCCAAAATTGTGCCAGAAACCAACGAGGATATGGTTGAGGCGCTGTATTACTTGTATTATGGCGTGGGATACCTGTTTAACGGCATGCCGCTGTATGCCCATATGCAAAGCAACGAGGCGCTTAACGCCGCGTTTGCCGCCAGCCTTGCCAAGGATGGGCGGTTTGACCTGGTAAGCAGCCTTGACCTTCTCCTGCTGCAAAACGCTTTCCAGAATACCCGCTTTGGCTATGGCATGCAGTTTGAGCTGGCCGCAAAAGCTACTGCCACGCCTACGCCCACGTCCATGCCTACGCCCACGCCCACACTTACGCCTACGCCAACGCCTGAAGCAGCCAAGCCGCCCAAAACGGGCGACGATACGCCGCTGGCCGCCATGGCGCTGCTAATGGGCCTGGCGCTTGCGGGGCTGGCCTGGGCGCTGCGCCGCAAAAGCCGCAAAAGCAACTGACCTGCATCCATGATGAAAGGCCGCAGCCGGGCATTGCGCCCCGCCGCGGCCTTTTTATGTGAAGATACCGTTCCTTTACATCAGCCCCGCAAAAAGCGGCGCGGCAATTACCGTGGTAATACCGGCCGCCACAAGGGCCAGGCTGCTCATGGCCCCTTCCACCTCGCCAAGCTCCATGGCCTTGGAGGTGCCCACGGCATGGGAAGCCGTGCCCAGGCCCAGCCCGCGCGCCACGGGCTCCTGGATGCGGAACAGGCGGAACACCTGCTCGCCCGCCACGCTGCCAAAGATGCCGGTGATCATGATGGCGGCCACCGTCAGGGGCACAACGCCGCCCAGCTCGTTGGAAACGCCAATGCCAATGGCTGTGGTGATGCTTTTGGGCAGCAGGGTCACATACATCTGGCGCGAAAGCCCAAACAGCCTGCTCAAGGCAAAGATGCACGCGGCGCTGGTGAGCACGCCCGCCGCCAGCCCCATGGCCACGGCCTTCCAGTGCTTTTTTAAAAGCGCCAGCTTTTCATACAGGGGCACGGCCAGGCACACCGTGGCAGGCGTTAAAAAGTAGGAAATGATATCCGCGCCGCGGGTATAATCCGCATAGTCCACATCAACAAGCGTGAGCACGCCGATGATGGAGAACGTGGCGATCAAAATGGGATTGAGGATCGCCAGCTTAAAGCGCCTGCGCAGGGCAAGGCCCAGGGCGTAGAATACCAGCGTCAGCAGCGCGCCGAAGAAGAGCGAGTCCGCCAAAAACTCACGCATCGCGCTTCCTCCCCTCGCGGCGGATCACGAACTGGGCCACACGGCCCGTCGCGCCCATCACAAGCACCGTGCTGATCAGGCAGATGGATACAAAGGGAACCAGCACGGGCATTAGCTCGCCAAACACGTTCATCAGGCCCACGCAGGAGGGCACGAACATAATGGGCATTATGTCGATAAGGTATTTAGACGTGGGGTGGAGCGTTTCCGGCTTTAGAACGCCGGAGCACAAAAGCGCAAGCATCAGGCACAGGCCGTATACGCTGGCGGGCACCGGAAGGGGCAGCAGGGCGTGCAGCACCTCGCCCGCAAAGGAAACGCCCAGGATGATGGCAAACTGCATCAAAAAATGCATGGGGAACGCGCCTCCTATTGGAAAATGGACTCGCTCATTATAATGAGGGTTTTTCGGGCTGTCAAGCGCCGTGGGCGGTTGGCAGGGCGAACGTTGTGTGCTACAATAAGCCATGCGTCCGCGGGCGCATGGAAGGCAGGGATGACATGCGAAGGCTTACGGTGTATCAACGCCATACGGGAAAGCTGCAAAGGCCGCTTGCGCTGCTGGTGGTGAGCGACCTGCACGACGAGCCCTACGATGATTTGTTGCCCATGCTGGATGGGGCCGACGCGCTGCTGGTGCCCGGCGACGTAAGCGACCGCTACCGCCAGAGCGCCAGCAGAGGCGTACAGTTTTTGCGGGAGGCCGCAAACAGGCTGCCCACCTATTTTTCCCTGGGCAACCACGAAACGCGGCAGGGAAACTACCGCGCGCTGATGGAAACCATTGCGGGCACGGGCGCGAGGGTGCTGGTGAACCGCTACGAGCGCTTCGGCGAGATTTGGATTGGCGGATGGTACGCCCCATCTATTGTAAAAACGCCGGACATGCTGGATGAATTTGAAAGGCTGGACGGCGCAAAGGTGCTTTTGTGCCACAAGCCGCACGAGGCCGTTGCGCTGATGCGCGGCTGGGATATCGACCTGGTTGTGGCCGGGCACGCGCACGGGGGGCAAATCCGCGTGCGCGGGCAGGGGCTTTATGCGCCGGGGCAGGGGCTGTTTCCGCGCTACACGCGTGGCGTGGTGGAGGAACGGCTTATCATTTCCGCCGGCGTGGGCAATCCCTCCCATATGCCGCGCTGGGGCAATCCCTGCGAAGTGTTGAAGATCATTCTGGATTGAAATACGGAAGGGAATGAAAAAACATGGAACAACGCCGCACAATTTCCTGCGAGGCCATCGCGGACGCGGTGGCGCGGCTGTGCGTTCAGGCCAATACGCTTTTGCCCGCGCAGGTGCGGGGGCTTTTATGCAAAGCCTGCGCCGCGGAGCCGTATGCGCCCGCCAAAGAAACGCTGGAGCTGATCCGGCATAACGCGGATATCGCCCGCGACCAGGCCATGCCCATTTGCCAGGATACGGGCATGGCCGTGGTCTATGCCGAGGTGGGGCAGGACGCGCACATCGTAGGCGGCCTTTTGGAGGACGCGGTCAACGAGGGCGTGCGCAGGGGCTATACGAACGGTTATCTGCGCAAATCCGTGGTGCGCGATCCCATCCGCCGCGGAAACACGGGCGATAACACCCCCGCCGTTTTGCACATCCGCCTTACTGCGGGCGACAGGCTCAAGCTGACCGTGGCCCCCAAGGGCTTTGGCAGCGAAAACATGAGCCGCCTGTGCATGCTCACGCCCGCGCAGGGGCTGGAGGGCGTAAAGGACTTTGTGCTGGAAACGGCCCGCCTGGCGGGCGCGAACCCGTGCCCGCCCATGATGCTGGGCGTGGGCGTGGGCGGCACGTTTGAGCGCGTGGCCGGGCTGGCAAAGGAGGCGCTGGTGGAGCTGCGCGAGGGCCCGCATCCGAACCCCTATTACGATGCGCTGGAAAGGGAGCTAACCCAGCGGATAAACGCCCTGGGCATAGGCCCGCAGGGCTTTGGCGGGCTAACCACGGCGCTTAGCGTGCGCATCAAGGCCGCGCCCACGCATATTGCGGGCCTGCCTGTGGCGGTAAACGTGGGCTGCCACGTAACGCGGCATGCCAGCGCCGTATTGTGACGCAAAGGAGGAAGCGGAAGATGAGCACCCTTCGGTTAACGGCCCCCTTTGAAAAAGCGGAGCTTGAAAAGCTGCGCGCGGGCGACCGCGTGCTGGTGAGCGGCGTGATTTATACGGCGCGCGACGCGGCGCACGGCCGGCTGTGCGCCGCGCTGGACAGGGGCGAGGCGCTGCCTGTGGATTTGCGCGGCCAAACCATCTTTTATGCCGGGCCCACGCCCACGCCGCCGGGCAGGCCCTGCGGCGCGATTGGCCCTACCACCAGCGTGCGCATGGATGCGTATACGCCCCAGCTGCTCCGCTACGGCGTGAACGCCATGATTGGCAAGGGCGGGCGCGGGGAAGCGGTGAAGCGGGCCATCCGTGAAACGGGGGCCGTGTACTTTGCGGCCATTGGCGGCTGCGCGGCATATATGGCCGCATGCATTCAAAAGCTGGACGTGGTGGCCTATGACGACCTAGGCACCGAAAGCGTCAAGCGCCTGGAGGTGCGCGACCTGCCCCTGACCGTAGCCGTGGACAGCCGAGGGATGGATGCGTATGAGCAGGGCATGCGGGCATACCGGGAAGCGTGCGGACAGGCCTGACGATACGGATTATGCATTATTCACGCAGATATTCCGAAAAAAGTTGAATATTTATGCAAAAAGTGCTTGACATGATGCATAATCGGTTGTATACTATGCACGTTCCCAGAAAGAAAAGCCATTTTGAATGGAGGAAATGAGTATGAAGAAGCTGCTTGCTCTGGTACTGACCCTGGCGATGACCCTGACCGCCGCTATGGCGTGCGCTGAAACCCTGACCATGGTAACCAACGTATCCTTCCCTCCCTATGAGTACTATGATGGAGAGGAAGCCGTGGGTATTGACATTGAAATCGCCAAGGCGATCTGCGAAAAGCTGGGCTACGAGTTTGCGCTGTCCGATATCGACTTTGGCGCCTGCATCGCGGCCGTGCAAAGCGGCAAGGCGGATTTTTGCATGGCCGGCCTTACCGTGACCGACGAGCGTAAGCAGATGGTCAACTTTACCGATAGCTATGCCACGGGCATCCAGTCCGTAATCGTGAAGGAAGGCTCGGACATCGCCAGCGTAGACGACCTGTTCGCAGAGGGCGCCAGCCATAAGATTGGCGTGCAGCAGGACACCACCGGCGATATCTACACCACCGGCGATATTGAGGACGCGGGCCTGGGCACCGTGAACCGCTACCAAACCGGCAACGACGCCGTGATGGCCCTGGTAAGCGGCAAGGTGGACTGCGTGGTTATTGACAACGCGCCCGCCAAGGCGTTTGTGGAAGCCAACCCCGGCCTGAAGGTGCTGGATACCGAGTATGCGGTGGAGGAGTATGCCGCCTGCATTGCCAAGGAAAACACCGAGCTGCTGGAAAGCTTCAACAACGCGCTTAACGAGCTCATCGCGGATGGAACCGTGCAGGCGATCATTGAGAAGTATATTCCTGTTGAATAAGCGATTGCAATGCAATGTGCGCAGGGGCGCGGCTTGTCCGCACCCCTTTGCGCATATTAGCGAAGGGGGCAAAAGCACGTGCTGGAACAGCTAAGCGCCTGGTTTGACGGCGTAAAGGCAGAATTCATTCTTAATTTCGTTGAAAAAAACCGCTGGAAAATGCTGGTGACAGGTCTTGAAAACACGCTTATCATTACATTTTTCGCGCTATTGATCGGTATGGCGATCGGTGTGGTGATCGCCGTGGTGCGCACCACCCGCGACCAGACCCGCCAGGGCAGGCGCAGCGTTGGCAGCGTGCTGCTGGGCGTGGCCGACACGGTTTGCCGCATTTATACCACCGTTATCCGCGGCACGCCTGTTGTGGTGCAGCTGATGATTATGTACTTCATCATTTTTGCCTCGTCGGATAACGGGGTCATGATCGCCATCATCGCCTTTGGCCTCAATTCCGGCGCGTATGTATCAGAAATTTTCCGCGGCGGCATCCTGGCGGTGGATAAGGGGCAGATGGAGGCCGGGCGCAGCCTGGGCCTGAACTATTTGCAGACGATGCTGCATGTGATCGCCCCGCAGGTGCTCAAAAACGTGCTGCCCACGCTGGCTAACGAGTT
This sequence comes from uncultured Eubacteriales bacterium, assembly GCA_900550955.1. Taxonomy (GTDB): domain Bacteria; phylum Bacillota; class Clostridia; order Christensenellales; family Aristaeellaceae; genus Limiplasma. The sequence goes on along the minus strand of URUF01000011.1, from coordinate 31,765 downwards.
TATTGTGCTGATTAAGGAAACCTCCGTGGCGGGCTATGTGGCGGTAATGGATTTGACCTTTGCGGGCAACCGCATCCGAGGCGCCACCTATTCGGCCTTTATGCCGCTGATTGCGGTAGCGTTGATTTATCTTGTGCTGGTTATGTTCCTCACATGGCTGGTGGGCAAGCTGGAAAGGAGGCTGCGTCAGGGTGATAACCGTTAAGGGACTGGAAAAATCCTTTGGGGATTTGCATGTGTTAAAGGGCATTGACGAGCATATCGCCCCTGGCGAAAAGGTGGTTATCATCGGCCCCAGCGGTTCGGGCAAGAGCACCTTCCTGCGCTGCCTGAACCTTTTGGAAAAGCCAACAGGCGGGCACATCCTGTTTGAGGGAACGGACATCACCGACCCCAAGTGCGATATCAACCTGATTCGCCGCCGCATGGGCATGGTGTTCCAGCAGTTTAACCTGTTCCCGCATTTGACCGTGCTGCAAAACCTGACCCTTGCGCCCGTAAAAACCGGGCTGATGAATAGGGATGAGGCTACCGATAAGGCCACCAAGCTGCTGGCCCGCGTGGGCCTGGTTGAAAAGGCGGGCGTGTATCCCAAGCAGCTTTCCGGCGGGCAGCAGCAACGCATCGCCATTGTGCGCGCGCTGTGCATGAACCCAGATGTGATGCTGTTTGACGAGCCCACCAGCGCCTTGGACCCCGAAATGGTGGGCGAGGTGCTGGACGTAATGAAAAAGCTGGCCGAGGAAGGCATGACCATGGTAGTGGTAACCCACGAAATGGGCTTTGCCCGCGAGGTGGGCGACCGCGTACTGTTTATGGACGAGGGCGTCGTGCTGGAGGAGGGAACGCCCAAGCAGATTTTTGAAAGTCCCCGGAACGCCAGAACGCAGGACTTTTTGCGCAAGGTGCTGTAACAGGGTTCGGGCCGTACGCGGCCGGCTGTGGGTCAATGGCGGCAGGAAATGGGGAAGCTTCACGGGAGGAACCGGCGCGGGCCGGTTCCTCCCGTATGCTACGCCTAGATAACCGCAGGGGAAGGGGCGGAGCGGTTCCTTTTCCACGCGGTTGTTTCCGCAAAATCACCCGCTGGGTATTGCCTACGGTTTAAAAATGTGCTATACTGTTTCTTGCGTGCCGAAGTGATGGAATGGCAGACGTGACGGACTCAAAATCTACTTCGCCGTTTCATACCACTTTGGCGTAAACCCTTGATTTTACAGGGCTTTTTGAAAACTGAATATGTAACTTGCTTTTAATGTCCCTCCACGATGTCCCTCCGATTTCTCGGACAGGACATCGGGAGACGACTTAAAAATATAAATGCCGGCGTGTTGGAATTGGCAGACGAGGTGGACTCAAAATCCATTGCCAGCGATGGCGTGCGGGTTCAAGTCCCGCCGCCGGCACCAGACCTTAACAGCTCGTAAACCCTTGATATATCGGGGTTTGCGGGCTTTTTCTTTTTGTCGGCGGGGTTGGAAATTTGGCGTGTCACGGTGATTTTTTTCAATGTCCCTCCGATTTTTGGGGCGATTTTGGAGGGACATTCAGCACTATGCGGAGGGATATACACCTAAAATTGCGTTGGCAGACGCAACCTTTGAGGTGAAATTCAAGTGCGTGTAAATGTTTGAAGTGGTCGAAATATCGCTGTGACCTAACCACTCCTGAATTTCTTTCAGGCTGACACCGTTTGCATACAAAAGGCTTGCACAGCTATGCCGCAAATCGTGAAAACGAATCTTCCGCATACCGTTCTTTTGCAGGATCAGCGGAAAATGCTGTGTGATATAGCCGGGTTTCACAAGTTCACCGATTTCGTTGACATAGATATAATCGTTGTATTTCCTGCAATAAGATTTCCCGCACAGCTTTCGGTTTAGTTCCTGCTCCGCTTTCAGACGGTGCAATAATTCCTCGAACGGCGGTACAAGCGGTAGGCTGCGATAGCTCTCTTTGTATAAAGAAATTCCATCGGTTCGAGGCGTGGAGGTAAAACATCGTCCGCCATCCAAAGCAGCCCCACCCAAAGAATATAATAAGGTTTGATGATAGTAAATATTTATATCATACCACCGAGGACGAGAATCGCACTGATTGAACAGATAAAACTCATAACCATTTCTGCCATCCTCTGCTTGAATATTTTCAAATATAAATTCGGGAGCATACTTATAAAACTTTTTTCCGTCATCAGAATCTACCCAATCGTAATGTTTTTGCAAAAACAACAATGCGCGTTCCAGAGCTGTTGCATCGATTCCAAATCGCTTTTTCCATAGCTTCTCTATGACATTTATATCTGCTGTCGCATTTTTGGGAGTGTTTGTGTCCATTATTCGAGCATAAATGTTATTGGCAAATACGCCTTGATAGTGCTCTGTTAAGAAGTAAGGGGTATTACGGTCGTTACAAATAACAATAACATCTATTGTTGTTTGCTTCAAAGAAAGTGGCTGTACATATACAGTTGGTCGAATACCACCGGCAAACTTTTTTTCTCGCAAAAACGCAACAATATCTTGTGTCTTTTTCCTGTTTTGATCGTTTACAACATCACAAATAGAATATTCGGTTTCTTCATCAACACCGATGATAATAAGCCCGTCATGATTCGAGAGATTATTTGCCATACATATAATATCGTGTAATAGATCGGGCTTGCTTTTATGCCACTCTTTTTTGAAATCCCAATACTCTCCCTCTTGCCTTAATGCTATTAACCGTAATATTTCTTCTCTAAACGAAAACATATCCATTTTATTTTGCCTCTACTTTAAGTCATAGACGGCTGGCAGGCTTCAATATACAAATCAATATCATTGACGATATATTTTGCGCCCGTCGTGCTCAGCGCCTCATAACAGGTATAAACATATTTCCATATCTGATATTTGCTGAAAAGTTCCGCAAGCTGTTTGCCGGTCAGGTGCTTTGCCAGCTTATATTGCTCAGCACAGTAAATCATAAATTTTCCTTGTTTGCTCATACCCATAATTTAATAATCCTCTGCTAACAAGAAATCCGCTAAATGCACGATCTTTACACCATTGATATTGCCTGCGGCAAGCTCATCGAGCGTGACTACATACTTGGGGTAGTGGTCTTTGATTTCAAGCAGATTGGCAACCTCACGGTCGGATTCCTCCGGCAGATTACGGCACACCTGCACATAAATACGCTCGTCGCGCCGCACCGCTACAAAGTCGATTTCTTTCGTTTCGTTCTTGCCGATATACACCTCATAGCCTTTTCTGCGAAGCTCAAAGTACACAATGTTTTCCAGCATTGCGGCAACAGACTTCGGATTGAAGCCCATCATGCAATATTTCAGGGAAGCGTCCGCAAGATAGAATTTCTCCTGCGTTTTCAGCACGGATTTTCCTTGCAGGTCGTACCGCTGGCAGCGGTAGATCACAAAGGCTTTTTCCAGCCATTCCAGATAGTTATATACCGATTCCACTGAGAGAGAACGCCCCTCGCTTTTCAAAAACTTCACGATAGCGTTAGCGGAAAAAGTCTTGCCGACATTTTCAACGACATACTTCACAACACGGTTGAACAGGTCAAAGTTTGTGATGCTGTGCCGCTTTGTAATATCGCTGGTGATAACGGAATTGTAAATACCCTCGACGATCTGATACGCCGCGCCCTCGTCAAAATTGCTCAGCGCAACGATAGGAAAGCCGCCCATGCGGATATATTCGGTAAGCAGTTCTTTAGGCGTGCGTCCGCTTGCTTTTTTGAAATCCATATACTCGGCAAAGGACAGCGTAAATACGGGGATAGAGATATACCGTCCCGTCAGGTAGGTGGATATTTCACTTGACATCAGTTTGGAATTGGAGCCGGTCACATAGATGTCTGTGTTGGCGTTTTCAAGCAGACTGTTTACAGCCTTTTCCCAGCCTGTGATTTCCTGCACTTCGTCAAGCAGAAGATAATAACGATCACCGTCTGTCATTTTCTCTTTGATACCGTTATACATATCTTTGTCGGTCATGCCGTCGTCAAAATCTTCCGAGGTATAGCGCATACTGATAATGTGATCGGCAGGAACGCCGCTTTTTATCAAGTCGTCTTGTAACATTTCTAAGATCGTGGATTTACCGCAGCGGCGGATACCTGCAAGGATTTTCACCAACGGCACATCACGGTAGGTTTTCAGTAAATCTAAATAGTGGGGTCTAACGATCATACTATCGCCTCCTTTACTATTAGTATATCCAAAAAGTTCTGGGCGGTCAATAGTTATTACTGAAATTTCGTAAAAACTTTTCATTCTCAATTTCTTTTTCGGCTCTGAATTATATTTTGCCTATGTAAAAGGCGGTACAGGAAATTCCCATACCGCTTATGCTGAAATATTCAATTTAGTGCCCCGACCTTTTTCAGATACGAAATACAGTCGGTATGTCCTCTGAAATATAACCGCTGGCGCTCCATATCGTCGAGCCTGAATCGCAGACGGAAATACTCTGTCAGAATTTCGTGTTCCTCGGCATTCAAAGAAATGTCGCCGCTGCCGTCTATGACCTTACCGATAAACGGATTGTCTGCTTTCAGCTTTGAAATCTGCTGATACAAATTCGCATAGGCTTCGTCCGTCTTTTTGAAATCGGCAATCGCTTCGTCCTCAATCTCGGCAAAGGATTCCTCAATCCGCTGTGCCAGATCGGTATAAGAGCTGTCGCTCATTTGAAATCACTTCCTTGTCCTTTTTTATTATATATCATACCCAAGTGCGGAAACAATATCAAATGTGCAAATTAGCGCTCTATATCTTTTTCCGTTCTCCCAATAGCGCGTACATAAAGATTCGGGCTTTGAATACGGTATTCTTCGGGAATGTTCTCAATATTGCCGTCGTAAATGTCAACAAAGCGGCCGCCGTTTGAGCGCACATAGCCGCTGTCGGTAAATACGCCGCTTTCGTCAAAGCGAATATCACGCCCGAAACCCTCATAGTCGATATAGTTTGAAAGAGCGCCCATTGCCTTTGTATCATAGCAGCCGCTTTCCTCAATCCAATAATAGCCGAGGTCAGAATCATCGGTAACACCCGGAAGATAATCAAAGCAGTCCATATTTTCGGTAAGGTTTATTAACTCCCGCACGCTGCCCGTATTTTCGCCCAAGTCTAAAACCGCCTGCCAGAAATCCTCGCTTTCGTCAAGCTCCATAATCTTTCCCGCAAGATAGTTAAGCTCGCTTAAACTCTCGTATTCTCCGAGCAGGTCATAAATATGGGAATCGGGACATTCGTAATCGGTAATGAACCATTCCTCATAGCGGCGGTTAATGCCGATCCGCTTAAAAACCTCCTGCATTTCCTCATTGGTAATCGGGAACTTAACCCATTCACCGACTAAATAACCCTCGTTGTATTTGCCGAGATTGGTTATAAAGGCTTCAAAGGCGCAGTCCCTTGAATCGGATAAATCCTGCATACCTCATTTGAATGGACCTCCTTTATTTCTATCGCTGCCATCATGCGGGCGGCAGCGGTGGCAGCAAGCGCGATTCCCGCCCTTCCATTTCACCGCAGGCGGCCTTCTTCAGGCGGGAAAGCCGGTTCGCTATTGCGGATAGAAGGTACCCTTGCATTGTGATTTGACTTTTAATCGAATGTGAAGCGTAAATTAAATCAGGTGAATCGTGATGCTGATAAGCGCATCCGCCAAAATGACAAGCAGCGCAGCATACGAAAAAATGCGCATCGGCTTTACATGCGCTGCAAACGCCTTCTGCAATCGCGGCTCTTCCACCTTCAAAGCGAGCAGGCCGATCAGGCCCCATATGATTGAAAAGATAAGATTGACACGGGTTCCAATGCTGAATGGCAGCATGGAATAATCCCATAGCAGCACATGAAACGCCGATTCAAGCAGCACAGAGGCGAAATATTCCAGCAAGGAGGTTAAAGCGACCATTATTGCAAAGGAAAGGAGCCCCCTCTCCTGCCTGAAAATCAATTTGCAGATTACAAAGCCGAAGCCATAGATCGGACAGTAGGGCCCCAGCAAAAATCCCGGAATGATAATGCAGCCGCTGACAATGGAGCGATAGACGACCTCCAAACACCACCCGACAATGCTTCCCACGGCAAATAGGAACAGCAGATAGACAAAGTCGGGGCGTTTCTGTATTTTTGTCATATGCTTCCTCCTCTCTTATCGGATGGCGCCAAAATACGCCCTGATTATTTGCCGAATATAATTTGATTGTGAATCCCCGGTTAATCCGGCTGGAATATCAAAAGCAGCGCCGCCATTTGGCGCGCTGGCAGCGCTGTTAACATTCGCTTCATAATGGTATGATAGTAAGAAAGGCGCGAAGGAGGCGATTTTGTGATTCATATTTTGGTCGTTGAGGACGACCGGGAATTAAATCAGGCGGTATGCAAGCATTTGAGCGCCCACGGCTATTTCCCTTTGGGTTGCGGGAATCCCGGCGAGGCCTATGACCGGCTGTATGCGGAAACGTATGACATTATCATTTCAGATATTATGATGCCGGGAATCAACGGTTTTGAGTTCGCGGAGGCCGTGCGGGCCACGGATAAGAACATCCCAATCCTGTTTATGACCGCGCGGGATGATTTGGACGCCAAGCAAAGGGGCTACCGCCTGGGGATTGATGATTACATGGTAAAGCCCATCGACCTGGACGAGCTGATTCTGCGAATCGGGGCATTGCTTCGGCGTGCGAACATCTCCGCGCAGAAAAGGCTAACGGTCGGAAATCTCGTGCTGGAGGAGGACGAGATGCAGGCCTACCTGGATGGGGAGCCGCTGCTGCTGACAACAAGGGAGTTTCAAATCCTGTTCAAGCTGCTCTCCTATCCCAAGCACATCTTTACCCGCAGCCAGCTTTTGGACGAGTTTAGTGGAATTGAGAATGAAAGCGGCCTGCGCACAGTTGACGTGCATATCAAAAACCTGCGGGACAAGCTGGAAAGGTGCCCTTATGTAAAGATTCAAACCGTGCGGGGCTTTGGATACAAGGCGGTAATTCTATGAAGCTGTGCTCACGAAAAAATACCGACCCCCGCATCACAACAAATCGCCTTGAGGTTCGGGAAACCGTGCTTTTGTTTGTGGGCCTCTGCATTACGTTCACAGTTCTGGTTGTGATCTATCAGAATTTGTTTATCGAGCGGGCAAACAGCGAGGTGTATGGCGTCATGTCCATCATCTCCTTTGTCGTCCTCCTCACCATGGTGGCCCTTCATGTGTTCTCCACTGTGCGAAACCTTATGGTGGGAGAGCCCGTGCGCAAATTGCAGAAGGCCGCGCGGCAGGTCGCCAGCGGGGATTACTCCGTCCGGCTACCCGCCAACCCGGGGGCGGCGCGTCGGGACGAATTCGATGTCCTATATGAGGATTTCAACACGATGGTGGAGGAGCTTGCCAGCACGGAGCTATTGAAGCGGGACTTCATTTCCAACGTGTCCCACGAGCTGAAAACCCCGCTTGCGGTTATGCAGAACTACGCCACCATTTTGCAAAGCGACGGCCTGAGCGATGAGGAGAAGCGGGAGTGTGCCGGGAAGATTGCAAACGCCTGTCAGCGTTTAAGCGTGATGGTTTCCAACATATTGCAGCTCAACCGGCTGGAAAACCAAAAGATTTTGACGAACAAAAAGCCATACAATCTAAGCGAGCAGATCAGCCGCTGCGCCATCGCCTTTGAGCAGATATGGGAGGAAAAGGCCATTGAGGTGGAGGCGGAGCTGGATCAGAACGTCATCGTCAACAGCGACGAGGAGCTATTGGACATCGTATGGAACAACCTGATCAGCAACGCGCTGAAATTCACGCCACACGGCGGGGCCATCCGCATCTCCGCCCGGCAGGAGGGGGACTTCGCCGTGGTATCGGTGGAGGATACCGGCTGCGGGATCGATGAAAAATCCATCCAGCATATCCTTGAGCAATTTTATCAGGCGGATACCTCCCACGTCACCCAAGGCAACGGGCTGGGGCTGGCGCTGGTTCAAAAGATCATCGACTTGCTGGGTGGTATCATCTCTGTGCAAAGCACTCCCGGCGTGGGAAGTTTATTTACTGTACGCATCAGGATTTCATAAATTGCCCCTTCGCTTTAATCTGCCATTCACATTCCGTTCACTTTCGATGAACAATAAGCAGCTATGCTTTCCTTGGAAGTTGCGGTATAACCAAATTTGACGCCAAACTGGAAAGGACGCGAAAAACCATGACGGAAGAAGAACTGAAACAAGAAGCGGAAAAAACGGTCGAACAGATCAAGGAGCTTGTGAAAAAGGGCAATATCGCAAGGGTGATGCTCAAGAAGGACGGGGAAACCATCATCAATCTCCCACTGAACGTGGGCATCGTGAGCGCCGTCATCGGTCTTGCGGCATCGCCTTGGGCCATGTTAACGGCGGCGCTTGCCACAATCGGGACGGACTGCCAGGTGGAGCTGCATACCACAGAGGGCGAGATTCTGGACATTAGCGGCAAGGCGGTGGGCCGCATGGCCGCCGACATAGGCAGCGCCATTTGCCAGGATATTAAAGACGCCTGCTCCAATGAGAAAAAAGATCTTGAGGAATAAAATATCAACAACCCGAACGTGCCATTGACCTATGTGGCCGCGGAAGATATGGCGGAAAGGAAGCTTAGCGGAATCGTGCCCCGGCATGGCAGCAATAGGCTGCCCGTGGACTTCAAGTCGTCCGTGCCGGTTCCATAGGCCATGTCCGCGCCTTTCCAAGCGGAGAACCCCTTCTCGCAGGCGGCTCTCACGCCCGAGAAATCGCCCACGGCCACGCACGGGCCCACAGCCGCCGCCATCGAGGTTGCGCGGCAGCGGGTTATTGATGAGGCAGAGCCCGAACTGGCCGGCATCTTTGCGTATGTTGAGGAAACACCCGACCCTACTGCAAAAGGGGAAGGAAAACTTTTCCCTTCCTATTCGAGAGAACCATAGCGAGCGCTCTTATAGCCGTTGAAAGGCTGTAAGAACGCCCGCTTTTTTGTTGCTCAAGCAGCGCCTGCGGGCGCAGCGGAGGGCATATGCAAAGCCGGCTTCCCGCAAGCCCCGGAAGGGGCGCGGGAAACCGGCCGGGTTCTTTTGTATGCGTTATGGCTTTTCCGGCAGCGCTTCAAGCGCTTCCAGGCCATGCGTTCCGTACTGGGCGCGGATGGCCTTCAGGCCGTCGAGCAGCCGCTGCTCCTGCTCGCCGTTCAGCCTGGCGAACGGCGAGCGCACATAGCCAAAGTCGTGTCCCATCCATTGCAGCATCTTTTTCATTGCGGAGAAATAGGGGAACTCCAGCACGAAAAGGATGATAGCGTCCGCGACCCGCTGGCATTCCGTCGCCGCCGCCAGGTCGTTTTCCTTCATCGCCTGCGCAAGCTGCAAAAAGATCTCCGGGATGACGTTGTAGAACGAGCCGATAATCCCGTCCGCGCCAAAGGCAAACCCGGACATGGCCATTTCATCGCAGCCGGAATAGATCATAAAGGAGGAGCCCAGCTCCCGCTTCAGCCGCATGATTTCGTGATGCGTGGGAAGCGTGTACTTCATGCCCTTTACGTTCGGCAGGGCGGCAAGGCGCTTAACGCAATCCGCGCTTACCGCGCCCGCCAGCGCAATGTTGTAGATAATCATGGGCAGGGGGGTCGCGTTGCTTAACGCCTCATAGTAGGCAAAAATCTCGTCCTCAGAAAAACGGAAGTAGAATGGGGGCACCGAGGAAAGCGCGTCCGCGCCGGCCTTGTAGGCGTGCTCGGCCAGGCGGATGGATTTTTGGGTGCCGATATCGCCTACATGCACAATAAGCGGGATACGTCCGTTCACCTGGCCGGTCACGGCCTCCACCACGGCGCAGCGCTCCGAGGCGTCCATCAAAAAGGCTTCGCCGGTGCTGCCGGTAAGGTAGAGCGCATCGACCCCCTTGCCGATTAAAAACTCTGTGAGCCCGCGCTGCCTGGCTTCGTCGAATGCCCCGTTTTGATCAAAGCAGGTCATCATTGCGGGAATCACGCCGCGAATATCTTGAATGTCCTTCAACTTTTTTTCCTCCGATTTGCTTATTGCTTCTTTTCCATGGATAAACGTTCAATCTTGGCAAAATGGTCGTACATCAGCCTGGAGGCCAGCGCGCCGTCGTGGGAGCGTACCGCGGCCAAAATGCGGCGGTGGTCGTCAATGGTTTTGCGCGTGCCCTCAACGGTCATGGGCTGCCCACGGCGAAGAAGCTCGTTTACCTCAAGATCGCGGAACGTTGTCCAGAAAATATGGCATAGAGTGGTGAGCATGCGGTTGCCTACCACGGAATACAGCGTTTCGTGAAATTGGCCGTCCACCTCATAGGTGGGCGATTCGGCATCGGCCAGCTTTTCCCATTCCGCAAGGATTTCCTCGCAGCGCTTGAGATGCGTTTCCTGTACCTCCTCAACGATGCGCGGCATCAGCGAGCTTTCCAGCTGCCTGCGCAGGTCGTAAAGGTCCAACACGATGCTTGGATCCAGCACAAAGCTGTAATCAAAGATATCCCCAATCGCATCCAGGTTAAAATCGCGCAGAACAAGCCCGATCCCGTGCCGGATTTCGATAAGGCCAATGCTTTCCAGCGCGTGCGTCGCTTCCCTGACACAGCTTTTGCTGATTTCCAAGGCGGCGGCAATATCGCCCTCGCATGGCAGCATATCGCCAGATTTAAGCCCCTGGCTCACGATCAGATTTCGTATATATTCTCTTACCAGCGTAGTGTTGTTTTTCTTTCGCGACATGCGGCTGCGCTCCTTGCTTCATTTTGGGTTTTGAGAAAAAATTCGATTCTTTATCCTTTAACACCTGCCGAAATATTCATACCATCGATGATTTTGTTTTGGAAGCAAACGTAAATCAACAGCGTGGGAAGGAACGAGATAACCGCCCCGGCAAGCGCGACGCCCATGCCGCCGTTTTCGCCGCGGGCGGCGGATGAGAAGATGTTTGACAGGCCGAGCTGAAGGGTGTACATCCTATCGCTGCGCGTTACGATGAGGGGATAGAGAAAATCGTTCCATTGGTTTACAAAGTTAAATGTGACCAGCACCACCAGAGCGGGCTTGGTTTGGGGCAGAATCACATTCCAGTAGGTGCGCAGCAGGCTGGCCCCATCAATCCTGGCGGCCTCGTCAAAGTCCATGGGGATGGCCTGCATGTACTGCATAAGCAGGTAAATGCCAAACGCATCCGAGAAGAACGGCAGCCAGGCCCAGTAGGTGTTAAGCAGCTTCACTTCCGAAAAGATAATGAACAACGGCAGGACGCGCGTTTGAATGGGGATCACCAAGAGAAGCATCGTTAGGGAAAGCAGCGCCTTCCTGCCGCGGAACCGCGTGCGCCCGAAACCATAGGCGGCCATGGAGCACAGCACGGCCTGGAACAGGCTGGTGCCAACGGCGATGACGACGCTGTTCCACGTCCAGCGCCCGATAGGGTTCTTCTGGAACAGATAGGCGTAATTGCTCAGGCTGATTTCCCGGGGCCACAGCTCAACGGGATAGGGCATGGTAACCAGATTGGGATGGAGCGCCTCGATAAGGAGGATATAAAACGGAAAAACAACGGTTACGCCAACAAGCGCCAGTACCAGAATGCGGAGGGCCTTGCGAAGGTCTCGCGTTTTGGAAATGCCAAATTCCATCTTTTTACCCCCTCTCGCGAAGAATGCGCTTTTCCAGCGTGGTTATCAGCAGGAAGATCGCTACGCTGACGACCGCGATTGCGCTGCCATAGCCAATGTTATAGGAGGAAAACGCCTGCTGGTACAGGTAGTAGGTAACGGTCATGGTAGAATAATCGGGACCGCCCTTGGTGAGCAGATAGGGCTGCACAAACATCTGGAACGACCAGGTGGTAACCATGACCACGCACAGCGTGGTGGTGGGCTTGATCTGCGGGAGCGTGATATGCCAGAATGTGCTCAGCCGGCCGCTTCCATCAATGGCGGCGGCTTCGTACAGGTTGGTATCCACCGTTTGCAGCCCAGCCATAAACATGAGCACGGTGTAGCCGCAGTTTTTCCAGATGGATAACAGCACCAGCGAGGGCATCGCCCAGTTGGGATCCAGCAGCCAGGGCGCCTTGGCAATGCCAAAGCTGCCCAAAATGCTGTTGAACAGGCCGATATCATAGTCAAAAAACCATTGCCATACCACGATGACCACCACATATGAGGTGATGACCGGCACGTAATACAGAGAACGGAAAAACGACATAAGCTTGCCCTTGTGGTTGAGCATCATGGCCAGCAGCAGGGAAAGGACGATGGTAGGGAATACATACATCAGCGCGTATTGCAGCGTATTGGACAGGGAACGCAGCGCGATAGCGTCGGAGAAGAAGCGCTGGTAGTTTTTAAGCCCGGCAAACTTGGGCGCGGACAGGGCGGACCAGCTTTGCAGGCTGTACCAAAGGTTTGCGGCCGTAACCGCAAGGCCAAAGCCGCCCAGGATAATTACGGAGGGCAAAACAAACCAGAAGCCGCTCTCGGCGCTGCGCCGCTTCTTGGGTAACGCGTTTTTCATTTGGCGGCGCCTCCTTTATCAGAATGCGTTTTCTTCAATGCCGCGTACCAAAGAGGATGGCTCGCCGGGCAGCGGCATATAGACCCGCTGGCAGCCGCGGCGTTTGGATTCATAGATCGCCATGATCATTTCCAGCGCGGCGCGGCCATCCAGCCCGGAGGAAGTAGGGCTTTGCCGGCCGGCGCGCATGCAGCCAATCAGCTCGCGGTAGGCCTCCACATAGGCGTAAAGCTTGGCGGTAGCCTTGGGATAGGGAACCTGTACAAGCTCCTTGAAATGGCTGGCATATTTGCTGTCCTCATATTTCCAAAGGTACGCCTCGTTGGTATAGAGCAGCATTTTGCCCTTGGAGCCCTGCACCTCCAGCTCAAAGCGCATATAATCGGTGCGCTCGTTTACAAGCGTGGTTCCATAGACGCCATTTCGAAAACGCATGATGGAATAGGCGGCGTCTTCAACGCGATCTGTGGGCTTGGCGCGCTCCACGTCGCTGAGCACCCACTCCACGTCGCCTAACAGGTAGCGCATGATATCAAACAGGTGCGTCGCGTCGTGCAGAAGCGGGCCTTCAAACTCGGACTGCCAGTTCTTATTGGGCTTGCAGCCCTCGCAAATGCCTATGACGGCGTTGATATCGCCAATTTCGCCGCGCTGGATCAGGGCCTTTGCCGAGCGGTACAGGGCGTTAAAGCGGCGGTTATGCATGGTCATAAGAATGGTTCCGTTGGCCTGGCAAGCTTTGAGCATGCGGTCGCAGTCCTCAAGGGAGAGCGCGATTGGCTTTTCGCAAAGGATGCCCTTTACGCCCGCGTTTGCCAAATCCACTACGATTTGCGCGTGCGTTTCGGGATTGGTGCACACGCCCACGATATCGATTTTTTCCTCGCGCACCATTTCAAGGTAATTGGTATAGGCCTTGCGGGTATGAAAACGCTCCTGGAAGGCCTTGGCGCTTTGCTCGCCGCGCGAGGCCCCGGCTACCAGCTCAACATCCTCAAGCTGCGCCAGGGCGCCGGCGTGGGTGCAGGGATGGTCGCGTTTCACATCGTCCTCAAGCGTCCAGGCAATCCTGCCAAGGCCTACGATTGCCGCGCGGTATTTTTCCATTAGAACAACCTCCTTACTTGTTGGCCAGCGCCTGGTTCATTCTGGCGAGCAGTTCAAAATTGCGTTTGGTTTCCTCAAAAGAAACAGGCGGCCTGCCGGTATCAATCATGGTCAAAAAGGCTTCCATTGTGCCTTGAAAGCCGCCGTAGGCGTTATCAACGTTCCATTCGGGGCGGCCGGTATATTCATTATCCATATTGTTGATGAAGGCGTGCGTGGGCGTGATTGCCTCAACGGCATAATCGGTGCGGTCCGTTGCGCAAAGCAGGGAAATGGTGCCTATGGAGCCGTCCTCGTAGATAAGCGTAAGCGCGTAGTTATCATCGCACCGCGCGTGGGGATAGCAGCACTTGGTGGAAACGCCGGCGATATGCGCAACGGGCTTTTTCATGAACATATTAAGAAGCTCCACCGCGTGGATGCCAAGATCGGTGAGCATGCCGCCGCTTTTGGCGGGGTCGTCATGCCAGCGCTTGACCGGGTTTTCCAAAAAGAATTTCATGGTATGGTATACCGTTACATGGCAGCGGACGACCCTTTCGCCGGTTTGGGCCGCGTCGTTTGCCATTTGAATATAGGTAGGCGCAAGCCGCAGGGGGCTTAGGGAGAATACCTTGGCGTTTTGGTATTCCTCCAAAAATGCCAGCGCCTGCTCCGCGCTGTGGGAAAGCGGCTTTTCCAAAAAGACGGGGATGCCGCGCTTGATAAACGGCAGGGCCAACGGGATATGATCGCAGTTTTGGCTGTCCACCAGCACGCCGTCCACGTCGGGATATGCGGCGATATCCCTGACAACCTCGCAGCCGAAGCGCCCGGCGTAGGCGCGCGCGTTCTCTAACGTATAATCCCAAACAAAGCATACCGAAGCGCCAAGCTCCTTAAGCAGGGGCGCATAGAAATACGGATTGTTCAGGCCAAGGCCAACAACGCCTATTCGCTTCATAACGCTTTTTGCTTCTCCCTTCTTTTACGTTGTTTGCAAAGGAGGGGCCGGGCACGGCGGCCAAACCGCGCCGCGCCCGGCCGCGCGGTTTACTCGGCCATGAGCGCTTCGATCTTGCTCTGGGCCTCCTTCAGGCCATCCTCCGTGGACTTGATGCCCAGCAGGATGGAGTTAAACTCCGAACCCAGAACCTCTAGGATCTCGGAATAATGGGTATTCATGGGGCCGGTGCCGGTGGCCCACTCGGCCTGGGAGGCGATGTAGGCCAGGCGTTCGTCGGTGAGGTAATCGGCGGAGTTGATGTCCTTACGGGGAGAAGCAAAGCCGGCCTTGCTTAGAATGGCCTGCGTATTCTCCTTGTTGGTCAGGAATTTGACCCAGGCGATGGTCGCTTCGCGGTTATCCGCTTTGGAGAACATGGCATACGAACCGACGGTCACGTAGCCGATTTTCTTTTCGCCGGTCAGGATGGGGCCTACCTTGAAATTGAGGTCGGGGTTGGCGTTAGCCACCTGGGTGACCTTGGAGGGCTCGGCGTCCAGCTCGATACCCACCTTGCCGGAAGCGAACTCGAAGCCGCCGCCGGTCATGTTGGATTTTTGGATATAGCCCTCGTCAAACAGGCTTTTGATAAAATCAAGCGCGTCCGCGGTTTCCTGGCTGTTGATGATTACGTTGTTGTTTTCGTCCAGAATGTTGCCGCCCGCCTGCCATACAAAGTTCATAAGGCTGGTGATGGGCGAGGGACGGTTGAGGTCGTAGCGGATGCCGGCCTGCACAATTTCGCCGTTTGCATCCGTCTTGGTAAGCTTTTGGGCGGCCTCCTTGAGCTCATCCCAGGTGGCGGGAGGATTGTCGGGATCCAAACCGGCCTCAACAAACAGGTCTACATTGTACATATAGCCAAGGGAGTTTTGCAGGATGGGCAGGGCGTACACGACGCCGTTGTAGCTGAGCGCATGCAAAGAGCCCTCGGTATACATGGCGGCCAGTTCTTCCTCCGTGTACAGATCGGTCGCCGGCATCAGGTTATCGGTAGCGGCGAAAAGCGGAACCTGAAAATCGTTCAGATAGACGACGTTGGGCGCTTCCCCACCCGCGATGGCCGTCAGCATTTTTTCATAGCGGCCGCTCCAGGGAAGGTGCTGAATATCGATGGTCACATTGGGATACTGCTCGTTGAAGGCCTGGATGATGGGCTCAAACATGGCCGCGTCGTCGGAGGAAAGCGGGAAGGACCACATGGTAACAGTGCCGGAAAGATCTTCCGCGCAGGCGGTCATCCCCAGGCAAAGGCTCATCAGCAGTACGGTAGCAGTTAGGATAGCCAAGAATTTTTTCATGAAAATGCTCCTTTCCAAAGCTTTTGTGAAGGCGTATCTCTTATGATATAAGTTATCAGATTTCTGATATGATGAAAAATAAAACCTCCTTCCTCTCTTTCATCAATTCACTATGGCAATGAGTAACTACGTACAATATAGCATAGGCGGTAGGCGTTGTCAACAAGCAAATTTCTCCGGCCGGGTACTTGACTTGCAGCGCTATAATGCATGCTGGACAGCGCCCAAAAGGAGGGAAGGAGCGGGGAGGGAAGCATAGGCCATAAGGGATAGCCGCTCCCCGACGGGGATTTGCCAGCAGAAAAAAGAGCCGCTTGGCCCAACCAACGGGCGCGGGCAAAGCGGCGCCGGCATTGATTGGAAACAGCGGCTCTTTCAAAAGACACGGCATAGCGGAAAACCGGCTGCATAAGCGATGCGGCCGCATCGTGGAAAGCGCGGGAAAGGCCGTGCTATGACCTGCGGCGCTTCCTGTGGAAAATGACGGCGGCGGCAAGCGCCGAGGCGGACAAGCCGCCAAAGGCCGCTACAAGCGGCGTGGCATCGCCCGTCTTGGGCGGCAGGGCGGCGGCCACGTCGTAGGAAACCTCGGGCTTGGGGAAGACGCTCTGCCTGACGGTTTCATCCTCGCTGCCGGTATAGCTGAGCACAGCGCTTTCATTGGTAGGAACCTTGTAGTGGCCCGGGGCAGAGGATTTGCTTGCAAGCTTGAGCGTATAGCGCAGCGTAATAGGGCTTGCCGCCGCAACCGGCGTGCGGATGTTCCAAACGAGCTTTTCCTCCTTGCCGGAAACGTAATGTACCACATACTTGCCGTCATCAAAGGAAACGCTGTTTTTGGCGGCGTCCACCACGCCGGTAAGCGCCTTTCCGCCAACAGACATGCCAATCGTGTCCAAGTCTTTCAGATCAAAGCTGCTGCCGATAACATCGGTAACGGAGCCCTTTGCGATTGAATAGAGGATGGCGCTTTTGACATTGTCAAACATGCCCGAAACATTCGATTCCTTATCCGAAAAGCTGACGCTGGAGCCGCCGATGGCGGACAGGCCCTTTATAAAGCGCGGGGCAAAGGGATATTTTTGGGTATATTTGTCCGAGGCATAGACATAGCAGCGATAGCCGTTTTGAACGGCTGTCTGCCACGCCAAGGCGGTTTTGTATACGGCGGCGTCCAGGCAGCAATAATCCTTGGTAATGCTGTAGGAAACCTTCTTTTCGGGGTTATCGCCCGCGCCGTATGCGCACGCGTAGCTGCCGATTAGATTGTCCAGCGCTTCGGAATGCTTCCGAAGCCATTCAGCCATATTGTCCAGCGAGGCGATGTATGATGTATCGGTTCCAATGGGGTAGAAGCCCACCACAGAGGGGGAAGCCCAGAATTTTGAAATTCTGTCGGGATCCACCTCGGAATACAGGGAAACGGGAGGATTGCCCCACATGTAAGTAACGCCGTCGCTTACAAGCACCAGGTGCTTATCGCCGGCGGCGGATGCGCCGTCGTTTTGGAGCATCTCGATACCGGCGCGCAGGCCAGCCTCAATATTGGTGCCGCTTGTGACCTCGCGGCGCATGAGGTTTTCCAGGCGCGCATATTGGGCGTCGTCCAAACCGGCAAGCGCAACGCGGGCATCGGTTCCCTTATTAAAGACGACCGCGCCAGCGCGGATGCGGTTTTCACCGGCGCGCGTTTTGAGCTCGGCAAGCATCTTCAGCGCCTCATCGCGCACGGCTATGCTTGTGGATTTGTCCAAAACGAATACGACGGAGGATACCGTTTTTGTTTGATCCGCGCCAATGGTCAGCGTTACGGCGGTTTCATCGTTTTTGTCCAAAGGGGTCGCTGTTTTGCCAAGCGCCGGCGCGGAAGCCGCCAGGGCAAGGACAGGTAAGAGCGATAGGCACGCGGCCAATCCCATGCATGCCAACAGGTGTAGTAACCGTTTCATGAATTCTGTTTCCCTCCTTGATTCCTCCTTTCCGATGAACTGATGGGGTTTTCGCAATATAAACCCTATGCTGAACTTGCGCGAAAGCGGCCTTGCAAAAGGGGCGGCGGCGGCCGGTGACGGCTTGTGACGGCTTATCCTTAGCGGGCAAGGGTCTCCAGCCGCCGGATGGTGCGCTGGCGCTGCTCAAGCGTTGCGTGCGCATAGAAATCCAGCGTGATTTTGGCAGAGCTATGCCCCAGCAACAGGCTGACGGTTTTGAAATCCACGCCCATTTCCAACAGCCGCGTGGCGAAGGAATGCCGAAGCGTATGAAAATGTACGCCGTCCAGGCCGCAGCAAGCAATCAGCCTTTCCAAGCGAAGCTGCAAAAGCCTTGGCTCGCATGCCTTTGAGGGGGAGCCAAAAATGAAGCCCACTGCCACATCCGGCCCGCGCAGATCCAGCAGAAGCCGCATCAGGAAGGCGGGAACAGGCAATATGCGGCGCGAGGCCGAAGATTTTGGGGCGCTGACGATGACTTCCGTTCCCGATGAATGCGGACCGACGCGCGCGCAGCGCAGCACTGTACGTTGAACGGTAACAATGGATTCCTGCCAGTCGATATCGCTCCACTTTAGACCGCAGACTTCGCCAACGCGCATGCCGGTATAAAGCCCTATCAGCACGGGCAGCTCGTTTGCGCGAATGGCCGCCAGGGTCAAAAGCTTCTGTTCGCGTATGCTTAATACGCGCTGCTCGGCTGCCGCTTCGTGCGCCAGGCGGAACGCGGCGCATGGGTCTTTTGCGAGCATCCCGTTTTCTTTGGCGGCTTGCAGCGAGCTTTTCAGCATTCGCAGGATACCGTGGCGCGTGGTGCTGGCAAGCGCCTGGATCTCTGGCATATTCAGAAAGGTCTGTATATCCTCCTGCGCCAGCGTGCGCAGCGGCTGGCTTCCCAGCCCATCCGTCAGGCGGCGCTGAATGCTGCGGTAATTGGCATAGGTGCTTTGCTTTACGTTTGGGCGAATCTCCGCATCGAGCCAATGCTCAAGCCATTCGCCATAGAGCCCATGCCCAAAAAGGGATGGCGCGGCCGGGATATTGGCCTGTTCCACCTTTTTCCGCATCAATTCAAGCCGGACTTCTGAATAGCTATGGGCATATACATATCCAAAACGCGTTTTGCCATCAAGGGTTCTTCCAGTCACATAGCGGCCCTCATAACGGCCGTCTTTCCTTTTATAAATGTTTTCGCCTCTTCTGGACATAGCCTTTCCTCCTTTCAGTACGTGACGGCGCAACTGACGGCTTATCGCCAGGCGCGCTAAATCGGGCGGTTACGGTTTTCCATACGTGAAAGCCAGCAAAGAAAAATTTGACAAGGTGTAGGAAATGGGGTATACTCGTTAGTGCAGAATCTCCTCTTTTCGGCGATACGCAATAGGGTTTATCTTGCGAATGCGCCGCCGAACGTTGGGAATGCCTTGCGCTTGTGAATGCGGTTTATTGAAAAAAGGGCCTATCGCAGTTCTTCTCTTGGCGATAGGCCCTTTGGTATAATTATAGAAGCTTTCCTGTTCTGATGGGGAAGAACTGCCCGCGCAGGCTGCAAAGAGCAGCCATGCGGGCAGAAAAGGCAGGCTACTTCTTCGGAAGCGAGCGCCGCGGCAAGCAAATGGCAATAAGGGACCACTTACTTTCCCCATATGCAAAAAAACCGCTGCTTAACAGCGGCTTTTTTGTATCAACCATAGAGGTGATGAGGTGGAGGTGCCATCCGGATTTGAACCGGAGAATAAAGGTTTTGCAGACCTTCGCCTTACCACTTGGCTATGGCACCGTGTGTGGAGCGGTAGACGAGATTCGAACTCGCGACATCCACCTTGGCAAGGTGGCACTCTACCACTGAGCTACTACCGCACACATGGTGCCTTGGGGCGGAATCGAACCACCGACACGCAGATTTTCAGTCTGCTGCTCTACCGACTGAGCTACCAAGGCGAAAGATGGCGACCCGGAAGGGGCTCGAACCCTCGACCTCCAACGTGACAGGCTGGCGCTCTAACCAACTGAGCTACCGGGCCACTTGAATGATGGTGGGAACAACAGGGCTCGAACCTGTGACCCTCTGCTTGTAAGGCAGATGCTCTCCCAGCTGAGCTATGCTCCCCCGCGAACCGGCCGCATACCGCGGCGACGGGTATTATCATAACGCCAAAACCTTCTTTTGTCAATATCGAAATCGAAAAAAAGGGGAAAAAATTTGGAAGGCGTCAAAGGATTCCGCCGTAAAAAGATACACAGGAAAAATACAATTTTTACGAACGTTCGGATGGAAAAACGCTGGAAAGATTCATGTGTATATGATATACTGTACAAGATATCAAGCTGTAAAGCAAGGAGGGGTTCGCATGGAACGTATACGGCGCAACGAGCGAATGGCGGCGCTAACCAGGCTGCTGACCACCTCGCCGAACCAAATCTATACGCTGTCCCACTTCTGCGAAATGTTCGGGGCTGCAAAATCCACGCTGAGCGAGGATATCGATATCCTGCGCGATGTTTTTAAAACCTTTGGCCTGGGCCGGTTGGATACGGTTACAGGCGCGGCGGGCGGCGTTCGCTTTCGCCCCTACATGCCGCGGGAGGAGGCTAGGGCCTTCCTTTCCGGGCTGTGCGAGGAGCTGCAAACCCCCGCGCGGCTGCTACCGGGCGGCTTTTTGTACCTGAGCGATATTTTGAGCATGCCGGAGATTGTGCGCAAAATGGGCGTGATTATCGCGGGCGAGTTTTATGACGCCGCGCCGGATTTTGTGCTCACCATGGAAACCAAGGGGATACCCGTGGCGCTGATGGCCGCGCAATCGCTGGGCGTGCCGCTGGTGATAGCCCGCAGGGCCAGCAAGGTGTATGAGGGCTCGGCGGTAAACATTAGCTATGTGAGCGGTTCCTCCGGCCATATTGAAACCATGAGCCTGAGCAGGCGCGCCGTAAAGGAGGGCCAGCGCACATTGATTGTGGATGACTTCCTTAAGGCCGGCGGCACGGCCAAGGGCATGATCGACCTGATGAGCGAGTTCAATGTGGAGGTTGTGGGCACGGCGTTTGTAATGGCCACGCAAAAGCCTGAGGCGAAGCGCATCCAGGGCGAGAAGGCGCTGATGGTGATGGATGTGGACGGCGATAACGCGGATACGCTTTACGTGCATCCCGCGGAATGGCTATAAGGGAAACTGCATTTCATAGAATGAAGGAGGTTTTTTCATGAAAAGGGTACTTTTGTTGGTTGTGGCTGTGATGCTTGCCTGCCTGCCGGCGCTTGGCCTGGCGGAGGGCGCTGGCTATACCGATCCTGACGGGCGCTTCGCTTTTCCCTGCCCCGAGGGCTGGACGGTGCTTAGCAAGGAGAATATGGCGGATATGCTCAAGACGGCTGAAACGATTGAGGACGAGACCTTTCAGCGGATGGTTGAGAGCGCAAGGCCCCAAATTGAACAGCTGGGCATGGTTATCCTGATGAGCGCGGATTACACGTGCAACATCAATGTGATTTGCAGGAGCGGCATGAAGGGCGTAACGAGCGAAGCGCTGCTTTCCGTTTCCGATACGTTCAAGAGCGAGCTTTCCTCTCAGCTTGAAAGCCTTACCTTCCTGGATGAACCCGCCGTGTATACGGTGGGCGACTGGGAGCCCATGATGTTTTCTTACGAGTACGTTATTGTGGGCGTTGGCATGAGCGGCGCGCAGGCCTATCTGCCCAAGGATGACAACGTGCTGATTTTCACCCTCACCGCGCAGAGCGGGCAGGAGGAACAGGGCGTGAACGCGCTCATGGAAATGCTCCTGGGCCTTCAATAAAATAGGAAAAGCCAATGCGCAGAAGCCCGGACGGTATTCCGTCCGGGCTTCAGGCCGTCGAAAAAGCTCGCCTACGGCGATCTTTTCCGCCGAGATTTGCGCCGTTCGCCTACTCGCCTACGGCTCGCCGGGCGGCGAACGTCGTAAGGAAACCTTGCTGCGCAAGGCTTCCGGCCCCACCGCGCATGTCGCTGGGGCCGGATTACACTTGGAGGGCTGCGGCCCTCCAAACCTCCTATAGGTTTATCGACAGTCTGAACGCGGGAGGCAGTCGCCTCCCGCGTCGTTTCTATATAAGGATTGTTAGTTCCAGGCTTACTTGCCCTGGGAAGCGCTATCGCCGGCGATGCGGCCAAACACGACCGTATCGGTGAGCGCGTTGCCGCCCAGGCGGTTGCTGCCATGGATGCCGCCGGTTACCTCGCCAGCCGCATACAGGCCGGGGATGATCTCGCCGTTTTCGTCAATCACCTGGCAGGAGGCGTTAATGCGCACGCCGCCCATGGTGTGGTGCACGGTGGGCACGCGGGCCGCGGCGTAGAAGGGCGCGGTATCGATGGGGGTGGAGTACAGGGTACGGCCAAACTCGTCGGGCTGGCCGGCCAGGTCGCCGCCCTCGGCGTGACGGTTGAACTCGGCCACGGCGGCTACCAGCGCATCGGCGGGCACACCAATCTGCGCGGCCAGGTCCTCCAGGGTGTCGGCCTTGTAGGCGCGGCCGGCCTCCACCAGCTGGTTGGCGGTTTCGCCAAAGTTGTTGAGCTCATCGCCGGTGGGATAGGTATCGGAATCCATAACGATGAACATGGTGGTATCGGTCTGCGCAAACAGGGCGTTGGTCATATCGTCGCGGCGGCCGCCCTCGTTTACGAAGCGGTTGCCTTCCTTGTTTACAAAGATGCGGGTTTCCACGTCGTGCTCAATGTTGCCGGACAGGCTGCCCGTTACGGGGTCGCCCAGGGGCAGCAGCTGGATGTTGCCCATCTGCACAAAGTCCGCGCCCAGCTTCATCATCATCTTGATGGCGTCGCCGGTAGCGCCCTCATGGTTGGTGGACTTGATGCTTTCGCCCAGGTCGGCCCACTGGATGTTGAAGGCCTGACGCAGCTCCACGTTCTTGGCAAAGCCGCCGGTGGCCACAACAACGCCCTTGTTGGCCTTGAGGGTTACGGTGTTGCCGGTTTCGCCGGTGGCGATCACGCCGTTCACGCGGCCGTTTTCATCCACGGTGATCTCGGTGGCGCGGGTGTTGAAGATTACGTCCACGCCGTCATGGCTGTCGATGTAGGAGGTGTAGGTGGTGAAGAAGCCGCGGCCCAGGGGCTCAACGGGCTTGTGGGCGCGGGGCCACAGGCCGCCGGTCACGGTGAAAAGGCCGGCGGTATCATCCTGGAACTGCATGCCCAGGTCCATCAGCCACTGCACGCCGTCCCAGGCGTTGCTCACCAGGGTATGCACCAGCTCGGGGTCGCCCTGGTAATCGCCGCCGGAGAGGGTTTGCTGGTAATGCCACTGAACGCTGTCGTTGTAGGCGATGGCCTGCTCGCTGCGGTCGTTCACAGCGTTGAGCGCGCCGCCGGCCAGGATGGTGTTGCCGCCTACCTTGCCCATTTTTTCCACAACGATTACGCTGGAGCCGTTCTGGTTGGCCTGCACAGCCGCGGCCAGGCCCGCGCCGCCCGCGCCGATTACGATAACGTCGGCGGTGAGCTCAACGTCGGCGGCCTTTTCCACAACGATTTCCTTCTTGGCGTTCCAGGCCTCCATGTCCAGGCCGGCCTGCTCCACGGCGTTGAGCACGGCCAGCTTGATGGCGTCGCTGGTCATGGTAGCGCCGGACACGCCGTCCACGTTGGCGGTCTGCAATTCCACGATGCGGCCGGGAACCGTGGCCACGGCGGGATCGCTGATGCCTTCGGTGTCGCCGTTCTTGGTAACGGTTACATCGGTTACGGCGCCGTTGCCGTCAACGGTCACGCTTACCTCGATGGAGCCGGGGCCGCCGATCTGGCTGTCGCCAACGCCGGTGTAGGTACCCGCGGCCGCCATGGCTACGGAGCCGCCCATGCACAGCAGCGCCGCGCACAGGAGCAGTGAAAGAAGCTTTTTCATGTGTGAATCCTCCTGCCTATTGATGGTGTAGGTAAGATTGACGAATTCTAGTCAATCCAATGCGTTCATTCTACAACCGAAAGCGGCTTTGGATGCAAGAGGGTTTTCCAAAAATTCTATCAACTTTTCCAAAATCCTCAATCAACGGGAAGCCATACCTCGCAAAGGGTGTCGCGCTGGGAGCCGCCGCACTCCACGCACAGGTTCACGCCAACGCCCATGCCCGCCTGGCGGTAGCCCTGCTCCTTAAGCCGCGCCCAGAGCGCCTCAAACGCCATGGCGGGCTGCTCGTAATAGGCGTAGGGCAAAAGCAGGCAGGCGCGCAGCGCGATATGCGGCATAATGCGCACCGCGCCGGGGGTTTTATCCAATCCAAGCTGGCGGGCGCGCCCGGTTGAAACCGTATACCCGAAGCAGGCGGAGCCATCGGCCTGCCCAAACACGCTGATACGCACGGCGGGCAAATGCTCCAACCAGGCAGCCACGCGCTCCTGCTCGGCCCGGTCGTGGCTGATAAAGCCGTCGCGCCCCACCAGAAGGGCGAAGCATTCCGGCAGGGTGGAAAGCTCGATAACGCCAATTTGCGCCGAGGCCCGTTCGATGGCCTGCTCAAACCACTGGATATCCCGGGCGAGCCGCTCGTAGCGCAGGGCGGTTTCCAGCGCCGCCTCGCGTTGGGCGGTCAGCTTTTTTGCAATGCGCAGGCTGGTATCGCCCTGCGGGGAAAACTGGCGCGCAATCTCCTTCAGCGGCATATCCATGCTGCGGTACTTTTTGTAGCTGATCAGGCGGATAATGTCCTCCGCGCCATAGGTGCGGCGCGCAGCCCCGCCCTTTTTGGGGCCGATTACGCCTTCGCGCTCAAAAAAATGCAGCGCGGCAGGGGTCAGGCCCAATGTGCGGGCCACGTCGCCAATGCCGTATTTCATACGCATCCCCCTCATTCAAGCAGATATCGAAAGCGGCTTTTGATTGTAACGGCGTTCAGCGGCGCGCCACTTCTGACGGGCCGGCTGGCACGCCAAAGACGCGGCGTTTCCAAATGGCTGTATTCGGCTTGCTCCCGATATCCCTGCGCCCGTACGCCTTCGCGGCGAAAGCCCGCGCGCTTATATCCTTATGGATATTGTAATTGTTTTTTAAGGCATTTGCAAGGGGAATTGGAAAAGCGCTCCTGCGCCGCCCTTGCAAACCACGCGAATAGGAGTATAATCAAACGGGAGCCGCGCGCGCTTTGCGCGGTACCGCTTACTTTTCGGGAAACGTACGGAGAGGTTTTCATGGGAGAAAAGGCGACATTGATGACCGAAGGGCCGGTTTGGCGGCATATTGTACGCTTTGCGGTACCCGTATTTTGGGGGAACCTGTTCCAGCAGCTATACAACGTGGTGGACTCGCTGGTGGTGGGCAACTTTTTGGGCAGCGACGCATTGGCGGCGGTCGGCTCGTCCGGCAGCCTCATTTTTTTGCTCGTGGGCCTGTTCAGCGGCATCTTTACCGGGGCCAGCGTGGTCATTTCCCGCTACTTTGGCGCGCGGGACGAGCAGAACGTGCGTGTGGCCGTGCACACCACCGTGGCCTTTGGCCTTACGGCCGGCATGGTCATTACCGTGGTAGGCACGCTGCTAACCCCGCATTTGCTAATATGGATGGGCACGCCCGAAAGCGTGCTGCCCAATTCTATCGCGTATTTCCGCATCTATTTTTCCGGCGTGGTGTTTGTGGTTTTGTACAATACGGCGGCGGGCATTTTTCAGGCCGTGGGGGACAGCCGCCATCCGCTGTATTATTTGATCATTTCCTCGGCAACCAACGTGGCGCTGGACCTGCTGTTTGTGGCGGTTTTGGGCATGGGCGTTGAGGGCGCGGCGCTGGCTACCGTGCTTTCGCAGGCGGCGAGCGCTTCGCTGGGCTTTTACCGCCTGTGCCACGCCACAGGCGTATACCGCGTGTGGCCCAGGAAGGTGCGCTTTAACTGGCCCATGCTCAAGCGGGTGCTTACGCTGGGCATCCCCTCGGGGGTGCAAAACTCCATCATCGCCATTGCCAACGTGGTGGTGCAGTCCAGCATCAACCTGTACGGGGCCATGGCCGTGGCGGGCTGCGGCGCGTATTCCAAAATTGAGGGCTTCGGCTTTTTGCCTATCAACTCCTTCGCGCTGGCGCTGGCCACCTTCATAGGCCAAAACCTGGGCGCGAAGGAATATGGCCGGGCGCGGCGCGGCGCGCGCTTTGGCATTGTAACCTGCATTGCGCTGGCGGAACTGGTGGGCGTTGGAATCAACCTGCTTGCGCCCCGCCTGATCGCCATGTTTAATAGCGACCCGCAGGTGGTGGCCTACGGCGTTTTGCAGGCGCGCACGGTTACGCTGTTTTACTTTTTGCTGGCGTTTTCCCACTCCGTCGCGGGCATTATGCGCGGGGCGGGCAGGGCGATTGTGCCTATGCTTGTGATGCTGGTGTGCTGGTGCGTCATCCGCGTGAGCTATATTATGCTGATCGCGCGCGGCTCGGGCAACATCCAGATGATCTTCTGGGCCTATCCGATCACGTGGTCCTTGAGCTCCATTGCGTTCCTGTTTTACTATCTCAGGGCGGATTGGCCGCACTATTTGGAAAAAAAGGCCGCGCAGGCATAAATTTTTTGGATATCCCGGCAGGAAACGCCCCGTCCCAGGTCGAAAAAGAATACTCCCTGCCCGCGCCGCGCAAAGGCGCCGGGCGGCGGTATGATTGTGATATGCCGGCAGGAGCGCGCGCCCTTCCGGCCAAAACCTCTGCGCCACCGCATGTTTTGCTTCACGGCAGGCCTTTGGCCCGCTTGCAAAACAGCGGTGGCTTTTTGCATCCCTTTTTTCCGCTTTGCCCCGCCGCGCCCATGCGCCGCGAACCGCAAACGAAACCGGGGCGCTGCATCCCACAAAAAGCGGAGGTGAAGCACAAATGGATCAGGCCCAATGGGACCAGGAACAGGCCCATCTTACCCAAACCCTGGAAATTGTAACGCAGGAGCGCCTCAAGGTAGAGCACGCCCTGGGCATGGAGGACGGCGGCGACCGCTACCTCATGGTAAACGACGACGGCAGCAGCGATGCGGAGGTGGCCCAGCAGGTGATGCGCGCAAAGCTGCGCGAGCTTAACCAGCTGCGCCTAAGCGGCAAATCGCCCTACTTTGCCAGGGTGGATTTTACGCCGGACACGCCGCAAAACCGGCTTTGCATGCCTGGCGGCCCGCTGTACATAGGCCGCTGGGGTATGATGAAAACGCCGGAATGCCGCATGTGCGTGGTGGACTGGCGCAGCCCCACGGCCAACCTGTATTATTCCGGCCAGGTGGGACGGGTGGATTACGCCGCGCCGGACGGCGTGATGACCGGGGAGATCACCCTAAAGCGCATGTTCAGCATTGCGGACGGCAGGCTGGAGGGCATGCAGGATACCGGCGTGATAGGGCAGGAAAAGTTTTTGACGGAGGCGCTCAGCCAACCGGCTACGGCGCGCCTGCGCGAGGTGGTTGCCACCATCCAGGCCGAGCAGAACATGGTAATCCGCTATGAGCCCACGCGGCCGCTGTGCGTGCAGGGCGCGGCGGGCAGCGGCAAAACCACCATCGCGCTGCACAGGGCTGCCTGGGTGCTGTACCGCCTACAAAAAACGATGGAGCCCAGGCAGATGCTGATCCTTGCGCCCAACCCGCTGTTTTTGAGCTATATTGGCGGCGTGCTGCCGGATTTGGGCGTGGACGAGGTACGGCAGATGACCTTTGCACAACTATGCGGCCAGCTGATGGGTAAGCGCATGCCCCGCATGCAGGCAAGCGAGGGGCTGGGCGGACGCCTTACCATGACCAAGGCGCAGCGCGACGCGCGGGACGCCGTGCTCAGGCGCAAGGGAGCCCTGGGGCTGTATAACGAGCTTGAGCGGTTTTTGAAGCAATGGGAGCAAACCTGCATGCCTGCGCGGGATATCTGCTTGGGGAAGCAGGCGTTGATTTCCGCAGCGGAAATCCGGCGGTATTTCCTGACGGATTTCCGGCACTTCCCCTTGCAGGCGCGGGCGGAGGAAGTGCGCAAGGTGGTTGGCGCGCGGCTGAAAAAGGCGCTGGACGGGGCGGAGGAACGGCTGGAAGCCATGGCGCGGGACAAGCTGGACGCGCTTATTAGCGCCCTGCCGGACGGCCCGCAGCGGCGCGAGAGCGCCCGGAAGCTGCTGGATGCGCGCGACGAACGCCTGGCGGAGCTTCGCGCGCTGCCCAAGCGCTTCTGGCAGGCGTATGACGAACAGTGGGCGGACATGGAGCTTATCAAGGTGTATGAGGCCTTCTGGCAGGATATGGCCTGCCGGGACGAGGCAAACCGCCCCGTATGGGCGGCCACGCAGCCGCTTACCTCCCGCGGGCGCGCCGCGCAGGAGGATTTGCCCGCACTGCTGCTGCTGGCAAAGGGCCTGTACGGGCTTGCGCGCATGGACGTGCGCCATATCGTAATCGACGAGGCGCAGGACGCGTCCCCCTTGCAGGTGAAGGCGCTGCGGCAGATCTTTGGGCACGACGCGTTTACGCTGGTGGGCGATTTGTGCCAGGGCGTGTATGGCGGCGCGGGCCTGCGCAGCTGGGAGGAGCTTTCCACGGAGGTGTTTGCATGCCCGTTGCAGATTGCCCATTTGGGCGTGAGCTACCGAAGCACCGTGGAGGTAATGGAAACGGCGCTCGCCGTGATGCGCCGCCATCCCGTAAGGGGAGCGGGCGAGGCCAGGCCGGTGCTGCGGCATGGCGAAAGGCCCGTGCTTACGCGGGTTAAGGGCGAGCAGGGCAGGCTTGAGGCCATCGCGGCGCAGGTGGAGGAATGGACACGGGAGGGCTACCGCAGCATCGCCGTGGTGGCGAAAACGGAGCGCGCGGCCAAAAAGCTGCATGCGGCCCTGCTGGAAACGCTGCCAGAGGCGCGGCTGGTAACCCCCGGCGACGGGCGGTTTGACGGCGGCGTCCAGGTGATGGACGCGGGCGTGGTGAAGGGCCTGGAGTTTGACTGCGTGCTGATTGCCGATGCGCAGGCCCAAACCTATCCCGACGAGCGGTTTTACGCCAAGCTGTTTTATGTGCTATGCACCCGCCCCCTGCACCGGCTGGCCTTTTTGTGCTTAGGCGAGCCGCCCGCGCATCTTGACGGGGCAAAAATTCTTTTCAAAAACGCTTGACCCTTACGCAGCGTTATGCCTTATGCTGGAATGGAAAGGAGGGCAAGCGATGAAAACGGTTCGCGAGGTAAGCGCGCTCACGGGCGTGAGCGTTCGCGCGCTGCGCTATTACGATGCGGTGGGCCTGCTCAGGCCCGCCGCCAGGGGGTGACCCCCTGGACCCCCGGACTGCGCGCCTATGGCGCGCAGGGGTTGGGCGCGGGCGGTTGGGGCTGCGCATAAGGCCGCCGGAGGGCGGAGGGCCCTCCGGCTTGCCTGGCGGCGCGCCGGGTTTCCATGCGGAAGGGCCCGACGCGCCGCCGCTTATTTCATTATTATCTATACCGCAAAGCTTCCGCCGTTTGGGGCGCGCTTTCCATGGCTTTGGTGAATCGCCTCTGGATATCGAAGAAGAAACGCCGCGCCCTACCGCCTGGGCGACGCCTCATACACCCGTGCGTTCAACGCTCGCAGCGCGTCCGCATCCAGCTTCACAACGCGGCGGTCATAGGTGATTAAACCGTTTAGCTCGTCCTCCACATCGCTAAGCTGGGTGTATACCGCGGCACACAGCCCGCGCGGAATGGCGGGCAGCACCTCGCGCTCAAACAGGCGCAGATAGGCCTGCCATAGCGCGGCCGCGGTTTGAAACTTTTTGTAGCCAAAATCGGATTGGCTAAAGCAGTGGCCGTCCAGGCGCAGGTTGTAGCCGCCAAACTCGCTTAAAATGACCGCGCGGCCCTTCTTGTCGCGGCGGAAGCGGTAGGGCTTGAAATACACGTGCAGGCTTTTCACCTCGCCCGCGCCCTGATCGTGCCAGCCGCTGGCGGGGTCGATGGGGCGGGTGGAATCCCAGCCGGAGAGGGCTTTGCATACCTGCGCGCTGTCAAACTGCCCCCAGCCCTCGTTAAAGGGCACCCATAGCGCAACGGAGGGCGCGTTGTAGAGCTGGGCCACCATTTCGGCCAGCTCCTCCATGTATTCCACGCGGCCCTGGGCCGATTCGCGCGCAAAGCTGCGGTAACGGCTGTCCCGCCGGTGCAGGCCCGTGACCAGCGGCAAAGTGACGGTGGAAAAGCGGTAGCGGCCGCCGCCGCTGGGCATATCCTGCCAAACCAGCATGCCCAGGCGGTCGCAGTGGTAGTACCAGCGCATGGGCTCCACCTTGATGTGCTTGCGCAGCATGTTGAAGCCCAGCTGCTTGGCCGTTTGGATATCGTGAATCATGGCCTGGTCGCTGGGGGCGGTATAAAGGCCGTCCGGCCAATAGCCCTGATCCAGCAGGCCGTTGTGGAAATACGGTTCGCCATTCAAAAACAGGCGTTTTACGCCCGCGCGGTCTGCGCGTATCTCGGTTTTGCGCATGCCGAAGTAGCTTTTTACGCGGTCCTCGCCCATGGTAACGGCAAGGTCGTAAAGGAAAGGATCCTCCGGCGACCAGGCGCGAAAATCCGGCAGGGGGATGCGCGTGGGCTCGCCGGAGGGAAAAGGCACAGTGCGCCCGTCCACAAGAGCCTCGCAATGCAGGCCGGAGGGGGCCAGCACCGTTATTTCCACCGCGGATTCATCAAACAGGGGCGTGATGCGCAGGCTGCGGATATACCGCGGGGGCACGGCCTCCAGCCATACGGTTTGCCAGATACCGCTTTGCGGAGTGTACCAGATGCCGCCCCGGCGGCTGCTCTGCTTGCCGCGGCTGTGGAAGGAGGCGTCCGTATCGTCGTGTACGCGCACAACCAGCGTGTTGGTTTCCTGCAACAGGGCGGTGAGCTCCACGGCAAAGGCGTTGTAGCCGCCCATATGGCGGCCCGCCTCCATGCCATTGAACAGCACGGTGGCCTCCTGATCCACGGCGCCAAAGTGCAGAAGGAGCCGCCAGCCCTGGGGCAGAAAGCCGTCGGGCAGGGTTAGCTCGCGGCGGTACCATAGCGTTTGCCCGGGCTTGAGCGCGCGGCCCACGCCGCTGAGCGCGCTTTCCGGCGAGAAGGGCACCAGGATGGAACCATCGTAGGTTTGGGGCGGCGCGTCATCCTCCGTGACGGCGTATTCCCAACGGCCATTGAGGTTGAGATAACTGTCGCGCCTCAGCTGGGGACGGGGATATTCCGGCAGGATATGGGCTTCGTCCAGAGCTTCGCCCCAAGGCGTGGTGAGCATGACACGGCCTCCTTTGCTTGGCGCTGCGCTTTGCATACGCTGGTTCCCGCGGATAGGCGGCTGAAATACCCGGCCTGGGAAGCGGAAACCTGTGCATGGGCATGGCGCAGGCTTTTTCATGCGTATCAGCGAAACGGTCGAAACGATCAATCCCATTATACCATTCACGCACGCTAAGGACAACATAGAAAAGGTTCGCGGATTTCCGCACCCACCCCGCGCCAAGCAGGCGCGTAGCGCCCTGCACCCCCCAAAAGGGGGCGCAGTCCGGGGCCCAGGGGCACAGCCCCCGGCAAAGCCGGGCCGCCCGTATGCGGCCCGGCGGCAAAAAGCCAGGCGGCCCTATTGCCGCCTGGCGTACATACATTCCCGCACCCATCCCGCACCAAACAGGCGCATAGCGCCCTGCGCCCCCCAAAAGGGGGTGCAGTCCGGAGCCCAGGGGAACTGCCCCTGGGGCGGCCCTATTGCCGCCTGGCGTACATGCTTTGCTGCCCTCACCCCGCGCCAAGCAGGCACGCAGCGCCCTGCGCCCCCAAAAGGGGGCGCAGTCCGGAGCCCAGGGGAACAGCCTCCGGCAAAGCCGGG
>URUF01000010.1 GCA_900550955.1 uncultured Eubacteriales bacterium | reverse complement strand
GGCGCAACTCTCGGCGGAAAAGATCGCCGCAGGCGAGCTTTTTCGACGGCCTGGGGCGCGGCCGCAAGCGGCATGCGCCCGTTTTTTGTTACAAGCATTTTTCGAAATAGCTGTTTCTATGGGAAGAAAAACCATCCTCCATCCGTTCCCATAAAGGAATCCCAAACGCGCGCCTTTTGGCGCGGCAAGGAGGAACGCCAATGAAATGGTTACAACGGGCCGCGCTGGCCCTATGCCTAATGCTGCTGCCCGCCTGGGGGCTGGCGGCGTCCGGGATGGAGCTGGAGGCGGAGATGGGGTATGACGGAAACGCTACCTATGTGCGCAGGCTGCCTGTGACCGTGCGCCTTACCAATCACGGCGGGGATGCGGACGGCAAGGTGGTTGTGGACGTAAACCGCAGCGAAACCCAATTTGACCGCTACGAGCTGCCCGTGACCGTAGCGGCTGGGAGCACGGTAAACGTAACGGTTCCCGTGGTGCTCACCCAGCGGCAGAAGGCGTATAACGTGAAATGGGTGGAGGATGGGCAAATTCTTGCGCAGCAGGAGGTAAAGCCCGCCGCCTTCCTCAATCCCGCCAGCCTGATTGTGGGCGTTATGGGCAGCGATGCGCAAGGCTTTGGCTATATGAACATCACCAAGACATCGGACGCCCTGGCGCGCAATGAATATTGGGCTACGGTTCCCCTGACGCTGGAAAGCTTTCCCTCCGACGCGGAAGGCCTGCGCTTTTTTGATATGCTGGCCGTGGACGGCGTGGATTTGACAGCGCTTTCGGACGCTCAAAAGCAGGCGCTGGACAAGTGGCTTCGGGACGGCGGCGTCGTGCTGGTGGGCGGCGGCGCGAAGGCTGCTGCGGGCTTTCCCTTCTTTTCGCAGTATACAGGTATTTCGGCG
The DNA here is from genome assembly GCA_900550955.1 of uncultured Eubacteriales bacterium. Taxonomy (GTDB): domain Bacteria; phylum Bacillota; class Clostridia; order Christensenellales; family Aristaeellaceae; genus Limiplasma. Next base: position 56,077 of record URUF01000010.1, on the reverse strand, counting down.
GGAGAGCTGGCCCATACGCCCGACCCTACCGGCGAGTTGCTCTCGCTGTTTGGGGTAACGGGTGAGCCGCTTGGCCAGGAAGTGATCACCGTGGCGCTCAAGGGCGCAAGCGGGCAGGCCGTTGGCGCGGCCCCCCTGGCGGACGTAAGCCGCGTTAAGAACGGCTTTGTGATTACGGCTTCCTTTGCGCTCTCGGAAAAGCCGCTGAACGTTTGGCTTGGGAAGAACGTGATTTGGCAAAGGATGCTGATTACCTACGCCCAATCCCGCTACAAGGCCATCATCAACGCCCGCGCGCAGGGAAGCTATTCGGACAGCAGCTTCTACGTGGATACCGGCATTACGGACGCAATGGGCGTGCCCAACGGCAGCGAGATGCTGTGGCCGGTGGCGGTGATCGCCGTATTTGTAGCTTTGGTGGGCTTTGGCAGCTATGCGCTGCTCAAGAAGCTGGATAAACGCGAATGGATGTGGCTGAGCGTACCGGCGCTGGCCGTGGCCGCCTCCCTTGCCATATGGCTGATGAGCGGCGCGTTGCCCCTGCGCGAGCCCATAGGCGTGCATTACACCCTTGCGGCCGTGGATGAGGACGGCGTGACGCAAAGCTTTACCGCCGTGGTGGCCGCCAAGGCGCAGGACGAGGCGCTCACCGTTGGGGCCAGGGAAGGAACGGTAGACCTTGCGAATACCATTTCCTATTACATGCCGTCGGACGACAATGCCCAGGAGGCTGCGGCGGAGCTGCGCTATACCTGCACCTACGGCGTTCAGCCAAGCGTCACCTTTCCCAAGGCTGGGGTATGGGCCAAGCAGGCCTTTGTAATGCAGGATGTGCCTACGCAGGATGTGAGCGGCGTATCCGGCGAGTGCGGCTGGGATGGCGAAAGCCTGGTGGCAACCGTTACAAATGGCAGCCAGCTTGCGCTGAGCGAGGGCATTTTCCTTTCGGAATACGGGTTTGCCAGCGTACCCGCCCTGCTGCCCGGCCAAAGCCGCACGGTGAAGCTAACGACCCTGCCGCAGGCGAAACCGGCCGGCCAGCGCGCCCGCGAGGACGTGGTAAAGGACGGCGCTTTGCTGGCTGCGCAGGACAGGCAGAATTATTCACAGTATGATTTTATCCAGGTTTTCCTTGGAACGGACGAGAAGGAAAAGGACGCGCAAATCCGCACAGAGCGCAACATCCGGCGGGGGCTGATGTACGCTGCGCTCAATAACGTGGATTTCAACCTGGAAAGCCGGTTTTTCTACATGGCCTTCAGCGACGGGCTGGACGCTCTGGAGCTTATGCTTGACGGGCAGCCGGTAAAGCGCTCTGCCCAGTATGGCGGGGTGCGCGCGGAGCTGCGCTACAACCCCGTTGCCAGCGATGGAAGCCTGCGGTTTTTGCGCGGCGCGTTCCCGGTTTCCACCGCCGTTTTGGACAGCGGCGCAAGGCCCTCCGTGGGCGAGGCGCTTGCCAGCAACCGCTACCAAAGCTTCCCTTTGAGCCAAAGCCCGGCCTTCGCCTTTGATGTGAGCGCGCTTCCCGAAGGCATAGCGCTAAGCGCCATGGATATTTCCCCCAGGTACAGCTATTATGATTACAAGGTGAGCCTGTACAATGCGCATACCGGCGAATGGGACGCGTTCAAGCTGTATACCCGCGACCGCAACGGCCAGGCGACTACCCAAACGGAAGCGCTGAAGCTGGAGGATTACCTAAACGGCGGCTATTTGTACGCGCGCTTTGAACGCTACGGCGCGACCGAGGATTATGCGGATGTGGACACGCCTGTGTTGACCATGGATGGGAGGATGAAATAATGCTGGTTTTGAACGAACTGACCCGCTATTACGGCTCCTTCCTGGCGCTGGATCATTTAAGCCTGACCATTGGCGAGGGGGAACTACACGGCTTTGTGGGGCCCAACGGCGCGGGAAAAACCACCACCATGCGCATTTTGGCAACCCTGATGAAGCCCTCGTCCGGCACGGCTACGCTGGATGGGGTGGACGTGGCCGCCAGGCCGCGTGAGATTCACCGCCTGATGGGATATATGCCTGACTTTTTTGGCGTGTACGACCGGCTGAAAAGCTGGGAGTATCTGGACTTTTATGCCCGCTGCTATGGCTTTGGCTACCGCGAGCGCATGAATATGATCGATAGCCTGCTGGAGCTGGTGAACCTGGCGGATAAGCGCGACAGCTATGTGGATTTGCTATCGCGCGGCATGAAGCAGCGCCTGTGCCTGGCGCGCGCGCTCATTCACAATCCCAAGCTGTTGATTTTGGATGAGCCCGCCTCCGGCATGGATCCGCGCGCCCGGGCGGAGATGAAGGGGATTTTGAAAACCCTCAAGGAGCTGGGTAAAACGGTGCTTATTTCCTCGCACATCCTGCCGGAGCTTTCAGAAATGTGCGACTCGCTCACCATTATTGATCACGGCAGGCTGGTGTTTTCCGGCTCGGTGGAGGCGTTGGCCGCGCATATGAGCGGCAACGCGCCGCTTAGGCTGCGCCTGGCCGCCGGCGCGGACGCGCAGGCCGTGGAGGCCGCCGTTACGCTTCTTAAGCAGTATCCCGGCGTAACGGGCGTTGGGCGCGAGGCGGACAACGAGCTGAACGTGGCCTTTGAAGGCGATGACGATCAAACCGCCGGGCTGATCAGGCAGCTTTGCGCAAGCGTGCCGCTGGTGGACTTTCACCGCGCCCCGCTCAACCTGGAAAAGGTGTTTATGGAGGTGACCAAGGATGAGTAATCCCATTTTGGCCTTTTCGGCGCGCAGGCGCATGCGCTCCATCCGTACGCCGCTCTTGCTTACGCTGTATGCGCTGCTGTTGGCGGTTGCGGCGTATCTGGCCGTATATGCGCCCTTTGTGGGCGAAACCGTCACCCTGTCGGATATGCGCGGGAGCGTAACTGGCTATGCTTTGCTTGTGATGCTGCAATTTGGGCTGATGGTGCTGGTGGCCCCGGCCATGACCGCCGGCAGCATCAGCGGCGAAAGGGAGCGTCAAACCCTGGATTTGCTGCTGGTAACCAACACGGGAACGCTGCGCCTGGTACTGGGCAAGCTGCTGGAAAGCTTTGGCTTTCTGGCGCTGATGGTGCTTTGCTCCATGCCCATGCTTTCCCTGGTGCTGCTTACCGGCGGGGCGACGCTTGTGCAGGTGCTTACCAGCGTGGCGTTTTTGCTTTTGACGGCGCTTGCGGCGCTTTGCGTGGGGTTGTTTTGCTCCACGCTGTTCAAGCGCACGGTAACGGCCACGGTGGTTAGCTATCTGGCGGTATTTGGCCTTGGCCTGGTAACGCTGATTCCGCTGGCGCACGACGTAAGGCGCATAGGCGACCTCTACGACGCGATGAACATTGCGGGGCAGAAGCTGCACATGATCGAGTACACGCCCATTTCCTTTACCATCAGCCCGGCGCTGGGGCTGTTTTCCCTGTTGGAGGATCAAACCAAGCTGTTCCAAAACCACCTGTGGCAGTTTAGCTACACGCTTGGCAATACGCGGCCCTACCTGCATTTGGATCAATGCGCGCTATACCATATGGCGTTTTTAGCCGTCGCGTCCGCTGCGCTGACGGGGCTTGCGGCGCTGAATATGCGCGTGCGCAAGAATAGAAAACCGAAAGGAAAACGCAAGGCATGAGTGAATTGAAACAGGCCCTTGGGCCTGTCAAGCGGCGCATGCGCGCGCAGCGAACGTTTCAATGGGCCATGTACGGGCTGTTTGCCGGCATGGTGTGCCTGGTGCTAACGCGCATCGCCTCCTTTCTATGGGTATTTCCCAGCGCGATATACTGGGGGCTGGGAGTGCTGGCGGCAACGCCTTTGCTGTTTGCCCTGGTGAGCTGGCTGTGGCCCATTACGGAACTGGACGCGGCCAGACAGGCGGACGCATTGGGCCTGAAGGCGCGCGCGCAAACGGCGGTTATGCTGCACGGATGCGATACGCCGATGGCCCAATTGCAGCGTGGCGATGCGCTGAAAAGCCTGCGCGAGCTGGAGCCGAAGCGCCATATGCGCCTAAAAATTCCAAGGCTGGCCTGGATAGGCGCGCTGGCTTGCGCTTGCCTGCTGGGCGCAAGCTGCCTTATTCCCAACCCCCAGGCGGAGGCGATCAAGGCTAGGGCCGCGTTTCATGCGGAAATGCTCAAGCAGGCGCAAAAGCTGGACGAAGGCGCGGCCGAACTGGATGCGAAGGAGGCGGAAACGCCCGAATTGCGCAGGCTGTTAGGAGAGCTTTCCAGCGAGCTGCGCCGCGCGGAAGACATGCGCGACGCCCTGAGCGCCGTGGACGCGACCGAACGCAAGGTAAGCGGCTTGCAGCAGCGCACGGCCAAGGACGCGCTGGACGCGATGAGGGCGGCGAACCTGAACGCCCTGGCACAGGCGCTGCTTGATGAAAACAGCGAGGCGGCCCAGGCCGAGCTGGAAACGCTTAAGACGGCGGCCAGCCAGCTGAGCCAGGCGGCCGCTAAGGCAACCACGGCAACGGCGGCCGACAGCCTGCGCAGCGCGGCGCAGGCCATGAGCGCCGGGAACGTTGCCCAGGCCCTGGCGAGCCTGCAAACCGCCGCCACGGGGCAAACCTCCGCAAGCGCACAGGCCCTGGCGCTGGCCGGTATGGTGCGCAGCGCGGCCGCGTCGGCAGCCCGGCAGGGCGGCATGCAGGCGGGCGCGCAGGGAACGGGCCAGAGCGGCTCCCAACCCGGCGCAGGCACAGGCGGGCATAGCCAGGCGGGCTCCGGCGCGGGGGCGGGACTTGGCAGCTCCGACAAGGACGGCGGCAGCAGCCTGGCGCAGGCGGCCGCGGGCGCGGCGGGCAAGGCTGCGCCCCAGTTGAAAACCGCGGATTATGAGCCCATTTACGACCCCACCCGCTTGGGCGGCAGCGGTGAAACTGTGAATGAACGCGGGCCCATGGGCGAGGGCGAGATTTACGAGGCGGAGGCGGGCGCCGGCGTAGGCAGTACCGATGGCAGCGTGCCCTACCGGCAGGCTTTGCCCCAATACCAGCAAACGGCGGTGGAGGCCGTCCAAAGCGCGAACCTGCCCGCTTACGCGCAAAAATGGGTGCAGGATTATTTTGACGCGCTGGCGCAATAAGGCTTTCAGAGGAGGCATATCATGATTCCCCAACAGCAGATAGAGGCGTTTTACACAAAGGTGCAGCAAATCAGGGATGAAATCAAAAAGGAGATCATTGGTCAGGACAGGGTGGTGGAGCAGCTGCTCACCGCCATGATCGCGGGCGGCAACGTGCTTTTGGAGGGCGTGCCGGGCCTGGGAAAAACGCGGCTGGTACGCACGCTTTCCCAGGTGTTTGAGCTGCCGTTCAGCCGCATTCAATTCACGCCCGATTTGATGCCCGCCGATATCACCGGCACCAGCATCCTGGTGAAAACCGAGGAAGGCAGCGCCTTTCGCTTTCGCAAGGGGCCGGTGTTTGCCTCCATCGTGCTGGCGGACGAGATTAACCGCGCTACGCCCAAAACGCAGGCGGCGCTTCTGGAGGCCATGCAGGAGCACTCCGTTACGGTAGGCGGGGAAACCCACGCCCTTAGCGATCCCTACTTTGTGCTGGCGACCCAAAACCCTATGGAGCAGGAGGGCACCTACCCCCTGCCGGAGGCGCAGCTGGACCGCTTTATGCTCAAAATCCTGGTGGAGTTTCCCACGCTGGAGGAGCTTTCAGAAATCGTAGGGCTGACCACCGTGCCGCAAACGGCGCGCGCGCAGCGCGTTGCGGATGCGCAAACCCTGCTGGAGCTAAGGGCCGTGGCGCAGGAGGTGCCCATGGCCCAGGCCGTGCGCGATTTTGCCCTGCGCCTGGTGCTGGGCACGCATCCCGAACTGCCCGAGAGCCCGGAAACCGTGCGCGGCTGCGTGCGCTTTGGCGCAAGCCCCCGCGCGGCGCAGGCGCTGGTGGCGACCTCGCGCGTGCGCGCGCTGATGAACGGGCGCTACAACGTGGCCTTTGAGGACGTGGAGGCGGTTGCGCCCGCGTGCCTCAGGCATCGAATTGCGCTTAGCTTTGAGGGGATGGCCCGGGGCGAAACCGTCGAAAACGTGATTGACGGGCTGCTTCATACGCTGCCGCGGGGCTAAGGAGGGAAACGGCATGCTTACCGACGCCTTTTTGAAGCGGTTGGACGCGCTTGCGCTTCATATGCGGCATCCCGCCTCGGGCGGCTCCGGCGGCCTGCGCCGCTCCAAGGCGCTGGGCAGCAGCGTGGAGTTTTCGGACTTTCGGGAATACGTGCCGGGCGACGATATCCGCAGGATCGACTGGAACGCTTACGCCCGCTTTGACAGGCTGTTTTTGAAGCTGTTTATGGAGGAGCAGGAGCAGCGCGTGAACCTGGTTGTGGATGCGAGCGCCTCCATGGGCTTTGGCAAGTGGCAGGCGGCGTGCCAGCTTGCGCAAACGCTGGGTTACCTGTGCCTTTGCGGCGGCGACCGCGTAACGGTATATGCGCTTGCAAACGGGGGCGAAAGGCATACGCGCCCTTTGCGGGGGCGGCACAGCTATCCCGAGCTGGCGCGCTTTTTGGACGATACGCAGCCCTCGGGCAGGACGCTGCTTAACGAGGCGGTACCGCGCCTTGCGCTTGCACCGGGGCGTGGAATGAGCGTGCTCATCAGCGATTTGTTGAGCGAGGACGGGTATGAGCGTGCCGTCGGCTCGCTTATGTACCGCAGACAGGAAACCGCCGTTTTGCACCTGCTTAGCCAAGAGGAGTGGGAGCCGCAGATGGAAGGCGCCGTGGAGCTCGTGGACAGCGAAACGGGCGAGCGGTATCCCATGGCCGCCAGCTATGACCTGCTCGCGCGCTACCGGGATACGGCACGCGCTTATGTGGCGCAGGCCGCCGCCTTCTGCCGGGCGCACGGGGTTGCGCATCTTTTTACCGTGCCGGAAACCGCCTTTGAGGAACAAATGCTGCGCGAGCTAAGCCGGGCCGGGCTGATCGCCTGAGGAAAGAGGGGAAAAGGCAAAATGGAATGGCTGAACCCGGCGGGAGCATGGGCCTTTTTGGGCGTTGTGCCGGTTATCGCGCTGTATTTGCTAAAAACGAAAGCAAAGCGCGTACCTGTGCCCAGCCTGCTTTTGTGGCGCAAAACGCAGGAGCGCACGCGGCAGAGCAGGCCCTTTGAAAAGCTGCAAAATCAACTGCTTTTGTGGCTGCAACTGTGTATGGTTGCGCTGATTGCGCTTGCGCTGATGCGTCCTGTTACCCTGGGCGGCAGCCGCGCCGAGGCGGTGCTTATCTTTGACCTGTCCGCCAGCATGCAAACCGTGAACGAGCAGGGCGTTTCACGCCTGGAGGAAGCCAAGCGGCAGGCGCTGGAGCTGCTGGACGGCATGCATGAGCAGGATGCGGTAAGCGTGTTTGCGGCGGGAAGCGCGCTTCAGCAGCGGGTTACGCGCAGCGCCGACCATGCGCTGGTACGGCAGGCCGTTGAGGCGCTTGAGGCGGAAAACGGCGGGGCCGGCCTATCGGGCGCGATAGCGCTGGCAAGCGCCATGCAGCGCGACCTGCCGGAGCTGCAAATTTATGTCTATACGGACGACGCTTCTGTGAGGGCGGAAAACGTGAATGTGATGGGCGTGGGCCAGCCCATGCCCAACCGCAGCGTTTTGGACATGAGCATCCAGCCGGAAAGCGGCACGGCCTTTGCGCGCGTAGCTGCCTGGGGCATGGATGGAGAGGCGGAGCTGGAATGCCTTGCCGACGGCGTGCTGTGCGATGTGCGCACCGTGTATCTTACCGGCGGTGAAAGCCAGGGCGTGCGCTTTGCCATACCAAATGGCGCGCAGCGCGTGGAGGCGCGCTTTTCGGCAGGCGACGCGCTGGCTGTGGACGACGCGCGCTATGCGGTTAGCCAGACGCAGCAGGAGAAAACCGCCCTGCTGATTACAGAAGGCAACGTGTTTTTGGAACGGGCGCTGGCCCTGGGGCAGGGCCTTAAAGTGGTAAAGGCCTCGCCAGCAGACGCGCTGGCGGCAAATGGGTACGACCTGTATATCTATGACGGCGCGCTGCCGGAAACCCTTCCTGAAACGGGGGCCGTGCTGGCGGTCAACCCGTCGTCGGCCGTTTTGGATATTCAGCCTGGAGAAGAAAAGAGCGCCGGCGTTTCGCTGCGCGCAGGCACGGGCGATCAGGCGGCCGCGCTATGCCAAAACCTGCTGCTAAGCGATATGGCGGTTAAAACCTACCGCCCGCTTGCGGGCGGAACGCCCGTGCTTCTAAACGGCGGCGACGCGTTGCTTTCCATTTCAAACAAGGCCGGAAGGCGCGCGGCTGCGCTTGCTTTTGATTTGCATGAGAGCAACCTGCCCCTTCAGGCGGATTTTCCCGTGCTGATTCAGAATTTGCTGGCGTATTTGCTGCCGGATACGGCCGCCGCTGTGGAAAACGCAGGCTGCGGCGAAAGCGTGGCCTTTGCGCTGGATGCGCGCTGCGTTTCCGCTTTCGTGCAAACGCCGTCCGGGAAGCAAGCGGCGCTTGAGGGAAGCGCGCTGGAGGACACGGGCGAGATAGGCGTTTATATGCTTGTAGAAACGTTGGAGGACGGCGGCAGGCGTGAAACGGCCTTTGCGCTGCATGCGCCTGCGGCGGAATATGATACGCGGCAGGCTGCGCCGCCCGAAAGCGATGGGCAAAAGCGCGATGCGGCTGGCGGCTGGCGCGAGTGGACGGTGTGGCTGCTTACGGCGCTGTTTGCCGTGATGCTGTTAGAATGGGGGGTAAGCCGCCGTGGGACTGGCATTTGAGCATCCTTGGGCGCTGCTTTTGGCGATTGCGGGCCTTGCGGCGGTTTGGCTCATCGATAGGCGGTACAGGCTGGGAAGCGCTACCTTAAAGCGGAGGGCGACGCTTGGCATGCGCATGGTATTGTGCACCTTGATGGCGCTGGCCATCGCGGGCCCGTCCGTTTTGGCAGGCTCCGGCGCGGCTGCGCGCTGGGTTTTGCTGGACGTATCGGATTCGGCAAAAGGCATTGTGGCGCTGGAACAGCAAATGGTTTTTGACGCGCTTCAGGCCCTGCCTGAAGGCCAGCAGGCGGGCGTGATTGCCTTTGGCGGCGACGCGATGGTGGAAACGCCCATGAGCGAAAGCCCGGCGTTTACCGGCGTGCATGCCGCCGTGAACACGCAAAGCACCGACCTGGACGCCGCGCTAAGGCTGGCGGCAGCCCTTTTGCCGGATAACGGCGCGGGCGGATTGGCGCTGGTGACGGATGGAAAGGCCGAGGCGAGCCAGGCGGCCGTGGACATGCTGGCCGCGCGCGGCGTGCGTGTGGATGTGCTCACGCTTGCGCAGGAGCAGGGCGCTGACGCGCAGGTAAGCCGGCTGGAAGCGCCCGCCGGGGCGTATGAGGGCCAAACCGTGCCGCTGCGCGTGCTGGTGGACGCGAACGCGGATATGGACGCGACGCTTGTGCTGTACCAGAACGGGGAGCCCGTGGCTACGCGGGAGGTGGAGCTGAAAAAAGGCGAAAACCGCTTTGCCTTTTCGGTGGAAGCGCTGAAAACGGGCGTTGTAACCTACGAGGCAAGGCTTGTAAGCACAAAGGATACGCAGGCGCGCAACAACAGCGCGGCCGCCTACGCGCGCGTGAGCGGCGCGCCCGCCGTACTGATGGTGAGCGAGGGCGGCACGGCAAACGCCCTGTTTACGGCGGCAGGTATGCGGGTGGAAACCATTTCCCCCTCGCAGCTGCCAGCCTCGGCGGAGGGCTATTTGCCCTATGACGCGATCTTATTGAACAATGTGGACTATGAAGCGGCCAGCGAGGCCCAATGGCAGGCGCTGGACGCGGCGGTGCGCTCCCTGGGCCGGGGCCTGCTGGCGCTGGGCGGCGATAGCAGCTATGCGCTGGGCGGCTACCGTGGAAGCATCCTGGAAGCGCTTTTGCCCGTGCGCATCGACGTGCGGGACAAGCAGCGCATGCCCGCGCTGGCGTTGATAATTTGCATTGATAAATCCGGCAGCATGACGGCGGGACAGTTTGGCTCCACCCGCGTTGAGGTGGCCAAGGAAGCCGCCATGAGCGCCGTTGAGGTGCTTAGCAAGCATGATTTTATTGGCGTGATTGGGTTTGACGATACGGCCAAGTGGGTGGTTCCCTTCCAAAACGCGGCTGATCTGGGCGCAATTCAAAGCCAAATTGGCACGCTGCGCGCCGACGGCGGCACGGCGTTCTATTCCGCGCTGCACGAGGCGTATCAAACGCTGATGGAATCGGAAGCGCCGCAGAAGCACGTGATTTTTCTATCCGATGGCGAGCCTGCGGACAGCGGCTTTGAGGATATCGCCCTGGCTATGCAAAAGGCGGGAATTACGCTGACCACCGTGGCCGTGGGCGACGGCGCGGATAGCAGGCTGATGCAGCTGCTATCCACATTGGGCGGCGGGCGCAGCTACGCCGTTGGCGAGTTTGACAACATCCCGCGCATCTTTACCAAAGAAACCCTGATGGTGGGCGGGAATTATGTGCAAAACCGCACCTTTACCCCGGTGATTACGGAAACCTCGGAGCTTACGAATTTTGCGGGATTTCCAAGTGTGGACGGATACCTGACGACTGTTGAAAAGCCCACGGCGCATGTGGCGCTTGCCAGCGATACGGAGGATCCGCTGCTGGCCTGGTGGAACGTGGGCGCTGGCAAGGCGATTGCCTGGACAAGCGACGCGGAGGGCGCGTGGACAAACGGCTTTTTGCGCTGGGAGGACGCGCCGCTCTTCTTTGGCGGGATGCTTGCCAAGGCGTTGCCCGGCGCGGACAGGGACGGCGCGTTGGAGAGCGAGGCAAACGGGGAGGTATTGAACGTTTGCTATTCATTGGAGGGCGCTGAAGGCGGCCGGGCCGAGGCGGCGGTTGTGCTGCCGGACGGCACGCGGCAGACCCTCCGCCTGGAGGAAACCGCGCCGGGACGGTTTGAGGGCCAGCTGGCCGCGGCGGCGGAAGGCGCGTATGCCATACGCGTTACCTATACGCAGGAGGATGGAACCTCGCATACGCAGGAGGGCGGCGCGGTGCGCGGTTTTTCGCAGGAATATGATTTGTTGCAGGCCGAGGGAGAAAGCCTGGGCAGGCTGACGGAGCAAACGTGCGGGCGCAGGCTTAGTGGCGCGGCGGACTTTTGGCAAACGCCTGTTGAACGCGCCACGGCGCGCCAAAGCCTGCGGGGCCCGCTGTGCGTGCTCGCCTTAATAGGGCTGCTTATGGATATTGCGCTGCGCAAGCTGCCATGGGAGGAGCTTTTGGGACGAGCCACTCCCCCAAGCCGCCGGACGCAGCCCAGGCGCAGCCCCAGGAACGTAAAGCCGCCCAAGGCGCGCGTGGCAAAGAAACAGGCGCGCGAGCAGGAGGCCCAGCACACGGCGGACGCGCTGCTCAAGGCAAAGCAGGCGCGAAAGGGGCAATAGCATTTGGATTAGAGGACTTGCGCCAATGCGCCCGGCGGTAGCCGGGCGCATTGGCTTTGGGAAAAAGGTATTGCACGCTATGGCCGGTGTTGCTATACTCTTATTTACCAAGCTTTATGGAGAGTATGCTTGCCAAAAATCCGGCGAGCTGGGAGCAATAGGGGAGGCGCGTTCGTGTATCGGGAGGCAACATGCGGTGATTGCAAAAGGGTTTATCAGCTTATTTGCGAAATGGAGCGGAAAGAGCTTCCGTTTGACCGGTTTTCTGCGATTTTTCAAGAGCAAATAAGCAGCGGACGGTATGATTGCCTGATTTGCGAACGGGATGGAAAGGCTGTTGGCGTTTTGAATCTGCGGTTTGAAAAACAGCTGCATCATTGCGAAGCGATTGCGGAAATTATGGAATTTGCGGTTGACGCGGCATACAGGGGCCAGGAAATTGGCAAGAAAATGCTTGCGATTGCCCGCGAAGTAGCCAAAAAGCATGGCTGCGCGCAAATTGAAGCAGCTTGCAACCAGCTGCGTGCAGATACGCATTGGTTTTACGAGCGGGAAGGGATGCGCAACTTCCATTTCAAATTTTCAAAATCGCTCGCAGGGGACGGCGCGGCGGGAAACGCGATAGGGAAATGAACGTTTTGCTTTGCGGGAGAGGGAAAAGGGCATGGAACCAGTTATTGACCATATTCATATTACGGTTGAGGATATTGAACGGGCGGAGAAGTATTACGACCGGCTTCTTCCCCTGTTGGGGTTTGATATTTCGCAAAAGGAGCGCGATTGCGTACCCGAGCATGAATATACCATTGTTGAGTATCACAGCGGCGCTCTGTCCATTGGGCTTGTGAATCAAAGAAAAGCCTATCAAGGGGAAAAGACGAGCAGAAGAAAAGCGGGCGCGTTACACCATCTTGCGTTTCATGCCGGCAGCCCCGCGGAGGTGGATAGCCTTTACGCAAAAATTAGGGACCTGCCCTCCACAATCGTGCATGAGCCAAAATATTATCCCGAATACTGTTCTGACTATTATGCTATGTTTTTCAAGGATTCGGAAGGAATGGAATATGAGATCGTCAGCTTTGACAGAAGAGGCCGCTTTCCAGGGAAATAAGCGCCCCATGGAGGGCGGCTGACAAAAAGGGGCGCAAGCCGGGCGGATAGGCCGCTGGCTTGCGCCCCTTTGCCATAAGGCAAACGAACGTTTTTCGTTAGAAGGGCATACGCCGTTGCAGGCGTCAGTCCGGAGCGTTGAGGCGGCCTTCCGCGTCGCGGCCAAGGAAGAACACCGCTACGGTATCCGGGCCGGAATGCGCGCCGATGATGGGGCCGATGGGCGAAACCAGGATGTCCTTCACGCCCAGGCCGTTGGACAGCTTATCGCGCAGCCAGCCGGCGTCCTCGGGACAGTCGCCGTGGCTGATGAACATGGTTTGACCGGCGGGGTTCTCGGCGTATTTTTCGACCATATCATACAGGGCGCGCAGGCTTTTTTTGCGGCCCTGCACCTTTTCACGCGCGATGAGGTGGCCTTTTGGATCCACGTTGAGCACAGGCTTGATTTTGAGCACGCCGCCCACATAGGCGCTCACTGCGGATACGCGCCCGCCACGGCGCAGGAACTGCAAATCGTCCACGGTGAACCAGTGGATAACGCGCCGCGCCAATTCGGCGGCATAGGCATAACAAGCGTCGATATCGTGCCCCGCATCGCGGTAGCAAAGCACATGGTGCACAAACAGGCCCTCGCCCATGCTGGCGCTAAGGGAATCCACGGCATAGAGCTTGCGGCCGGGGTATTTGGCGCTAAGATCGGTTACAGCCAGCTGCGCGGCGGTATAGGTGCCGCTTAAGCCGCTGGAAAACACCAAAAGCAGCACGTCGTGTCCCTGCTCAAGCAAGGGGCGCAAGGCGTCCGTCCATTCCGCCTGGTTAATCTGCGAGGTGGTGGCCATGCCGCCCGCGCGCAGCCTCTCGTAAAAAGCGTGGGCGGTTTGTTCGGGTTGCGCGTCCATTGGGTCAATCATCTCCGACGCGCCATCCAGCTGGTAAGCCATGGGCATTACGCGAAAGCAGGCTTGCGCCTTCGTATAGGACGCGGGCAGGTCGCAGCAGGCGTCCGTCATGATCCAAAAAGCCATGAAGCAATCCTCCTTTGTTGCAAAGCCGCGGGCGCGGCCTTTGTGCCCCATATCATACCAAATGGTGTTCAAAGCGTCAAATTCAATTTTGATCTCACCAAATTCTCATAAACCTCTTTGGAAATCCTCAAGCAGGCCAGGCTGATTTGTGGTATCATACCATCGTAAACAAGGGAAGCGATTCCCGTAAGGAGGCGGCCTGAATGGCAAAGTACACCATTGAAGATATCGAGATTTTGCGGCAAAAGAGCGGCATTTCCTATGAGGAGGCTGTAAACCTGCTGGAATACCACAACGGCAGCCTGGCCCGCGCGCTTGTAGATTTGGAAAAAAACGGCCGCATTCAAACAGACAAAGCGTCCGGGAAGAATCACAAGGGGGCCAAAGGAGTGTTTAACTTCCTTTACCGCCTGCGTATGAAGGTAAAGAAAAACGAAGCGACCGTGGCGAACCTGAGCTCGTTGTTTTTGCTGTTTGTGCTGGCCACCGCGCCGGAGGTGCTGGTGGTGGGGCTGATCGCCTCGCTGGTGCTGGGCTACCGCATCACCATCGATAGGGATTGCGGCGATTTTTCCACCGAAACCTTTGACAGCGTGGTCAAAAACGCCAAGAGCAATGTGCAGCATACGGTTTCCAGCTTTGCGCAGCAGTTTACCCAAAGCAAGGACGAGCCGCGGCGCGAAGCCGGGCAGGAGGGCCCCGCGCCCCAGCCCCGTACTGAAAGCGCGCCCAGCGGAACCCGCCCTGTGAACGTGCAGTTCCCCGATGGCGGCAGCGTGGATGTGCATGACGATGGCGACGGCTACCACGAGGCGGATATTCAGTAGCCCCGCATCCCCCGGCCCCGTTGCGGGGCCGGGGCGCGTTCTGTTATAATGGGCTGGGAGGAAGCGCGTATGAGCAAAATTCTGATCGTGGAGGACGAAACGAAGATTGCCCGCTTTGTGACGCTGGAATTGGAGCACGAGGGGTATGAGGTGCAATCAGCGCATGACGGGCGCACGGGGCTTAGCCTGTGTGAAAGCTGGCAGCCGGATTTGATGATTTTGGATTTGATGCTGCCGGAGCTGAGCGGGATAGAGGTGTGCCGCCGCATCCGGCAGAGCAGCGACGTGCCCATTATCATGCTCACTGCCAAGGATGATGTGAGCGACAAGGTGATGGGCCTGGATATGGGCGCGGACGATTATATGACCAAGCCCTTTGCCATTGAGGAACTGCTGGCGCGTATCCGGGTGAACCTGAAAAAGCACCGTGTGGACCGCGCGGCGGATACCGGCGCGCGCACCGCGGGCAAGCTGCGCATAGAGCCCGCAAGTTACAGCGCCAGCTTTGATAACGAGCCCATCACCCTGACGAAAAAGGAATTTGACCTGCTTAACTACCTGTGGCAGCATATGGGCAGCGCCGTAACGCGCGACGAGCTGCTTACCAACGTGTGGGGCTATGAGTTTACGGGCGATACCAACATTGTGGATGTGTACATCCGCTATCTGCGCCAGAAGATTGACGATAAATACGGCATCAAAACCATCCATACCATCCGCGCGGTGGGCTATATGTTCCGCTATGAATAAGCATAAGCATAGAACCGCTACCCTGGAGCGGGAGGAAAAGCAGCCGCCTATTACGGCGATTGACGATAGCTGGCCCTTGGGCGAGGCCGGGGCGGAGCCCAAGAAAAAGCCCAGGCGCGAAAGCCCCCTGAACCGCTTTTCGCAGGCGCTGAATAGCGCGCTGGTAAAGGGCCTTAGCAACCTGCGTCTGTCGCTGACGCTGCGCATCGCGCTGCATTATGCGGGGCAATTGCTCAAAACCACGGTTCCCATGCTGGTTATAACGCTGGGCGTGCTGGGCATGACGCAGTACCCCAAGGCCAGCCAGGCGCTGGATGCGCTAAGCCTGATGAAGCCCGCGGACGGCAGAAACTATACCGTGGAGCAGCTGGAAAACCTGCCCTTCGCGCGGGCCTATCTGCTGGAGCAGCCGCTGGACGGCGGCTTGCCCGGCCTGGGAGAACGCATTGGGCTGATGGTGTCGCAGTTGGATTTGAAGGGCGAAAGCTGCCTGATGCTGTATGCGGATACGGCCATGGGCGGGCTGGTGGGCGCTTACCGCATCGACGATTTGATTTTTGCGGGCACAGTGCTGTTTTGGACGCTGATTTGCGCGGACCTGTACCGTGTGGGCTATTTTTTGCGCCACCGCAACCGGCTGAACAAAAAGGTGCTCAAGCCCATTACCGATATGGCGGAAACCGCCGCCACCCTTAGCGCCAACAACCTTAGCGACCGCATTAGCGTAGAGGGCGCGAAGAACGAGCTTAAGGACCTGGCGCTGGTTATTAACGGCATGCTGGATCGTATAGAGCTAAGCTACAACAGCCAGAAGCAGTTCGTAAGCGACGCCTCCCATGAGCTGCGCACGCCTATTGCGGTAATCCAGGGTTATGTGGGCATGCTGGAGCGATGGGGAAAAACGGATAAGGAGGTGCTGGACGAGGGCATAGCGGCCATTTCGCAGGAGGCCGCCAGCATGAAGGAGCTTGTGGAGCGCCTTTTATTCCTCGCCCGGCACGATAAAAAAACGCTCATGCTGGAAATGGAGGTATTCGACCCCCTGGAGGTGATGAGCGAGGTGCACCGCGAGGCAAAGCTATTGTCCAGCGCGCACCGCTTTGAGCTGAACCCTGCGCAAAACGCGCGTATCAACGGCGATAAAGACATGATCAAGCAGTTGATGCGCATCCTGTTGGATAACGCCATCAAGTACACGCCCTCTGGCGGCAGCATTACGCTGGGCGTCAGGCGGGATATGCGCGGCTGCATCCTTACTGTGAGCGATACGGGCCCGGGTATCTCCGCGGAGGAGCTGCCAAAGATATTTGACCGCTTTTACCGCTGCGACGAGGCGCGCAAGGCGCAAACCAGCGGCCACGGGCTGGGGTTGAGCATCGCGCGCATTATTGTGGTGGCGCACGGCGGCAAGCTGAAGGTGCGCAGCAAGGTGGGCGCGGGCACAACCTTCTCGGTGATTTTGCCCCTTGCGGGGGAGGAGCGGTAGGTTTGCCTTCGCGGGCAGCCCGGCTGCGTTTGCTGGCGCCATAGGAAAACCAGTTTGCAAAAGCGAGCCGGCGCCGGAAATCCGAAAAGCGGCCTCCTGGCATAACCGCCAGAAAGGCTATTTCGCCTCAAACCACATCTCCGGCCCGATTGGAAGCGTGCTGTCATCCTGAATCAGCTGCATGATGCGGTCGTAGTCCCCGCCGGTGGCAAACTCGGGCTGAAAGTTGTTGCGAGGCCGGTCGGAGGAGGTTAAAACGGGCATTAGCTTTAGGGTTACGCCCTGGTATTTGCCGTTTTCAAAGCTGAGCACCGCCTGAACGACCAGCGCGTCGAAGGTGGTCATATCATGCGTGCCGCCAAAAACAAGGTTTCCAAGGCTCCAAAGAACAACGCCGCCGCCGCGCTCATCAATGCCCTGCACGCAGTGCGGATGGGTGCCCACCACGATGTCCGCGCCGTTTTTGATGGCGTAATCCGCCATGCGGATTTGCGTTTGGTTATGGGTGGGGCTGTATTCCTTGCCCCAGTGGCAGGAGTAGATGATTACGTCGCAGCCCGCTTTTTTGAGGTATTTCAGGTCGTTATACATAGGGGCCTTGCGTTCCAGAAACGTGGTTTCGCGGCAGCCCGCGAAACCGATTTTATATCCGTTCACCTCTACGATGGAGCGGTACGTATAGCCGCTAAAGCCAATGCCGCCCGCCTCCAGCGCGGCGCGTGTGCTTTCGCGGCCGCTGCGGGAAAAATCGATGTAATGGTTGTTGGCGATATTCACCTGCTCGATACCCGCCTCGGTAAGGATGGCGGTATAGGCCGGGTCGCCCCGGAAGGTAAATTGCTTGCCGCGCTGGTGGCCCTGGGAGCCGCTTTGCAGCACGCCTTCCAGGTTGATTAGGCTTATGTCGTCGGTTTGGAACGGCTCCGCGATTTTTGAAAAGCACCACCCGTAGCCCTTTTCGGCAATGAGGGTATCAAAGGTTTCAGGGTCTTTTTTCCACTCCTCGCGAGTGCCCAAAACACAGTCGCCGCCCAGGGTAACGGTTACTTCGCCGGCCAGGGCGCTTGCGCTTGTGCAAAGTATAAGGCAGGCCAGGCACACAAGGGCTGTTTTCTTTTGCATACGGTTTCCTCCATCCGGCTGCATTTTCTACAACACAAGATGGAAAAAAAGGCGGCAGGGTTCGCGTTACAAATATTAAATTTCATTGCTTGGGAAAGGCATGTCGTCCTTGGCGTAAAAGGGAAAAAACGGCCTATTGCAAATTGGCCGCAACAAGCGTATACTGTGCCGCTGTTAGGCAAGCGCTTTTATGCCGTTAGAAGCGTAAAAGCGCTTTAGCCAGCCTGAAAGGAGCCTGTCACTATGGCCAGAGCAACCACGAGGGATATGACCAACGGCTCGCCTACAAAGCTGATTTTTGGCTTTTTCTTTCCGCTGCTGTTTGGTTTGCTGCTTCAGCAGGTATATAACATGGTGGATACCATTGTTGTGGGCCGGTTTTTAGGCGTTTCGGCTCTGGCGGGCGTGGGTTCCACAGGGTCGCTCAGCTTCCTGGTGCTTGGGTTTTGCATAGGCGTAAGCAACGGTTTTGCCATTCCTGTGGCGCAGAAGTTTGGCGAGCGCGATTTTCAGGGTCTCAAGCGCTTTGTGGTGAACGCCATTCTGCTGTCAATCCTATTCTCGCTGGCGGTAACGGCGCTGGTTTGCGCCCTGTGCGGGCAAATGCTGACTTGGATGCATACCCCGCAGGATATCATGGCGGACGCGTTTGGCTATATCTTTGTGATTTTTCTGGGCATTCCGGTGGTGTTCCTTTATAATGTGCTTTTTTCCATTATCCGCTCGCTGGGCGATTCGCGCACGCCGGTATTGTATTTGCTGTATTGCTCGCTGCTAAACGTTGGGCTGGATTTGCTATTCATCCTGGTATTCAAAATGGGCGTGGCGGGCGCGGCCTGGGCCACGGTGACCGCCCAGGGGATAGCGATGCTTTTGTGCGTGAACTACCTGCGCCATTGCGATGTGCTTGTGCTTACCCGCGCGGACTGGCATGCGGATGGACAGTGCTTTAAGACCCTGATAGGCATGGGCATACCTATGGGCTTGCAGTATTCCATCACGGCTATTGGCTGCATTATCATGCAGGCTTCGGTCAACGGGCTTGGCTCGGGCTATGTGGCCAGCGTGGCGGCGGGCAGCAAGGTGAACCAGCTGTTTTGCTGCCCGTTTGACGCGCTGGGCAGCACCATGGTTACCTACGGCGGCCAGAACGTGGGCGCGGGCAAGCTGGACCGCATTGGCCAGGGCGTAAAAAGCTGCGTTTGGATTGGATTTTCCTATGCGGCGGTCGCGTTTGGAATTTTGTTTTTCCTTGGCGGTTATTTGGTACAGGCTTTTGTGGACGCCTCTGAGGCGGAAACCATCTCAAATGCTGCGCTGTATCTGAAATTCAACAGCTCCAGCTATACGTTGCTGGTGCTGGTGAACGTGCTAAGGTTTTTGATACAGGGCCTAGGCTTTACCAAGCAGGCGGTTTTCGCGGGCGTATTTGAGATGGCGGCGCGCGCGACGGTAGGCATGGTGCTGGTGCCGGCTTTTGGCTATCCTGCGGCATGCCTGTCCGACCCTGCGGCATGGTTGGCTGCGGATATCTTTCTGATACCGGCCTATTTTTGGACGCTGCGCAGCCTGCGCGCGCAAAAGGCCGCCGGGCAGGGCGCTTAAGGCTGCGCAAAGCCGTAGGCAAACAGGCGCTTGAGATCTGTCCAGCCCCGGTTGCGCGTTGCGTCGCCCAGGATAACGGCGATCAGCGTGCGCCCGTCGCGCTGCGCCGCGCCCACATAGCAAAACCCCGCATTGGAGGTATAGCCGCTTTTGACCCCCGCCGCGCCCGCGATATAGTAGGGCGAGGCGGGGTCAAATATTTCATAGGTATTTTGAAGAACCAGCTCGCCCCTTTGGGAGGTTGCGGGCATGGTATAGCTAAGGCAGGTGACGATTTGGCAAAAGGCCGCGTCCGTAAGGCCCTGCCGGGTGAGAATGGCAAGATCGCGGGCGGTGGTGTAATGCTGGCTGTCGTGATAGCCGTGGGGATTGGCAAAGCGCGTGTTTGCCATGCCAAGCTCCTTCGCGCGTTGGTTCATGCGCTCCACAAAGGCCTCCACGCTGCCGGCGCATAGCTCGGCCACGGCGTTGGCGGCATCGTTGCCGGAACGAATGATAAGCCCGTAAAGCAAGTCCTGCATGCGCATTTGCTCCCCAACACTCACAGGCACAAGGGAGCTGTCCTTGGGCACATCCTTGGCGCATTCGGGAATGACGACGGTTTCCTGCAAGCCGCCCTGCTCAATGGCAAGGAGAAGCGTCATGATCTTTGTGGTGCTGGCAGGAGGAAGCGGCTCGTCCGCGGCGCTTTCAAACAGCACGTTGCCTGTTGGCGCGTCTACAAGTATGCAGGCCTTGGCGTACAGATAATCAGGCGTTAGGGAAAGCGGATTGCTCTCGTCAAAATCCGCGGGGTCGGCAAAGCCGTAGGCGCTCAGGTCGCCCATGAGAAGGTCAATCAGGGCGGGCGTGGCCGCGCCGTCCTCCTGAATGCCGGTTGCGCCCTGCTTGAGCATATAGCGCTGGAAGGCGCGTACCGCTTCCTCGGTGTTGCTTCCATAGGCGCCGTCGGCCGCGCCGGAAAGCAGCTTGAGATCAATCAGCCTGTACTGAAGATCGCGCACGCGCTCGCCCTTGCTGCCGCGGCGCAGGGTGCGCAGGGCGGCTTCGGCGGTTTCATCATACAAAAGCGCCAGGGTATCCTGATCCGCCTTGCCGCTTAGGGCCACTTCGTAACCCGCCGCGATGAGCAGACGCTGCGCCTCCTTTACGGCGGAGGCGGTTTGCTTGCCATAAACGCCGTCCACGCTGCCGGTGGAAAGGCCAAGCTCTGCCAGGCGCTGCTGGAGGGCAACCACCTCGTCCCCTGTGGAGCCGGAGCTGAGCGCGGAGGCCTGCGCCAAGGCCGGAACCGCGAGCAGGCAAAGGATCAACAGGGCCAGGATACGCTTCATCATTCGTTTGGCTCCTTTCACTTGGCAGGATTCGCCATCTGTGCATGATAACGTATGAACGGTGCAAAACCCTGCCTGTTCTTTTGAAAAAGGCGATTGCATATCCTGCCCGTGGAGGGATGCGTATGAGGCGTGGCTATCCGCCGGTTTGGCTGTCCGTACTACTGTTGACGCTTGCGCTGCTATGGAGAATGGTTGGCGCGCCACTGAGCGCGGAGCAGTTCCGGGAGGTTCAAACGCCGCTGTGGCAGGCGCGCGTGCTGCTGCCTTCGCGCATGGCGCGCATGTTGCGCCTGTGGCTGCCCGGGGGCGAGAAGGCTGCGCCGCAAACCATCCGTGAGGATGGGATGGACGCGGACGCGGCAGCCCTGGAAAAGCTGGCAAGCGGCGGGAGCGACGCTTATATCAACGTGTATATGACCGGGGAGAACCGCTTGGTGCAAATGACGCTGGAGGGATATGTGTGCGGCGTTGTGGCGGCGGAAATGCCGGCCGCATACCATATGGAGGCGCTTAAGGCGCAGGCGGTGGCCGCGCGCACGCGCGCCGTGAAGCAGATGCAAGGCGGCGGCTGCGCCCTGCACGAGGGCGCGGATATTTGCACGGACAGCGCGCATTGCCAGGGCTACGCCACGCCGGATGAATGCAAAGCCCGATGGGGAACGGAATACGAGGCGTACCGCGGCCGGGTTGTGGCCGCGGCGCAAGATACCAGGGACGAGCTTATGACCTATGACGGCCAGCCCATCACCGTTGTGTATCACGCCATCAGCGGCGGGCGGACGGAGGATGCGCAAACCGTGTTCTCCCAAAGCGTGCCGTATCTGGTAAGCGTGGAAAGCCTGGGGGAGGAGGATGCGCGCGGTTTCCAGGAGGATTTGACGCTTACCTACAAGGAAATCGGCGAAAAGCTGGGGAAGGCGTTGGGAGGCGACGCCATTAGCGCGGATGAGGTGAAGCGCACGCTTACCATTTGGGAATATACGGATACAGGCCGCGTAAAAAGCATGCAGGTTAACGGCCAGATGATAGAGGGAACGGCCTTTCGCAGCGCGCTGGGGTTACGAAGCACATGGTTTTCCCTTTCAACGGATGAAAACGGCGTTACCTTTCACCAACGGGGCTATGGCCACGGCGTTGGCATGAGCCAGGCCGGCGCAAACGGTATGGCGGCGGACGGCGCGGATTATGCGCAGATCCTTACGCACTACTATCCCGGTGTGACGCTTGAAAAAATAGAATAGCATGCGCCGTTTTGGGCAAGGCTATGCCCGGAGGGATGGCAATGCAGAACAACCGTTTTTGGCAGGGCGTCAGGCGCGCGTATGCCCGCTATGACCGCCTGATGGAAAAACAGGGGTTTTATATTGTAATGGGCGTTTGCGTACTGGTGATTGTAATAAGCGCGCTGTACACATTTTACTGGCGCGACCAGTGGGAGGAAAACCCCGTTGAGCCATCCGAGGCGCTCGCGGCCGGCGGGGCGCAGAACAGCCAAACCCTGGA
This sequence comes from uncultured Eubacteriales bacterium, assembly GCA_900550955.1. Classification (GTDB taxonomy): domain Bacteria; phylum Bacillota; class Clostridia; order Christensenellales; family Aristaeellaceae; genus Limiplasma. Next base: position 33,875 of record URUF01000010.1, on the reverse strand, counting down.
GGAAGCGCAAAAGCTGATCAAAAGCCAGGGCGCGCAGGCCGGTATCGCGGTCCCTACGGAAGCGCCCATCCGCTTTGCGCAGCCGTTAAGCGGCTTTGTGGACCGCGACTTTGATATTGACGAGCCGCAGTATTTTGCCAAGGGCAACGTTTGGCGGGTGCACCCCGGCATTGATTTGCAGGCGGAATATGGCGAAGTGGTGAAGGCGTGCGCCGCCGGTACGGTAGAAGAGGTATGGCAGGATAACGAGCTGGGCCTGTGTGTGAAAATCAGCCATGAAAACGGATATGAAAGCGTGTATGCAGGGTTAAGCAGCGCCGGATACGTGCGCGCGGGCGACCCTGTCGCCCAGGGGCAAACGCTGGGGCATTTGGGCAACGGCGTGCTGAACGAAAGCGACGCGCAGCCGCATCTGCATTTGGAAATTTGGAAAAACGGCAGGCCGGTTGACCCGCTGGAGGTGTTTTTAGGGGTTGACAAGTAAAAGTTGAAATGATATGTTATAAAACGTTTTGATACATATTTTTAAATGGAGGTACGCGCTATGTGCGGAATCGTAGGCTATATTGGGCCAAAGCAGGCCACGCCTGTGCTGGTGGAGGGGCTGGAAAGGCTTTCTTACCGGGGGTACGACAGCGCGGGCGTGGCGGTTATTGGGCCGGATGGAAAAATAGATGTGCGCAAGGCCAAGGGAAGGCTGGAAAACCTGAAAGGATTATTGGACGGGCAGCCGGCCATAGGCAATATAGGCATAGGCCATACGCGTTGGGCAACCCACGGCGAGCCCAGCGACCTAAACGCGCATCCGCATACGGATGTGCAGGGCGGCATTGCCGTGGTGCATAACGGAATTATTGAAAACCATGAGGCGCTGCGCGGCTACCTGGAAGGCACGGGCGCGCGCTTTGTAAGCCAGACGGATACCGAGGTGATTGCGCATTTGCTAAACCTGCTGTATCAGGGCGATATGCGCAGGACGCTTTTGCAGGCCATGGGCATGTTGGAGGGCAGCTATGCGCTGGGCGTGATTTGCGACCGCGAGCCGGATACGCTGTATTGCGCCCGCAACGACAGCCCCCTGGTGATTGGCATGAAGGATGGCGAGGGATTTATTGCCTCGGATATACCGGCGCTTCTGAGCCATACGCGCGACGTGATTTTTTTGGAGGATAAAGAGATCGCCATGCTGAACCGCACAGGCCTAAGCGTGTATGACGCGTATGGCAAAAGCCGCCATCACAGCACGTTCCATGTGGATTGGGATTTGGCCAGCGCGGAAAAGGGCGGCTTCGCCCACTACATGCTCAAGGAAATTCATGAGCAGCCCACCGCGCTGCAAAACACCTTCGCGCCGCGAAAAGGCAGCCTTTTGGGCGATTACAGCTGGCTGCCAATTTCGGCTGGGGAGGCGCGCAGCCTTCAAAAAATTAGCGTTGTAGCCTGCGGCACGGCGTACCATGCGGGCGTTTTGGGCAAATATGCCATTGAACGCCTTGCCAGGCTTCCCGTGGAGGCGGATATCGCCAGCGAATACCGCTACCGCGAGCCGGTCGTGGGGGCGAACGAGCTGTTCGTCGCCATATCGCAGAGCGGGGAAACGGCGGATACGCTGGCCGCGCTGCGCGAGGCCAAGCGCCGGGGTGCGCGCGTGCTGGCCATATGCAATGTGGTTGGCTCCACCATCACCCGGGAGGCAGGCGAGCAAAGCACGCTGTACACCTACGCCGGGCCGGAGATTGCCGTGGCCAGCACCAAGGCGTATGTAACCCAGGCCGAAATGCTTTTGATGATTGCCATTGCGCTGGGAGAGCTGCGCGGCAGCCTGTCGCGGGAGCGCGCGCTGGAGCTGCTTCACGCGCTGGAGGAGCTGCCCCAAAAGGCGCAGGAAACGCTTGGCACAGAAACGCTCCTGAAACGCCTTACCAGCATGCTCAGCCAAAAAAAGCACGTGTTCTTTGTAGGGCGCGGCATGGACTATGCCCTGTCCATGGAGGCGGCGCTCAAACTGAAGGAGGTCAGCTATATCTTTAGCGAGGCGTATGCGGCGGGCGAGCTCAAGCATGGGCCCATCGCCCTGCTGGAGCGCGGACGGCTGGTTGTCGCGGCCATTACGCAGCCGGCGCTTACGGATAAGGCGCTTAGCAACCTGCGCGAGGTATCGGCGCGCGGGGCGCAGGTGGTGGCCGTTTGCCGCGAGGATTTGGCGGACAGGGTGCGCAGCGTCGCCGGGGAAGTGATTGTGATTCCCCAAACGGATGAGCTGCTTTCGCCTATCCTGGCTGCGATTCCCTTGCAGCTGTTTGCCTACTGCATGGCCGTGGCGCGCGGCTGCGACGTGGATAAGCCGCGCAACCTGGCAAAGAGCGTGACCGTGGAATAAAAGTGGCAGAAAGGCCCTGCGCGGGTTGGAGGAGAACCGCGCAGGGCCTTTTTGCGTCCCGCTTTTTTGGAGGATGAAAACGGGCTTACCGCAGCGGGAAAACCGCCTCGTGTATGCGGCCGTCGTCCTTAAGCTGGATGCGGCCGTCGGTTAGCTGCTCCCCATCGGCTGAGGGAAAGGGACAGTCGCGGGCGGCGCGCAGGTGGTAGGTTGCCGTGCCGTAGCGGTAGGTGAGGCGCAGCTCATCCCAGGCGGAGGGCGCGACGGGTTGGAAGCGCAGCGTAGCGCCCTCCTTGTGGAAGCCCAGCAGGCGATGGAGAACCACATACTGGTACCATGCGGCGCTGCCGGTGTACCAAGTCCACCCGCCCCGGCCGCGCTGCTGTGGATTGGAATAGATATCCGCCGCCAGCACGTAGGGTTCCACGCGGTAACGCAGGGCTAGCTGCTTTGTGGCCGCGTGATGCACGGGCAGCAGGGCGCCAGCTAGCTCCCAGGCGCGTTCCTCCTGCCCAAGCTGCTTAAAGGCTGCAACGGCCCAGCAGGCGGCGTGGGTATATTGGCCGCCGTTTTCCCGAACGCCCGGCAGATAGCCCGCGATATAGCCCGGCTGCTCCACGCCGTCAAAGGGCGGCGTAAAAAGCTTTAGAATCCCGATATCCCGCTCGAAAAGCAGCCGCCAAACGCTGTCCATGGCCAGGGCGCTGCGTTCGCGTGAAACGCCGCACAGCGCGGCCCAGCTTTGGGGAAGCGCGTCAATGCGGCACTCGTGGGAAACGGCGCTTCCCAGGCGCGTCCCATTCGAATACCAGCCACGCAAATACCACGCGCCATCCCAGGCATAACGGTCCAACGCGGATAGCAGGGCTTCGCGGCGCTGGCTTAATCGCTGCGCCTGCTCGCCCGGCAGCAGGGCGCCAAAGCGGCGCAGCACCTCGCAAAGGAACATCCCCAGCCATACGCTTTCGCCGTTTTCACCGCCTACGTGATTCATGCCGTCGTTCCAGTCGCCGTTGCCCATCAGGGGCAGGCCGTGCGCGCCCAGCGCGACGCTGTCAATGGCCCTTAGGCAGTGCTGATGGAAGGGCTCGCTAAGCTCGGATACCTCGGGCGTGAAAAGGCGCTCCTGCTCCGTTTCGTCAAGGGGCTGGGCATGCAGATAGGGCACGGCTTCGTTTAACAGGGCCGTATCGCCCGTGGCTTCCACATAGAGGGCCGCCACATAGGGCAGGAACAGCTTATCATCGCTGATGCGGGTACGTACGCCATAGCGGGGCGCATGCCACCAGTGCTGCACGTCGCCTTCCTCAAACTGATGGGCAGCGCATTCCAGAAGGTGGGCGCGCACCTCGTCAGGCTGGGTATACAGCAGGGCGAGCATATCTTGCAGCTGGTCGCGGAAGCCATAAGCGCCGCCTGCCTGATAGAAGCCCGCGCGCATCCATAGCCGGGCGGCCTGTACCTGGTACGGCAGCCAGCGCCCCAGCATAAGCGAGAGCGCGGGATCGGGCAGGTCGAAGCGAAACACGCCAAGGCGCTGCTCCCAGTACTGGCGAACGGCATGCAGCCGTAGGCTGGCGCCGTCGCGGCGGAAGCTCTCCAGCGCGCGCTCCAGGGCCGCGCGGGACTGGCCGTAGGCAATCGCGCTGGTTAGGGTGCAGGCTTCGCCAGGCTTTAGATGGAGCGTATAGGCAAGCACTGCGGCGGCGCCCGAATCGCTGGGCGGGTTTTCATAGCAGCTGAGCGCGCTGGGCGCAATGCTCCATAGGCCCTGGAAGGCCCCGGCGCTCATGGTGGTGCTAAAGGCGGGCGCGGGATCAACGCCGTAGAGGCAGGCGACGCCCTCCATCGCGGGATGCACGGCCACAATGCCGTCCTCCATGTGGGAAAGGGCGGTGAGCTGCCAGCTGTTTGCAGCAGGGCCGCAGGCAAACAGGCAGGTGTGGAACAACGTGAGCGCGCGCTCCTCCTGATCCAGGTTTTTGATGTGGAGCACCCGCGCGCCGATATCCTTTTCCAAATCGGTATAGCAGTGCAGGCGGCATTGAATGCCGTAGCCGCAGCTGTCATACACGGTTTCGCCCGGGGCGTGCGTGATGCGCACCGGCATGCCGTGGCCCAAGGGCAGGCGCGTGGGGGACCAAAGCAGGCGATGCCGCTCGTCCCGCAGGAAGAAGGTTTCCTCGCCGCGCGGGGTTACGCTATCGTTGGGCCAGCGGGTAAGCCGCCCGGAATGGCTGTTGCCCTGATAGGTAAACAGCAGGCCGCTTTCCGCAGCCAGCGTGCCAAAGCGCGGGGAGCACAGGGGGTTGCACCAGGGCGCGGGCGTTTGCCTGCCGGGGGGCAGCGTGATTTGGTAATTGCCCTCGGCGCGGGTGAAACCGCCGTAGCCGTTTTCAAAGAGCAGCCCGTCCGTTTCGGGCAGCACGTTTTTCCATTGCGTGGATGGCCGGCACAGGTACAGCGGGCGCGCGCGCCCGCCGCTTTGCATGGCGTGAAGCTGATCGGAAAGGCTGCCCGCGGCGGTGGAGAGCACGATGCGCGCGGAGGCCTTCAGCAACGCGAACTGTTCGCCGGTAAGGCTGTCAAACAGATGGATGCCGCCTTCCCGGCCGATAAGCTCATGGCTGTGGCAGGCGTGCGCCATGTCGCTGAGGCGGTCGCGGAAAGGATGGCCGTATCCCGTAGGCCTGGTGACAACAAGCACCAGATCCGTCCACAGGCCGTGCATGCGGTAGCATGCATGCGCCTTGAAAAGCAGGTTGACCAGGGACAGGTCCTTGGTTTCTTCACATTCCAGAAGAAGGATGGGCAAATCCCCGCTGATGCCCAGGCTCCACAATCCGCTTGCGGGCAGCGTGTTTTCAGCGGCGTAGCGGGATTGCATGGGCTGGCCCGCATAGGCCAACGCGCCTACCAGCCGCGAAACATCAGCCTGCATGCCGGGGGTCAGGCCCAAATAGCGGGCGGTGACCAGCCCCTGGGTGAGCGCGGGCTCGTAGCAGCGCAGAGCCACGTCCGCCTGCCCATAGCGCTCCAGAAAGGCGCTGGCCTTTTCGTTTGCGCCGGGCATGAGGGTGGCGAATACAAATTGCAGCTGGCCGTTTGGCGGCAGCACAAACTGACCCCGCACGCTCAGGCAGGGCTCGATTATATCACCCAGCGTGTCGGCGGTTGCGCTGATGGGCAGCTCCAGCGCGCGGGGAGCATGAAAGGTGCGCCCGCGCCCAAGAAAGGCCGTGCGGTCGGTTTGCACGCGCACCATGGTGAGCGAAGCGTTGGTGGCCATCGTGTGCCACAGGCGGCGCGGGGCCTCCTTGGGTTCCCGCGAGCGGCGCAGCGCCTGCACGCCATACTTTTGCATGCGCTCCGTGCGGATGAACAGGTTTTGGAACGCGGGATGCGCCGCATCGTCGCGCTGGGGCGCGAGCGCCGGTTCCAAGTAGCTGCATACCTCCATCATGCGTTCCATGGGCGATTGGTTTTTGAGCGTGACGCAGGCCAGCGCTGCGCCGTCCAGGGGATTTACGAACAGGCGCAGCGTGGTTTCCACCTGGAAACGCTCATGTGCAAAAACGGCCTGCGCGGTTTCAAACGTGACGGCGCTGGTGAGGGAAGGGTCGGTGATGTTCCAATACGAACCGCTTTTAGAATCCCTTAGGTAAAAGCGCATGCCGCTGGGCAGATGGCAGCTTTCGTGGAAGCGGGTGAGCATGACGCCGTTGCGGCTTACATAGCCGCTGCCCTGCGCGTCGATGAGCCAGGTAGTGCCCGCGCCGTGCAGAAGATGCGCGTCGATGGGAAAGCGCAGGGGATCGGCCGTGCGCTGCATGCCTGCGGCAGAGGCGGCGGGCTCCCGCGCCGTGCGGCGCAGCGGGTGGCGCACAAGGCCGCGCCCACGCCCCGGGCGCTCCTCCAAAAGTAGGCGGTACGCCTGCGCGCGCGGCAGCGAGGAAAACAGGGTGGCGATATAGTTTTCCTCAAGCGCGTTGCAGACGGCGCACAGAATCATGCCCTGATGATGCGCCATATGGCTGCGCACAATGCGCATGGGCTGCCCCTGCGTGCGCTCGGGTGAAAAATCCGCCGCCTCAAACAGGCCCAGCGGCCCCTGAAGGCCCAGGGCTTGCAGGCGCAATAGGTTGTGGAACATGCCTTTAAGGTTTAGCGGCATGCCAAGCAGGGTGGCGTAGGGCGCGATTACATCGCTGCGGCGCTCGCTATCCAGCGACAGGCGCGGCAGGCCAAACGCCCTGTATTGATAGAATAGGTTGGGGTCAAAGGCATAGTAGCCGCTCTCGCTTACGCCAAACACGCCGCCAAGCCGGTGGGCCTTTTGGGTTTGAAGCGCGTTGGTGAGCACGCGGTGCAAAAGCGTGCCGCGCACCACGGGCTGGAACAGCAGCGGCATCATGTATTCAAACATGGTTCCGCTGAAGCTGAGCAGCGTTTGCCCATGCGGGGTGCGCGTATACAGGCGGCCCAGCCTGTACCAGTGCTTGACGGGGGCCTGGCCCAGCATAATGGCTACAAAGCTCATCAGCCGGGATTCGCTGGCCAGCAGGTCATAATGCTCCTGGGTGGGCGACCCATCCGCAGGATGCACGCCGATGTAGAACAATTCGGCTTCCGTATCAAACAGGGCGGCAAAGCGCATGTTTTCGGCCAGGGCATCCAGGCGGGCGGCCAGGCTGTGCCAGCAGGCGCTAAGCTCGGGCATGAGCACGCGCACGCCCTGGGCGCAGGTGAGCAGGGAAACGGCCAGGTTGCCGCTGTCCACGGAGGATACAAAGCGGGGCTCCAATGGCTCTAGGGTGCGGGTATCGTACCAGTTGAAGCAATGGCCCTCCCACTTCTCAAGCGCCTCGAGGGTCTTTACGGTATCGGCCATGCGCTGCGCCATCTCGTCCGGGGAGAGAAGGCGCAAACGTTCCGAAGCGATGAGCGAGCAAAGGTATAAGCCGATATTCGTAGGAGAGGTGCGGTGGGAGATGCCTTTGTTGGGCTCGATCTGCACATTATCCGGCGGCAGGGCGTGATCGCTTTCGGTGATAGCGGTTTCAAAGAATGTGAGCGTACAGGCCGCTAGGCGCTTTAGCACCTCGCGCATATAGCCTGTGGGGCGCTGGGGCTGCTCGTAGGGCTGCTCCAAAAACGGCAGCGCAAAGGGAAAGGCAACCCACAGCGCGCCAAGCATAAGCCCGGGCACGAGCGCCCCGCCTCCCAGCAGCGAAAAACCCGCTAAAGCCGCGCCCGAAACCATGCTGATGTAAAAAAACAGCATAGGCGGCTTGCCGCTGGGGCGCGAGAGCTGCGCCGCGGTGGTCCAGGCCAGCAAATTGCGGCGGCTGAAGAACAGACGGTACAATGTGCGCGCAATAGCGTCCGCCTGCATGGCGGCCTCGCAGGGCAACACCGCGAGCCGGCAAAAAAACGCGGCCATGCCCTGCGCGCTGGGCGGCAGGAGATAAGCTAGCTCCGGGCCGATCAGGACGCACAGCAGCAGCCATGCGCGCCCCGTTGCCGCCGCATATGCGATCAGGAGCACGCGCAGCGGCGCAATTAAGCTGCGCAATAGGTTTTGCCATAGCTTGTGCTTGGAGGCGGCGCTAAGAACGCCCCTTGGCGCGCGCGTAGGGAACAGGGGTACAAGATAAGGCAGAAGCTGCCAGTCGCCGCGCGTCCAGCGGTGAAGGCGGTACAGGAACCCCTTGAGGGCCTTTGGATGGCCGTCATACAGCGGCGTATCGCTGGTTAGGGCGCAGCCGGTCAGCTCGCCCTCCAAAAGATCGTGGCTCAAAACGCATCCGGGAATGATATTGCGCTCGGTACCGTCCAAAAAAGGCCTGGGGTCGATGATTCCCTTGCCCATGAAGGTGCCGCGGCGCAGCGCGTCGTGCGAAAAGTCCGCTATCAGGGCATTGTAGGGATCCGCGCCGCCGCTGCCGCCCAACAGCAGGCCCAGTACGGAGCCCACCGTATGGGCGGCGGTTTCCATGCGGGGTTGGATCACGCTTACGCCGCGCATGCGCCCGTCCACGCGCTGGCGCTTTTGCAGGGGGTGGAGCATAGCGCCCACAAGCCTGAGCGCGCTGCCCGGCGGGAGGATGGTATCGCTGTCCAGGGTGATGACGTAGCGGTATCGCCCCTTGAGGGCCTCTACGGGAAAGGTGGCATAGGCGAAGCGATCGTTGATGGGGCGGCTGTCGATCAGGCGCAGCAGCGTTTCCAGGCTGCCGCGCTTGCGCTCGCGGCTCATATATACATGGTCGCGCGGGGAAAACACGCGCTCGCGCTGCAAGTATAGGAATGTGTGGCCGCTGGCCTCGCATAACGCTTCAACGGCGGAGGCCGCCGCCGTTACAATTTCCTCATCGCCGGAGAGCGCGCCGGTAAGGCTGTCCTGAAAATCGCCCAGAAGAAGAAAATGCAAACGAGGGTCGGGATTGGCCTGGTGCAGCACGGAAAGGTGCTTTACCATGGAGATGGCGTGCTGCGCGCTAAGCAGCATGGTAGGACACACCACCAGCGTTTGCGTGGACGGGGAGAGCCCTTCCACCAAAAGGCGCGGAACCATGCGCGGCCTAAGCCTGCGGCGGATAAGCACGATGGCAAGCTGCTGGGCCGCAAACAAAAGCACCGCCGCAAACGGCGCCCATATCAGCGGAAACAGCCGCGCTCGCCAGCCAAGCGCCCCAAAAGCGAAAAAGGTAAGCCAACTGAACAGCCGGAACAGGCCGCACGCATGGGCGGCGGCAAATACGCGTATGCGGTTGGAAAGCCCCATGGCTTGCAGATAGCGAAGCAGCGCGGGATAGCCGTCGTCCAGAAGATAATAGCCCACATGGGCGCGAATGGTAGCCGCCTCCGCGCCCCGGCAAAGCGCCAGCGCGGCCGCACACACAGCCAGCTCGGTGCGCGCGCTGCGCCGGGCTGCCAGCGCGGCGCGGCTGCGGTAGTAAGCGCGGCTTTCCTGATCCATGGCGCGATAGGTATCGTCCTGGCACAGCGCCGCATGCACAGGGCTTAGCTGCTCCAGCACGCGCTGCCAGGGCACGCGCCCCACCGCGCGCAGCGATGCGATGGCGTTGCTCACCCAATGGCAGCTTTCGCTTTGATGGTCGTGCTCGGTTTGGGCAAGCGCGTCGGCGGACAGGCCGTGCTGCGCAAAATACTGATCCAGCCACAGGGCGCTGCCGCCGTCCGCATCGGCCCTGGCCTCGCTTAGCAGCCTTTCCAGAAAGGCGGGCTCGTTCCCGCAGCGTTTCAGCAGGCGCAGCGCCTGCTTTTCGCGGCCGTGGCGCAGGCAGCGCTGCGCCCTTACGGCGCAAAGCTGCGCGCGCTGCTCCTTCACGCACAGCACCGCCAGCTCGCAAACCAGCTCCGCAAGGGTAAGGCGGATGGCAAGGGGCAGATGATCAAGTTCCGAGCTTGTAAAAACAGACGCTTCCTGCCAGGCCGCTACGGATTTTTCAAAGCGCTCGCGCGTAAAGGCCGCGGCGCTGTGGCCCATGAGTTCGCGTGCGAACAAGGCCGTTCGCGTAACGCCTTCAGGCGTTTTGGGCAATTTGGGCGCATCCTTTAGCGAAAGGCCCAGCGAAGCGATTTCCTCCTGCAAAAAACGGCCGTTTTCACACAGCCAGCGCGCGGCGGGCAGCAGCTCGCCGGAGGGCAGCGCGTTTAAATACCCAACGGCCTTTTCAAACGTACGCAGCATGCCGCGAGGCATGCGCATACGGGCCCTGCCGCGCCCCTCCGAGCGCGCCGCCAGGGCCGATAAATGCGCGTTCAGCGCATCATCCAGGGGCGCGTCCCGGTAGGTAGGCGGCGCGGGACGGCGAGCGCCCCATGCCAGCAAGGCCAAAATCAAAAGCCCGGTCACAGCGATGATCCAATGCATCAGGCAAACCTCCGCTATTCTATACGGGTACTAGTGTGCGCAGGTTTGGGCAGGGTGATGTATGCATCCTGTGCCGGGCTTACAATTCTGCTTTTGAAATGCTTATGGAAGGGCTTTGCGGACGGAAGCAATCCAGCTTTCGATAGCCTGGGCCAGAATATATTGCTGATTTAACACGGCCTTGGCCGTTGCGGGGATTTCCGGAGAATCGGTTTTCAGGCGCAGGTTTTCTTCCAGCGAGGCCTTTAGCTGCTTTACGCCCTCCTCGATGCCGCTGACGCAGGCCTGCTGCTTTTCGGGCGGAAGGCCGTCCAGGTTTACGATTACGGCGTTAAGGTCCAAAAAAAGATGTATGGGCTGATGGGAGAGGCTTAGCATAAGGCGTTCAAAGGCCTCCTTCCCGGCAGGCGTTAGGGAATAGACCGCCTTTTCCGCCATTTTTCCTTCGCGTACCAGCCGGCTTTGAACGTAGCCCTTTTCCTCCAGTTGAAGCACCTTTTTGTAGACGGAGGGCGTGCTGATTTTTACCCATTTGGACAGGTTGCGGTACTCCACAAGCTTTTGGATATCGTAAGCGCTGCGGGGCTGCTGGCGAATCATGCCCAGGACGATCAGATCAATAGCTGCCATGGAACATACTCCTTTCAAAAGGTATTGACAAACACTATAATTTATAGTACCCTTTCAAACTGTACTATAAATTATAGTAATATTCAGTATGGTACAGATGCATCGTACCCCAAAGAAATGCGGAAGTCAAGAAAGGAAGTGTTTTCCATGAACAAAACGAACCCTAGAACCGATCTGTTGAGCAACGCGCCGGTTCCTAAAGCCCTGCTTGCAATGGGGCTTCCCACCATGCTTGGTATGATGATCAGCGCCCTATACAATTTGGTGGACGCTTATTTTGTGGGCGGGCTTGGCACCAGCCGTATGGGCGCCATTTCCGTGGCGTATCCGTTGGGGCAGGTGACCGTTGGCCTGGGGCTGCTGTTTGGCAGCGGGGCGGCCTCCGTCATTGCCAGGGCCCTTGGCCGCGGCGACAGGGAGTGGGCCGGCCAGGCTGCCAGCACAGCGGTGTATGGCGGGCTGGCGATTGGCGGCGCTGCCATTGCGCTTGCGCTGCTGTTTTTGGAGCCGCTGCTTAGGCTGCTGGGCGCGACGGATAGCATTCTGCCCTACGCAATGCGCTATGCGGGCATATATGTGGCCGGTTCCCTTTTCAATGTTTTCAACGTGACGATGAACAGCGTGGTTACCAGCGAGGGCGCGGCCAAAACCAGCATGGCGGCCATGTCCACGGGCGCGGTTCTCAACATGGCATTGGACCCGTTGTTCATTTTTGCGATGAACATGGATGTGACGGGCGCGGCCGTTGCCACAGCGCTCTCACAGATGGCTTCCAGCCTGATTTATCTGCGCTATATTTTTTGCGGCAGGAGTTTGTTTGCCTTTAGCGCGCGGCAGTGCCGCTTCACCGGGAAAATGCTTTCGCCAATTCTTGCAATCGGCGTGCCGGCGCTGGTATTCCAGCTGCTTAGCGGCCTTGTCATCTCCCTCACCAACGCCCAGGCGGCGCCCTATGGCGATTCCGTAATTGCCGGCATGGGCGCGGTAAACCGCGTGACGTCGCTGGGTACGCTGATGGTGTTTGGATTCATCAAGGGGTTTCAGCCCATTGCCGGATACAGCTACGGCGCGGGCGACTATGCGCGCATGCGCGAGGCGACGCGCACGGCTATCCTGTGGACGACGGCGTTTTGCGCGGCCCTTGGCCTGGCGATGCTGATCTTTCCCGAAAATGTGATAAGCCTGTTTACCAAGGCCGATCGGGCCATGATTCGCGCGGGGGCGAGGGCGCTACGGGCCAATGGATTATCGGTTCTGCTGTTTGGGTTCTATACGGTTTATTCCTCGCTGTTTCTGGCGCTGGGCAAGGCAAAGGAAGGGCTGTTCCTGGGCGCTTGCAGGCAGGGCCTATGCTTTGCGCCCATGATTTGGCTGCTTCCCGCACTATGGGGGATGGATGGCGTGCTGTACGCCCAGCCCGCAGCGGATGCCATGGCCGCGCTTATCGCCGGGGCGATGGCGGCGCGGCTTTCCCGGCAGCTGAAAAGAGTTTAGGAGGGTAAAACAACCGCCCTCAAAGCCTGCGCTTTGGGGGCGGATGACCGTTTTTCCCTTATCCGTTGATAAGATAGTTATGGCACGCCAGCGCGGCCTGCTGCCCCTCGTTGATGGCGCGAACCACAAGGCTTTGGCCGCTGTGCATATCGCCCGCGGCAAAAACGCCCCTGCGCTCAGTATGGAAGCCGTTGGCCACCACATTGGTGCGCGCGTCCTGCGTGAGGCCGTATGCCTGTACCAGCGTATCCTCCGGCCCGGTGAAGCCCATGGCGATCAGCACCAGATCAGCGGGCCAGGTGCGCGTGGCGCCCGGCAGCACTTCCGGGCTCATACGGCCATCCGGGCCCTTGACCCATTGAATGTTATCGGTTTTTACGGCGCAAACGCGTCCATTGCCGTCGCGCACGATCTCGCTGGTTTGCACCTGGTACTGGCGCGGATCGCTGCCGAAACGGGCGATGGCCTCCTGCTGGGCGTAATCCACCTTGAGCGTCCTAGGATATTCGGGCCAGGGATTGCCCTGCGCGCGCGTTTTGGGCGGGCACGGCATAATTTCCAGCTGATGCACGCTTTTGCAGCCTTGGCGAAGGGCCGTGCCCACGCAGTCGGTTCCGGTATCGCCGCCGCCGATGATCATAACATGCTTGTTGTGCGCGTCAAGCGCCTCCGGCAGAGGACAGGCCTCGTCCAGCACATGGCGGGTGGAGGCGGTGAGGTATTCCAGCGCAAAAGCCACGCCGGGGCCCTCCCGGCCCTTGACCCGCAGGTCGCGCGGCTTGCCGCTGCCGCAGCACAGCACAACGGCGTCAAAGTCGCTAAGAAGGGCCTCCGCAGAGGTATCCACACCCACATGGCAGCCGGTGATAAAGCGCACGCCCTCCGCGCGCATGAGCGCCTCGCGGCGCTGGACGATGCGCTTTTCCAGCTTCATGTTGGGAATGCCGTACATAAGCAGCCCGCCGATGCGGTCGCTGCGCTCATATACGGTAACGCTGTGGCCAAGCCGGTTGAGCCATTCGGCGCAGGCAAGGCCGGCGGGGCCGCTGCCCACCACGGCGACGGTTTTGCCTGTGCGCCGCTTGGGAACGCGCGGCTCCATCAAGCCGTTTTCAAAGGCGCGCTCAATAATACTAAGCTCGTTTTGCCGGATGGTTACCTGCGGCTGATGGATGCCGCAGGTGCAAGCGCCCTCGCAGGGGGCCGGGCATACGCGGCCCGTGAATTCCGGAAAGCTGTTGGTGCGCATAAGCCGCGCGGCGGCCTGCTGCCATTCATCGCGGTAGAGCAGGTCGTTCCATTCGGGAATCAGGTTGTGAAGGGGGCATCCGCTGGGCAGGCCGCCAAAAATCATGCCGCTGTGGCAAAAGGGCACGGCGCAGCCCATGCAGCGGGCCGCCTGCGTTTTTTGCTCCTCCAAAGGAAGCAGGCCGTGTATCTCGTTCCAGTCGTTCAGCCGCTCAAGGGGATCGCGATCCGCGGGCAGCTCGCGCTCATAGTCCAGAAAGCCAAACAGCTTACCCATTCTGACATGCCTCCTTGCGCTGCTGCATCAGATAGCGCTTGTATTCCACGGGAATCACTTTCACAAAGCGCCCCGCCGCCGTGCCCCATTCATCCAGCAAGCGCCGCGCAAGCGGGCTTGCGGTGAGCAGTGCGTGCTTTTCTACCCATTTTTTCACCTGGATGACCTCGTCGGGATCGTCTAGGGTTTCCAGTACGACCATTTCGGGATTGCAGTTTTCGCAGAAGGCGCCGTCTGCGTCATATACATAGGCTACGCCGCCGCTCATGCCTGCGGCAAAGTTGCGCCCCGTTTTGCCAAGCACCACGGCATAGCCGCCGGTCATATACTCGCAGCCGTGGTCGCCCACGCCCTCCACAACAGCCAACGCGCCGGAATTGCGCACGCAGAAGCGCTCGCCCGCCACGCCGCATACATAGCATTCGCCGCCGGTAGCGCCGTAAAGCGCCACGTTGCCGGTGATGATGTTTTCCTCGGGCGCAAAGGCGCTGCCCTTGGGCGGGCGCACGCACAGCGTGCCGCCGGAGAGGCCCTTGCCCATGTAGTCGTTGCAGTCGCCTTCCAATTCCAGCGTAACGCCGCGCGGCAAAAACGCGCCGAAGCTTTGGCCCGCGCTGCCGCGGAAGGTGTAGCGGATGGTGTCCTCGGGCAGGCCCGCCTCGCCGTACTTGGCCGTGACCATGCTGCCAAGAATGGTGCCGGTTACGCGGTCTGTGTTATGGATGGCAAGCGTGGCCCTTACAGCATGGCCGGTTTCCAGCGCGGGCTGGGCCAGCACGCACAGCATGCTTTCATCCAGCGTGCGGCTGGTGGAATGGCTGCGCGGCGCGCAGGCATAGCGGGGGGCGCCCTCCAGGCCCTTAGGCGTATAAAGAATGGGGGAAAGATCCAGGCTGTCGTGCTTCCAATTACCGGTGGAAGGTTGCTTTTGCAGCAGGTCCACACGGCCAACCAGCTCGTTTACCGTGCGCACGCCCAGCTGGGCCATGATCTCCCGCAGCTCCTGCGCCACAAAGCGCATAAAGCTGATAATATATTCCGGCTTGCCTTTGAAGCGCGCGCGCAGCTCGGGCTTTTGGGTGGCGATACCTGCCGGGCAGCTATCCAGGTTGCACACGCGCATCATGACGCAGCCCATGGTTACCAACGGGGCGGTGGCGAAGCCAAATTCCTCCGCGCCCAGCATGGCGGCGATGGCCACGTCGCGGCCGGTCATGAGCTTGCCGTCCGTTTCCAGAATCACGCGGCTGCGCAGGTTGTTGAGCATTAGGGTTTGATGGGTTTCGGAAAGGCCCAGCTCCCAGGGCAGGCCCGCATGCTTGATGGAGGAACGGGGGCTTGCGCCCGTGCCGCCGTCGTAACCGCTGATGAGGATGACATCCGCGTTGCCCTTGGCCACGCCTGCCGCGATGGTGCCAACGCCCGCTTCCGATACCAGCTTCACGCTGATGCGCGCTTTGCGGTTGGCGTTGCGCAGGTCGTAAATGAGCTCGGCCAAATCCTCAATGGAATAGATATCATGGTGCGGCGGCGGGGAGATGAGGCCCACGCCTGCCGTGGAGTGGCGCGTTTTGGCAATCCAGGGATATACCTTGCTGCCGGGAAGCTGGCCGCCCTCGCCGGGCTTGGCGCCCTGCGCCATTTTGATTTGCAGCTCCTTAGCGTTTACAAGGTAGTTGCTGGTAACGCCAAAGCGCCCGCTGGCAACCTGCTTGATGGCGCTCATGCGGCTGTCGCCGTTGGGGTCGGGCGTATAACGTTCCTCGTCCTCGCCGCCCTCGCCGGAGTTGCTTTTGCCGCCCAGGCGGTTCATGGCGATAGCCATGCACTCGTGCGCTTCCTTGCTTAAGGAGCCATAGCTCATGGCACCGGTTTTGAAGCGCTTAACGATGCTATCCACGCTCTCCACCTCGTCAATGGAGATGGGCGCGCGGCCTGGGCGCCAGGTCATCAGGCTGCGAAGCGTGGCCTTTTGGGGGCTGTTGTCCAACTGATTGGAATACTGCTTAAACAGGGCGTAGTCGTTATTCCATACGGCCTGCTGAAGCAGGTGGATAGTTTGCGGATTGTAAAGATGATATTCCTCGCCGCTTCGCCACTGGAACACGCCGCCGGGGGCCAGGGTTTGTTCTCCCAACGGGTCGCGGAAGGCGGCGGTATGGCGCGCCGCGTTCTCGCGGGCCACGCCGTCCAGGCCGATGCCGCCGATGGGACTGACGGTTTCGGGAAAATACTCGTCAATGAGCTGCTGGCTCAGGCCCACGGCCTCGAACAGCTGCGAGCCGCGGTAGCTTTGGATGGTGGAGATACCCATCTTGGACATGGTTTTTACAATGCCCTTCACCACGGCCTTGATGTAGT
Source organism: uncultured Eubacteriales bacterium (assembly GCA_900550955.1). Classification (GTDB taxonomy): domain Bacteria; phylum Bacillota; class Clostridia; order Christensenellales; family Aristaeellaceae; genus Limiplasma. The sequence continues at coordinate 17,585 of URUF01000010.1, read as the reverse complement.
GCGCCTGGGCCTGTGCCTCCGTAAGGCCGGAAAGCGAGCCGTCCTTTACGCTTTCGCGCACGGTTTTTAGCGCCAGATAGGGGTTTACGGCTGTTACGCCGTAGCCCACCAGCAGCGCGAAGTGGTGCACCTCGGTGGGTTCTCCGCTTTCCAGCACAATGCTTAGCTGCGTGCGCACGCCGCGCCGGATGGTGTGGTTCTGCACGCCGCTTACCGCCAGCAGCGAAGGCACGGCGGCATGGTTTTCATCCACGCCGCGGTCGCTTAGAATAAAGATATCGTAGCCTTGCGCAAAGCGCTCGTCCAGCTCCTGGCAGACGCGCCGCATGGTTTCCCGAATGCCCATTTCGCCCTGATCCGGGTCGTATAGGGTGGAGAGCGTGCAGGCGCGGAAGCCTTCGGCGTCCAAAGCGCGCAGGCGGCTGAGCTCCTCGTCGGTCATGATGGGGCAGGAGAGCTTGACTTGGCGGCAGCTTTGCGGGGAGGGGGCCAGCAGATCGCCCTCGGAACCGATGTATACGCGCGTGGAAGTAACGATCTCCTCACGGATGGCGTCGATGGGCGGGTTGGTAACCTGCGCAAACAGCTGATGAAAGTAATCGAACAGTAGCTGGGGCTTTTCGGAAAGCACGGCCAGCGGCAGGTCGGCCCCCATTGCGCCGGTGGGCTCCATGCCCTTTTCCGCCATGGGGAGAATAACGTTTTTCACCTGCTCCCAGGTGTAGCCAAAGGCCTTTTGCTGCTGCCACAGGGGCGTTTCCTCCCCGGTTTGCGCGGGCGCGCCGTCGGGCAGGTTTTCAATGTCTATGCGCAGCTGCTGAATCCAGCGGGCATAGGGATACATAGCGGCCATGCGGCCCTTGATTTCCTCATCGCCAAGCACGCGCCCGGCGCTGGTATCCACAAGCAGCATGCGGCCTGGGCGCAGGCGGTCCTTGTAAACAACTTTCTCGGCAGGAACGTCTATTACGCCGGTTTCGGAGGCCATTACCAGCAGGCCGTCCGTGGTAACGCAGTAACGGGCGGGGCGCAGGCCGTTGCGGTCCAGCATGGCCAGGGCCTGCACGCCGTTGGTAACGGCCATGGCGGCGGGGCCGTCCCACGCGTCCATCACATGGCTGTGGAATTCATAAAAGGCCCTTAACTCCCGGCTCATGGTGCGGTTTTTCTCCCACGGCTCGGGAATCATCATCATAGCGGCGTGAGGCAGGCTGCGGCCCGTGAGCAGCAAAAATTCCAGCGCGTTATCAAACATGGCGCTGTCGCTGCCATCGTCGTTTACGATGGGGAACACGTTTTCCAGCTTGCTGCCAAAAAGATCGGTGTGCACGCTGTTTTGGCGGGCGTTCATGCGCTTTTGGTTGCCGTGTATGGTGTTGATTTCGCCGTTATGAATGGTGTAGCGGTTGGGATGCGCCCGTTCCCAGCTGGGGAAGGTGTTGGTTGAATAGCGGCTGTGCACCAGCGCGATGGCCGTTTCATAATCCAGGTCGCTTAAATCCAGGTACAATTCGCCCACCTGGCGGCTGAGCAGCATGCCCTTATATACAATGGTGCGGCAGGACAGGCTGGCGGCGTAAAAATCGCCGGGGAGCGCCTTGGGCGAATAGCGGAGCTGCTTTTCCGCCGTTTTGCGTATAAGGTAAAGCCTGCGCTCAAAGGCGTCCTCATCCGCCAGATCGGCGCTTTTTTGGATGAAAGCCTGGCGGATACGGGGCATGCAGGCGCGGCTGGTTTTGCCCAGCGTTTGCACGTTTACCGGCACGTCGCGCCATCCAAGAAATTGCTGGCCGGCCTCCCGCACAATCTGCTCGAAAGCGGACTCAATGCCAGCCCGGCGGGTATCGTCCTGGCTTACAAACAGCATGGCCACGCCATAGCAGCCGGGCGCGGGCAGCACCATGCCGTTGAGGCGGCATTCCTTTTCAAAAAAGGCGTGGGGTAGCTGGGTAAGAATGCCCGCCCCATCGCCGGTATCCGGTTCCGCGCCGGTTCCGCCGCGGTGCGCCAGGTTGGTAAGCACATTCAGCGCTTGGGTAACAATGCCGTGCGAGCGTTGCCCGTGGATATTGACCAGCATGCCGATGCCGCAGGCGTCGTGTTCAAAGGCCGGGGAATACAGCCCCTGCCGTTGGGGATAGCCCTGGTGTGTTGCGTTCAAGCGATCAGCCCCCTGTTTTGCCGCGAAGCCCGTTTCCCTTCGCGGTGGTGCAAAAAAAGCACGCCAAAAGATGAAACTCCCCTTTGAGCATGCGTTTATAGTATAGTAAAATGCTTTTCCCTTGGCAAGGGGATATACAAAGGAAATACACTTAGAAAGCGTATACCGGCGGCGATTTTTTCCGGGCGCGGCGCGCTGGCGGCCGGGCGGAAAACGCGCGTTGGGACGGGCTTCAACGCCTTTGGGAACGCAGCGCTTCCTTCCGCGCGCTTTATGCGCCTTAGCCCAATAGGCGCTCGACGTTTTCCAGCTCCGCCATAATCGGGATATGCTGCGGGCACACGCTTTCACACTGTCCGCAATGGATGCAATCTTGCGGGGTTACGCTGCCCGTGGCAAAGCCGTAGCTGCGCCTGGCCCCATCCAGGTTGTTGAATACCTTCAGCGTGTTCATGGCGGAGAAGATGGGCGCGATGGCGATGCCCTTGGGGCAGCCCTTCAGGCAGTAGCGGCAGTCCGTGCAGGGAATGCGGTCCAGCTTGTCCAAGGCCGCCTGGGTTTCCTTGATGGCAGCCTGCTCCTGGAGGGTAAGGGGCGCAAACTTCGCCATATAGGAGGTGTTATCCTCCACCTGGGCAAGGGTGGACATGCCGCTTAGCACCATGAACACCCCTTCCAAAGAGGCGGCAAAGCGCACCGCCCAGCTGGAAAGCGAACGATCCGGGGCAAAGCTGCGCAGAGGCGTGGCGGCCTCCTTTGGCAGATTGGCAAGCGAACCGCCCTTGACAGGCTCCATCACGATAACGGGCTTGCCGTGGGCGCGAGCCGTTTCATAGCAAAGGCGGGATTGCACGGCGGGGCTTTCCCAATCCGCATAGTTGATTTGCAGCTGCACAAAATCCATGTCCGGATGGGCTTTGAGGATGCCGTCCAGCACGTCGGCCTTATCGTGGAAGGAAAAGCCCAGCTTGCGGATAACGCCCTTCTGCTTTTGTTCGCGCAAAAAATCCCAGATGCCGTAATCGTCAAAGAGCTTGGTACGCGCGCCGCCCAGGTTGTGCAGCAGGTAGTAGTCAAAATAGCCCGCGCCGGTGCGCTCCAGGCTGGTTGAGAGCATTGCGCGGGCCTGGGCGGCGTCCTTCGCGCCCGCCCAGGCGGGTAGCTTGGTGGCAAGCTGGAACCGCTCGCGCGGGTAGCGGTCCACAAGTACGGTTTTCACCGCCTGTTCGCTTTTGCCGCCGGTATAGCCCCAGGCGGTATCAAAATAGGTAAAGCCCCGCTGCAAAAACAAATCCACCATGCGCGTGAGCTCCGCAATATCCACTTCCTCGCCCTGCATGGGCAGGCGCATCAGGCCAAAGCCAAGGTTTTTCATGCTAAAACACATCCTTTCGCAAATACGCCGGAGAATGATCATATATATATGATGATACAGCATGTTCTTCCATCCGTCAAACAGGTGTAAAATCTTGCGCGCGTTTAGTTGCCTTCTCCAGCGCATCTGTGATACAATCAAACAGAGCAATGAAGGCCATATGCGCCTGTGTGCAAGTGAGTAAGGATGTGATACCATGCGCAAACTTCTGCCGTGCCTGCTTGTTGGGCTTCTTCTGCTGGTATGCGCGCCAGCCGTGGCGGAAACATATGTTTTTGACGATTTGTTCGCCAGCATGGAGGTGCCGGACAGCTATATTGTGTTGACGGAGGACAACCTGGGAAATTACGCGGCCTGGCTGGAATCCCGCGGCACAAGCGTTGAGGGCACGCTAAGCGATTTTCAACGGCGAGGCGTGCTGTTGCAGGCATGGTTGGCGGAATATGACGCATGCTTTGAGCTGCGCGCCGTACAAAACGACCGCTCCCAAGCTATTTTTGACGTTAACGAGCAATCCACAGAGGTGCGCGGCGTTTACCGTACCAGCCATTATCCCAATAATGAATATGAGGGATATGATTTTTCCACGTCCGAATGGAAAAACACGGCCAACGGGCGGTTCCTGGTGCTGCGCTACATCAGGCGCGATAATGGAGAAATCCTCTACCGCGGTTTTATGCGCCGCACCATCCGCAACGGCTATGAAATTGATTTTGATATGCAGATCTATGGCCGCGCTACCACCAACAAGGACAATACCAACCTGAATAAGATTTGGGAAACCTTCAATTTTATTGAGATTAAGCCTCTTCCGCCCGCCGCCAGCGCAAAAATCAATATTTCCGAAGCGCCTCCCACGGAAAGCAACGAGCAGAGCTTCGATATCAAGGGTACGGCCGCCGAGGGCGTGAAGCTGACCGCCGTGGTTATGGGCCTTAGCTATCCCGATCCCGTTGTGACGGACGTGACCGTGGGCAAAAACGGCAAGTTTACCCTGCCCATCAAGCTGCCCAGGGAGGGCGTGTTCCTGATTACCATCACCGGCGAATACCAGGGCGAGGATGTGGTGGAGCTGGCCTATCCCGTCACCTATCAGCGCACGCTGCTGACGGTGAATTTCATCAACCAGCCCGCCGCGACCGTTACTGAGGACGATGTAAAAATCAGCGGTACGGGCGAGCCGGGGGCCAGCATCCAGGTGTTTTTAAACGGCGAATCCGTAATGACCAAGCGCGTTACCACGGCGGGCAAGTTCGCCTTAACCCTGGAGGCGAAGGAGGAAGGCCCTTACGAGGCGATTTTGGTGTTTAGCAAGAAGGGCCTGGCGGACAGGCGCTTTACCTTCAGCTTTAACCGCAAGTGGACGGACGCGGATATGATGGATTATTTGAGCAAGCAGGCCATTAAACCGTCCTATTCCCAGCTCGTCAAAAAAATGGAGGGCTACGAGGGGCGCATCATGGGGTACAGGGCCTATATTACCGATATCGGCCAATCCGGGGACGAGTATATTGTGCGCATGGCGCTTGCCAGGCAGAACAAGCAATACACCAACTTCATTCTGGTTACAACGGATGAAAAGCCCGCCTTTGAGGTTGGGCAGCGCGTAATGATGTACGGCACCTGCGCCGGCATGAGCCTGAGCACCGGCGTAGAGGGCGAGGACGAGAGCGAGGCCAGTTACCCCTGCTTTGAGCTGCTGCTGTTTGCGTCGCTGGAATAACGCGAAAAACAATCATAAACCGCCCGCTTCTGACGGAATAGGTCGGAGCGGGCGGTTTGCGTATTTGCGGCGATTGCCGCAGGATAGACGAGGGGCAAGGACGGGCTTGCTGGGGAATACGGCTTACCGCCGCATTTTTCCAATAGCGGCAAACAAGAGGAAGGCCAGGATATTTGCCACCACAACGCTGGCGCCGGCGGGGGTGGAAAGCGCATAGCTTACGCACAGGCCCACAAAGTAGCACACCACCGCAACAGCCGCCGCGCATAGCGTAACGCCCCGGAAGCTGCGGCATACGCGCATGGCCGTAAGGGCGGGGAAGATAACCAGGCTGGAAATGAGCATGGCCCCCATTACCCGCATGCCAAGCACGATGGTAATAGCCGTGAGCAGGGCCAAAAGCATGTTGTACCATTCCGCATGGCCGCCTGTGGCGCGGGCAAAGGTTTCTTCAAACGTTACGGCAAAGATGCGGCGGTAAAACACCACGAATAGAACAAGAACCACAGCCGCCAGCACGATGCTTAGCCGCACATCCGAAACGCTCATGGCCAGCACGCTGCCAAAAAGGTAATTGTTTACATCACTGGTCATGCCGGTGCTTAGCGACAGCACAATCACGCCCACAGCCAGCGCGCCGGTGGAAATCATGGCGATGGCGGCGTCGCCCTTGAGCTTGCCGCGGTTGCTCAGGCGCAGCAGCAAAAAAGCCGAGGCGACCACTACGGGTATGGTGACCGCCATGGGGGACAGGCCCATGGCCGTTGCTACCGCCAGCGAGCCAAAGCCCACATGGCTTAGGCCGTCGCCGATCATGGAGTAGCGCTTGAGCACAAGGCTCACGCCCAGAAGCGCGGCGCACAGCGATACAAGCACGCCCACGATGAGCGCGCGCACCATAAAGTGATAGCTAAACATGGTGGAAAGCATCTCAAGCATGCACATCGCCTCCCGCAAAGGCCTTTCCAAGGGATGATTGCTTATATGCCGCCGGCGTGCCCAGGAAGGAGCCGCCGTGGGACAGGTGCAAAATACGATCCGCATATTGCAGGGCGGCGGCGATATCGTGCGAGATCATAACCACGGTAAGCCCGCGGCTGTGATTGAGCATGGAAACCACCTCGTACATCTCGCGGGTCACAATGGGATCGAGCCCGGCGACGGGCTCGTCCAGTAGGAGCAGGCTTTTGGTGGCGCACAGGGCGCGCGCGAGCAGCGCCCGCTGCTGCTGCCCGCCGCTAAGCTGCATAAAGCTGCGGCTGCGAATATCGGAAATGCCCAGCAAGGCGAGGTTTTCGTTGGCGGTTTGCCGCATGGCCTTCGTCAGGAAGGGGCCGCGCCCCCGGCAGCCGCTGGTAACAACCTCCCATACGGAAGCGGGAAAGTCGTTTTGCACGTCGGTACGCTGGGGAAGATAACCGATTTCGCAGTTGCGCAGGCCCTCGCCGTAGCGCACGCGGCCGTTTACAGGCGAAAGCAGGCCCAGCAGCCCCTTGACGAGCGTGCTTTTGCCGGAGCCGTTTTCGCCTACGACGCACAGGTATTCGCCGCGCTTCACAGCCAAATCCAGCTTATCCACCACTACGCGGCCTTCATAGGCGAAGCTGGCCTTTTCACAGGTGATCAGGGCCATCAGTTCAGGGCCTCCTTCAATGCGCTTACGTTTTGCCACATCAGGCTAAGGTAGGTAGCACCGGCCTCCAGCTCCTGCGCGGATACGTTGTGGCAGCTGTGGAACAGCAGCGGCTTGGCACCCGTTTCCTCGGCCAGGATATCGGCGGTGCGGCGGCTTGAAAATTCGATATAGAAAACGACGGGGATGCCCTGCTCACGGATTGTGTTAATCAGGGACATAACGGTGCGCACGCTGGGCTCGCTGTCCTCGCTGCAGCCGGGAAAGGCCGCGTCGTAGCGCAGGTGGTAGTCATGCGCAAAATAACGCAATGGGAAGCGATCGCCAAAAAGGATCAGGTCGCGCTTTCCTTCGGCAACGGTTTGGGTAAAGGCCCCGTCAAGCGCTTCAAGCTCAAGCAGATAGTCCGCAAGCGCTTGGGTATACAGCTGCGCGTTGCCGGGCGCAAGCTCGCACAAAACGCCGCTCAGGCTTTGAGCGATGAGCATCACGTTTTTGGGCGAGGTCCACACGTGCTCATCCAGCTCCGCTTCCTCATGCCCGTCATGGCCGTGCCCATGGCCTTCCCCGGCCTGCATGCTCGCGCTGGCTTCCTCCGCGAGCAGGGGTACGCAATCCGTAAGCCGGAAGGCGCGCGGCGCGTCGCCGCCAAGCGATTCAAGAATTTCCTCCACCCAATGGTCGCTTTCGCCGCCTGTATAGAGAAACAGATCCGCGTTTTGAATGGCGATGATATCCTGCGGGGAGGGCTCATAGGAATGGCTTTCGCTGCCGGGCGGCAGCAGCAGGCGGATATCGGCCGTGCCGCAGGCGAGCTGGCGGGCAAAATCATAGGCAGGGAAGACAGTTGCAAGCAGGGTAAGATGGCGTGGCGCCGGCTGCGGCTCCGCGGCGAGCGCGGCGCAGGGCGCGGCCAGAGCAAGCGCCAGGCAGAGGGCCAGGCAGCCGCGCAGGATGCGTGGAAAATTCGTAGGCATGGGTTTCCTCATTTCTGTTGCTTTTGACGGCAGGCCTCGCAGCAGCCGTACAGGATGGTTTGGCCTTCGTCCAGGGTAAAGCCATGATGGCGGGTAAGGTGGCGGGCGAAGGCTTCCACCTCGCCGCAGTGCAAATGCTCGAGCGCTCCGCAGCTTACGCAGCGAATATGCAGGTGGCTTTCCGTGCAGGGGTTATGCTGAAAACGCGCCGCTTCGCCGCTTTCATGCGGAGCGTAACGCCGCAGCCTGCCTTCTTGGCATAGCCGGGAAATGGCGCGGTACACCGTGGTTTTTCCCACCTCCATGCCGCCGGAAAGAAGCGCCAAATAAGCTTCCTCAGCGGTAAGGCAGTCCTCGGCCCTGGCGGCAAACAAGGCTTCTACGGCTTCCTGTTGCCGGGTTTGATAGTTGCCGCGCTGCGGCATGGATACCCCTCCCCTAAGCTGCGGAATACAACGAAATGAAAATGAAAATCATTTTCGAGTTTGCAGTATACATGCGCGGCAACGCATTGTCAATAGGCCAAGCAAGATTTTGCCCGCTTTTAACGGTATGCGCCGCATTGTCAGGCCTTTGAAACTATGGTATACTAACTTGAGCCTTTCGGGGCGCCTATTTTTTGAACGGGAGTTAGAGCATGGCCAGAAAACCCAATTTTGAACGGCTCTTCAGCATTTTATTTTTGCTGATTACGTTGGGCGTGGTGCTGTATATAGGTTTTAGAGGCAACGATTTAGAGGCGCTGGGCCGGGCCCTGCGTACATTGAGCCCCGTCTACCTGCTTTTGTGCCTGATCAGCTGGATGCTTTATGTGCTGATGGACGCGCTGGCGGTGCATCATTTCCTGCATATGCAGGGGCGTCCCGTCAAGCTGCGGCAAAGCCTGCGCGCCGCTATGACGGGCATTTATTACAGCAACATCACGCCCGGCGCAACGGGCGGCCAGCCAATGGAGATGTACAGCTTGAGCAAATGCGGCGTGCCCATTGGCGTTAGCGGTTCGGCGATGGCGGTTAAGTTTATTGTGTTCCAGGCGGTGCTGCTGATTACGGGCGCGGCGCTGTGGATAACCCATGCTGCCTTTGTGGGCGCGCATTTGCAGGGCAGCACATGGTTTGTTTTACTGGGCTATGCGGTAAACCTTTTTTCCATTGGGATGGTGGCGCTGATGGCGATTAGCCGCCGCGCCGTGCGCAAGGTGATTGAATGGTGCATCCGTATCGGCGTGCGCCTGCGCGTATGCAAAAACCCGGAAGCCTCCCGGGCCAAGTGGGAAAACCATTGCCAAAGTTTTTTGGATAGCGTGCACCTGGTGATACGGCATCCCAAGGACGTGCTGATTCAGTGCCTGATTGCGCTTGGGCAGCTGATGTCCCTGATGCTGGTGATATTGGCGATTTACCATGCGTTTGGCTTAAGCGGCGCTTCTATGGGCGAGCTGATTACCATGGGCGTTCTTTTGTACATCGGGGCCAGCTACACGCCCCTGCCGGGGGCCAGCGGCGCGCAGGAGGGCGGCTTTGCCGTGCTGTTCAAGCATATTTTCCCGGATGCGCAGCTGTTTGTGGCGCTGCTGCTTTGGCGGTTTTCCACGTACTACTTGAGCATTTTGGCCGGCGCGTTGCTTACCATGGCAGAGAATGTGAACCAGCTGCGCAGGCGCGGACAAAAGCAGGAAGGTGTTTCCAACGAACATTCCAAATGAAGAAAAGCTGTTTACCAACCGCGACCTGGTACGGCTGATCCTGCCGCTGGTGATCGAGCAGTTCCTGGCGCTGCTCATCGGCATGGCGGACACGGTGATGGTGAGCAACATCTCGGAAAGCGCAGTAAGCGCCATATCGCTGGTGGACAGCATCAATGTGCTGCTGACCCAGCTTTTTTCCGCTATGGCGACGGGCGGCGCGGTTGTGGCGGCGCAGTACCTGGGAAAGCGCGAGCATGGCAGCGCCTGTAACGCCGCCAAGCAGCTTATGTATGTATCCCTTGCGCTGGCGATGGGAATCGGCGCGGCTGCCATAGCGTTTTCCGATGGGATTTTGCGCGCGTGCTTTGGCTCGCTTACGCAAAGCACCATGGCGTATTGCCGCACGTACCTGTTCCTTTCGGCGCTTAGCTATCCGGCGTTGGCGCTGTACAATGGCGGCGCTGCGCTTTTACGGGCCATGGGCAACAGCAAGGCCAGCATGTACACATCGCTGATGATGAACGTGGTTAACGTGGCGGGTAACGCCCTGCTGATTTACGGCTTTGGCATGGAGGTGGCCGGCGCGGGGTTGGCCTCCCTGGTTTCGCGCATGCTGGGGGCCGTAATAATGATCCGGCTTTTGCTGCATGAGCAATCGCCCATTCATTTGATTAGGCCCGCGCGCCCGGAGCCGGATTTGCCTATGATCAAGCGTATTTTTAGCCAGGGCCTTCCCAACGGGCTGGAAAACAGCATGTTCCATATTGGCAAGCTGCTGGTGGCGGGCCTTGTGAGCAGCCTTGGCGAAAGCATGATTGCGGCCAACGCGGTTTCCAGCAACATTGGCAGTTTGTGCAACCTGCCCGGCACGGCCATTGGGCTGGCCATGGTTGCGGTAGTGGGGCAGTGCGTGGGAGCGGGCGATACGCGGCAGGCGCGTTATTACGCCGGAAAGCTGTTCCGCGTGGTATACGGCTCTATGCTGGCGATCAATATTGGGCTGTTCTTTTTCGCCAGGCCGCTTGCAGGCGTGTTTAACCTTAGCGCGGAGGGCCTGGACGCATCGGAGATGGTGCTGCGCACCTTTGCCATTGCGGCGGTTCTTTTCTGGCCGGCCAGCTTTACGGTGCCCAACGCCCTGCGCGCCGCGGGCGACGCGCGCTTTACCATGACGGTAAGCGTGTTAAGCATGTGGATATGCCGCATAGGCGCAAGCTACTTGTTTGTATCCTGCCTTGGAATGGGACTTTTGGGCGTTTGGCTGGCCATGTACCTGGACTGGGTGGTGCGCGCCGCTCTCTTTGGAATGCGCTACCGGGGGGACAAGTGGCTTGCCTGCAAAGTGGTATGAGCTTTTCTGGGAAATTGCGTAAAACGAGGCATTCGGCACTTGCACGCATTTCAAAACAATGGTATACTGTCAAATGGTGTTCTTTGATAAATTTGGTTATGGCATTTGGATGCCTCAGGAGGAAAACACATGGAACATACGGTGGAAAAAATCTCCGGAAACAAAGTCAAGATTTCGTTTAATGTGCCCGCCGGCGATTTTGACAAGGCGATTGAAAAGGCCTATCTGAAGCTGCGCGGACAAATCAGCGTGCCTGGCTTCCGTAAAGGGAAGGCGCCCCGTAAGCTGATTGAGCGCATGTACGGCGCTGGCGTATTCTATGAGGATGCGATGGATCTGCTGTTTCCGGACGCCTATATGACCGCCGTTAAGGAAAATGATTTGAAGCCCGTAGGCCGCCCCGAATTGGATAAGGTGGATCAGATGGAGGCGGGCAAGGATCTTGTATTCAGCTGCGAGGTATTTGTGGTGCCCGAGGTAAAGTTGGGCGAGTACAAGGGCGTGGAAGTGGCCAGGAAGGCCCGTAAGGTGACCGCCGAGGAAGTGGACGCCCGCATCGAGCAGGAGCGCAAGCGCGTTGCCCGCAGCGTTGACGTAACCGATCGCGCGCTGGAAAACGGCGATAAGGCCGAGCTGGATTACAGCGGCAGCGTGGATGGCGAAAAGTTCGAGGGCGGCACCGCAGAGCATCAGTCCCTGGTAATAGGCTCCGGAAGCTTCATCCCGGGCTTTGAGGAGCAGATGGTGGGCATGCAGATCGGCGAAGAGCGCGACCTGAATGTGAAGTTCCCTGAGGAGTACCATGCCGAGAACCTGAAGGGCAAGGACGCCGTGTTCCATGTGAAGCTGCATGCCATCACGCGCGAGGAGCTGCCTGAGCTGGACGACGAGTTTGCCGCCGAGGTGAGCGATTTTGACACCCTGGCCGAATATCGCGCCGACCTGGAAAAGCATATGCAGGAAGCCGCCGACGCGCAGGCTGAGGAAGCCGCCCGCCAGGCGCTGGTAAACGCCGTTGTGGAGAAAGCCGAGGTTGACGTTCCCGATGTAATGGTGGAGGAAAAGCTGGACGAGATGATGCAGGAAATGGGCTGGCGCATGCAGCAGCAGGGCTTTAGCATGGAGCAGTACCTGCGCATGCTGGGCCAGACCGAGGCGGAAATGCGCAACGTCTACCGCTCCGAGGCGCTTAACAGCGTAAAGACCGAGCTTGTGATGGACGAGATTGTTAAGGCCGAGAAGATTGAGGCTGAAGAGGCGGATGTGGATAAGCTGCTGGAAGGCTACGCTTCCTCCATGCAGCAGACGGTGGAGAAGCTGAAGGAAAGCTTTGGCGCTGAGCAGCTTGACTACTTCAAGCACCGCGCGAGCGTGACCAAGGCCCTGGATATGCTTTGGGAAAATGCTAAGGTAACCGACGAGCCTGAACCGGAAGCGAAGGCCGAAGAAAAGAAGCCCCGCAGGCGTGCGGCGAAGAAGGCTGCCGATACCGAAGCCTGATACGGCACGCATAAAGCGCGCACCGCATGCATATGCTTTGAGGGTATAGCTTGCGGTGCGCGCTTTTCAAAGGAAAAGCAATGCATACGAAGGAGTGAACGGTATGAGCTTGATCCCAATGGTTATTGAACAGACCAACCGCGGCGAACGTTCGTTCGATATCTATTCGCGCCTTTTGAAAGACCGTATCGTCTTCCTTGGCGGCGAAATTGACGATGATGTGGCCAACCTGGTTGTGGCCCAGCTTTTGTTCCTGGAGATGGAAAACCCGGACTCGGATATTTCCTTGTATATCAACAGCCCTGGCGGCAGTGTAACTGCCGGTATGGCTATTTATGATACCATGAACTACATCAAGTGCGATGTGCGCACGGTGTGCATCGGCATGGCGGCCAGTATGGGCGCGTTTTTGCTGATGGCTGGGCAGAAGGGGAAGCGTTTGGCCCTGCCCAACAGCGAGATCATGATCCATCAGCCCCTTGGCGGCGCCAGCGGCCAAGCAACGGACGTGGCCATCCGCGCCGAATGGCTGATGAAAACCAAGGAAAAGATGACCCGTATGATGGCCGAGATGACAGGCCAGCCCCTGGAGCGTGTGAAGCAGGACGTGGAACGCGATTACTTTATGAGCGCCGAGGAAGGCCTGGCCTACGGCATCATTGACGAAATCTATCGTCCGCGCAGCGCGAAGTAAGCGATTGACGGCATTCTATCAAACGAGGTGACAGCATTGCCGGGAGATGACTTCAACCCCCGCATTCCCAAGCTGAAACGGTGCAGCTTCTGCGGCAAAACCAGCGAGCAGGTGCGCCGCATGGTGGCCGGCCCCAATGTGCAAATCTGCAACGAGTGCATCCTCCTGTGCCAGGAGATTATCAGCGATGACTTTAACGCCGGCGTGAGCATCAACTCCGCCGAAATCCCGCGCCCGCGTGAGATTAAAGAGGTGCTGGATCAGTACGTCATTGGCCAGGAGGACGCCAAACGCGCGTTGAGCGTGGCGGTGTATAACCATTACAAGCGCATTGACGCGCCCGCGGCCGAAGGCGATGTGGAGCTGCAAAAGAGCAACATCCTTATGGTGGGCCCTACGGGCTGCGGCAAAACGTTTTTGGCGCAGACGCTGGCAAAGCTTTTGCGCGTGCCCTTTGCTATCGCGGATGCTACCAGCCTGACGGAGGCTGGTTACGTGGGCGAGGATGTGGAGAACATTTTGCTGCGCCTGATTCAGAACGCGGACTATGATATCCCGCTGGCACAGCGCGGCATCATCTACATCGACGAGATCGACAAGATTGCCCGTAAGAGCGAGAACCCCTCCATTACAAGGGATGTGAGCGGCGAGGGCGTGCAGCAGACGCTGCTGAAAATCCTGGAGGGCACCATTGCCAGCGTGCCGCCGCAGGGAGGCCGCAAGCATCCCCACCAGGAGTTCATCCAGATTGACACCACAAATATCCTTTTTATTTGTGGTGGCGCGTTTGACGGCCTGGCGCCCATTATTGAGAACCGTATCGGCAAAAAGGCGCTGGGCTTTGGCAGCGAGCTCAAGAGCAAGCAGGAGGAAAACCTTAACGCTACGCTCAAACAGCTTAGGCCGGAGGATTTGATCAGGTTTGGCCTGATTCCGGAATTTGTGGGCCGCTTGCCCATTGTGGTTACGCTGGACCAGCTGGACGAGGCGCAGCTGGTGAAGATTTTGACCGAGCCGCGCAACGCCTTGGTGCGCCAGTACGGCTATCTAATGGATTTGGACGGCGTGGAGCTGCGTTTTGAGCCCGCTGCGCTTAAGCATATTGCCAAGCAGGCGATCGAGCGCAAGAGCGGCGCGCGCGGCCTGAGAGCCATTATTGAGGGCCTGCTCATGGATGTAATGTTCGACCTGCCCTCCCGCAGCGATGTGAAGCAATGCGTGATTACCGAAAAGTGCGCCTTGGGCAAGGAAAAGCCCAAGCTGGTACTGTGCGAGGGCGCGCAGCCAAAGAAGCTGCGCGGCCGCGCGGCCGGCGAAAAGAAAGCGGCCAAGGCGGACGACGATAGCCAGAGCGTATCCTAACAGAATAACAGGGCCTGTTGCAGAAAGGAAAACTGCGGCAGGCCCTTTGCCGTTGAATAGGCTTATGAGAAAAAAGCCGGGCCGTGGGAAGGCGCTTTGCGCAATCCTTGCCTAATAAGCGTTCAATATGACGCTGTTTAGCGAAGAAAAGAGAAAAAAGGCAATTAAAGTTGTAACACATCTGTTATATCTGTGATAAAACACTTGAATTGTTTTAATCATTTTGATATACTCATTCAAGGTGGGGGATTCCCATATCCTACACCAATGGGAGGCAGGCATGACGGACGTTACAATCATCGGAAAGGGCCCCGCCGGCTGGTCCTGCGCTATGACGGCGCGCATGCGCGGCCTTTCCGCAGTGGTGGTAGCTCCCGTAAACGATACGGGGCTTCTGCGAACCGCGGAGAGGATTGATAATTATCCGGGGATGCCTCAGGCGTCCGGCGCGCAAATGCTGGACAGCTTTCGCGGCCAGGCGCTGGCGTTGGGCGCGGAGGAACGCACCGGCCTTGTAAGGCAGATCATGCGGCAGGGCGACGGCTTTATGCTGCTGGTGGAGAACGACGTGATGGAAAGCCGCACCGTGGTGCTTGCAATGGGAGCCGCCCGGCCCGTGCTGCTGCCCGGCGAGGCGGAGCAGTTGGGGCGCGGCGTAAGCTATTGCGCCACCTGCGATGGCATGTTCTACCGTGGAAAGCGCATCGCGGTGCTTTCCACCTCTATGCAGGGCGTGGAGGAAAGCGCGTTTCTGGCCGGATTGGCCGGGGAACTGGATTACTATCAGCTAAAAGCGCACAATACCGAGCGGCTGCCGGAAAAAGCGCGGCTGGTTCGGGAAAAGCCAAAAAGCATCGGCCGCGGCGACGCCGGGCTGGCCCTTAACACAGACATGGCAACCCACTATTACGACGGCATTTTTGTGTTTCGCGCGGCAATGCCGCTGGATATGCTCATGCCGGAATTGCGCACGGAGGGCAGCTACATCCCGGTAGACCGCGGCATGCGCACCAATGTGCCCGGCATTTTTGCGGCGGGCGATTGCACTGGCAAGCCCTTGCAGGTGCCCAAGGCGGTGGGGGAGGGCAATATTGCCGCCATCGCCGCGGCGGAATATATTGCGAAACATGGATGAAACGCCCAAGCTGACACGTTGTATGGGATGAACCGGCAAAGAAGGCCGGGCTGCAATATGAGGAGGATGACAACGATGATGAAACACACAGTACAAAAGGTGCTTTCCCTGGTGACGGCGCTATGCCTGGCGCTGGGGCTAACCGGCGCAGCGGCCGAATCTGCCGGAAGCGTGGCGGATTTTGAGGCCCTCACCCCGGTTATGGATTTGGTTTGCGCGGCTTCGCAGTATTCTCCCAATGCGCCGGAAAGCGTGCCGGGCGCGGATGGCAGCCTGACGGTTTCCTTCAGCGACGCGTTTTTTAAGGTAGGCGCGGTATATGGCTCCGCCGTTGGCATTACCGGCGATATGCTGGATAATACCGCTGCGCAGGCCGAACTGCTTAAAAAGATCTTCGCGGCCCAGATTCCCGAGCTGGAGCCCGTTACGGGAACCGACGAGGTGAACGGCTACATCGGCTTCATTCCCGTGTCCGTAATCAGCGGCACCGACGGAAAAAGCGTGCAGATCGTGGGCGAGGTCTACATGGCCGACAAGCCCATCAGCGAGATGACCAACACGGATTATACCAACGTGCAGCTGCTGGATCGCGCCGCCTTTACCTTCCAGAGCGACGATACGGCTCTTAACGGCTTCCGCCTGATGGGCTACTCCGTGGGCACCGACCTGGCGCTGGAGGAAGTAATGCAGGTTTACGACGAGCAGATCTGCGTGGAATATGAGAGCAAGCTGGGCTTTACGCTCCTGTATCCCTCCGTGTTTACGGATGAGATGCTGGTTGAAAGCGAGGAAGGCGTATCCGCCACATTGCCGGATGAAAGCGCCAGCTTCTTTGCCAAGCGCGTGCCCAACGCCAACGGAGCAAGCCTGACCGACTATGTGAGCATCGTGGCGAACGGCATCACCGGCAGCGTTTCCACCGTGAATGAGGAATTGCAGTCCGGCACCGTATCCTATACCACGGACGATGGCTATGCGGTGTTTGATGTGTACATCCTTACTGATGAGTATATCTACCAGGCGCAGCTGCGCTACCGCACCGAGCTGATGAGTCAGTACATCATGTACAATTCCTACCTGCAGAACAGCTTCGTGGCCAACGAGCTTTCGCAGGGCTGACGCGGAGGGGTAAGCGATGAAACGCACGGCTGCGGCATTGCTGATGCTGCTAGGGATGCTGATGGCCGCTACGGCCCTTGGGCTGACCCAGCCGGAGGCTACGCCGCAGCCGCAGGTTGGCCTGCCGCTTGCCGCGCCTATTACGGGCAGCCGCGCATGGGCTGTGCAGGACGGTGCGGAGAGCGCCACGCTGCGTTACAGCTATCCGCAGTTTGAGGCATGGCTGGATGTGGACCGGGCGATTAACGCCTATTACCAGGCGCTTGCGCAGGATATGGACGCGCTGGAAATGCCCGTGGACGCCGAAATCAGCTTCGAGGTTACGCATAACGATAAGCGCTATATCAGCGTGGTTCTTACCTCCACAAGCATGGGCGGCAACGGGGAGAGCGCGAGCCTATCTGCCGATACCTTTGCCAGGGACGGCATGTACGCAGGACAGCTGGTTACGCTTTCACAGGTATTGGGCCTGGAGCAGGACGGCGGCGATTTGAGCGACGCGGCGAGCGTTACGGAATCGCTGGCATACCGGCTGGTTTGGCAGATTGTTGAGCGTGACAGCGAAAACGCGGACGGCGATTACCTGGATGGGCTGACGGAAGCGGAGCTGCGCACGGCGTTTAGCCCGGAAACGGACTTCTATCTGGATGAGGACGGGAATGTGGTATTCTTTATCCAATCCGGTGAAATTGCGGGTGAAATTGCCGGGGTGCTTAGGTTTCCCTTCGCACCGGCTGAACTGCTTAGCGCAATCAAGGAATCGTAAATAGAAACAAAGCCCCGCCGGCTTAAAAGCTGGCGGGGCTTTGCCATGCCTTATTTGGAGCGCTTGCGAATGCGGCCTGCGGGCTGCAGCGCGCGGGCGGCG
>URUF01000009.1 GCA_900550955.1 uncultured Eubacteriales bacterium | reverse complement strand
GGCACTGTCGGTGAATCCCAAGTTTATCGTCTGCGACGAGCCGGTGTCCGCGCTGGATGTGTCCATCCAAGCGCAAATCCTCAACCTTATGCAGGAGCTGCAGCGGAAGTATAACCTCACCTACGTTTTCATTTCGCACAATCTAAGCGTGGTTTATCACCTGTGCGACCGCATTGCCGTTATGTACCTTGGCAACGTTGTGGAAATTTCCACCAAACGGGAGCTGTTTGACCATCCTGCGCATCCGTACACGCAGGCGCTGCTCAACGCCATCCCCGTTCCCGATCCCGACCGCGTGATGAACCCCACCGTGCTTTCCGGCGACGTTCCCTCGCCCTTGAACCCGCCCAGCGGCTGCTGCTTCCATACCCGCTGCCCCTACGCCACCGAGGCGTGCCGCACAAGCAAGCCCGCGCTGCGGGAAGTAGGCGAGGGCCACCTGGCCGCCTGTCACCATTGCGAGAAGCTCCAAAAGGGCTAAGCTTAGGGAGGGCTTATGAAAACCATACAACTAAAGGATTTTTTAGGCTTCAGCTATCTATCCGACGTGCTGATGAGCAAGGATGGAAGCCATGCGGCGTACCTGCGCCATCAGTGCGACGCGGAGGCGGACGGCTATGTAAGCCAGCTGTGGCTGACCAGCCTGGCTGATGCAGGCAACCAGATCTGCTCCGGCGCGAAAAAGCCCGTGTTCGCCTGGGAGAGCGGCGAAACGCTGCTCTACGGTTTTCCCGAAAAGGGGCAAACGCCCTTCAAGCGGCATTATGCCGCCTCCGGGCTGACGGCGCCCGCCTTTACCGTGCCGCTTGAGGCCCGCAGCCTGGAGCCCGTTGGCGGCGGCAAATACCTTGTGAGCGCCAAAACGGTGCTAAATCCCGAGGACTATCAGGACGATGACTGCGTAATCGTAACGGAGCTGCCTACGCAATCCAACGGTACCGGCTACATCTCCGGCACGCGCGCGTCGCTGTTCCTTTACGACAGCCTGAGCGGCGAAACCACGCAGATTACCCCGCCCCTCTTTGACGTGATGCAGTTCAGCCTTTGCGCGCAGCAGGGCAAAATCGTCATTTCCGGCCAAAGCTACGAGGGCAAGCGCGTTATCAAGGGCGGCGTTTCCGTATACGATCTGGAAAGCGGCTCCTTCACGCAGGTGGTGGAGCCGGGCACGTACCGTATCACCTATGTTTCCATGCTGGGGAGCCGGGTGATCTTTGCCGGCACGCTGGGGCTGTACAACACCATCATGGAGAATCCGCATTTCTACCTGCTGGACCTTGAAACCGGCGCGGTTGAGGATCTGGCCTATCCCGACCTCTATATCGGCGGCCTCACGGTTGGCAGCGACTGCCGCTACGGCGGCGGCATTCACTGCAAGGCGGCGGGCGAAAGCGTGTTCTTCACCTCCGCGAAGATTGGCGATTCGCATCTTTTTGAGCTATCCGCCTCCGGCGAAACGCGCCAGGTAACCAAGCCTTCCGGCTCCGTGGATTGCTTTGACACGGCCAACGGCCGCTGCGTGATGGTCGCCATGCGGGATATGGGGCTGGAGGAGCTGTATGTGCTCAACGCCGCCACCGGCGAGGAGCGCGCGCTTACGGACTTTAACGGGGCCTATACGCGCACGCACGAGGTGGTTCGCCCCAAGCCCCTTTTCTTCCAAAACGACGAGGGCTCTACCGTTTCCGGCTGGGTGATGGAGCCGCTGGGCTACGATCCCAAAAAGCGCTACCCCGCCATTTTGGACATTCACGGCGGTCCAAAGGGCACCTATGGCGAGGTTTATTATCACGAGATGCAAATTTGGGCCCAGGCGGGCTATTTTGTGTTCTTCTGCAACCCGCGCGGCTCCGATGGGCACGGCGACGCGTATTCCCGCATCATGGGGCTGAACGGCACAAAGGATTACGATGATATCATGCATTTTACGGACCTTGTGCTGAAGCAATATCCCCAGATCGACCAAGGCCGCGTGGGCGTTACCGGCGGTTCCTACGGCGGCTATATGACCAACTGGATTGTAGGCCATACCGACCGTTTCCGCTGTGCGGCAACCCAGCGCAGCATTGGCGACTGGATTGTGCATGAATACAACTGCGATACCGGCTATTGGGTCACCAGCGAGAACTTCCCGCCCAACGCCATTGTTTCCGCTAAGGCCGCCTGGGACGATTCTCCCGCGAAATACGCCATCAAATGCAAAACGCCGCTGCTGTTCATCCATTCGGATCAGGATACGCGCTGCACCCTGCCCGAGGCGATGGCCGCCTATGCCAGCGCCGTGCGCGCCGGCGCCACGGTGCGCATGTGCCTGTTCCATGGCGAAAATCACGAGCTGTCCCGCGCGGGCAAGCCGCTCAACCGCGTGAAGCGGCTTGAGGAGATTACCGCCTGGATGGACCGGTATTTGAAGGAGGGTCAGGCATGAAAACCGCTTTGATGGATTTGATGGACTATCGCTTTGCCGCCGCGCCAAAAATCAGCCCCGACGGCCAGGCCTGCGCCCTGCTGTGCTACCAGGCCAAGGCGGACCGCAGCGGTTACGACTCCTTCGTGCGTGTGATCAACCCGTCTTCCGGCGAGCCTCTCCCCTACTGCGCCCCAACGGGCTGCCGCTCCATCGCCTGGCTGGCGGACGGCGCTTTGGCCGTGGCGCTGCCCCTGGATGGGGGCACGGCCATATATGCGCTTTCGGCAAACGGCGGCTGCGCGCAATGGGGCGCGCTTCCCTTCGCCGCCACGCTTGAGGACGGCCTTTGCGACGGCAGGCTCCTGTTAAGCGCCGCGCGCCCAATCACGGCGGAAAAAGCCGCGGAGGACGGGCATTACACGGTTCTTGACGAATTCCCCTTCTGGTATGACGGCCGCGGATATATCTCAAAGGTCCGCAAGCAGCTGTTCCTGATGGAGAAGGGCGCGCAGCCCGTTCGCATATCGCCGGAGGAAATGGATGTGGCGCATGCCGCCTACGACGCGTCCAGCCACAGGATTGTGTATTCTGGCCAGCTGGTGGAAACCATCCGGCCGGACTGGGACGCCGTCGGCTGCTATGACGCCGCTTCCGGCCGCAATACGCTGCCCGTGTCCGCCCGTGAGTGGCGGGTGCGTCAGGTGGCGCTGCTGGAGGGCCAGCCCGTGCTGGTGGCCTCTGCCGCCAGTGAAAGCTACTATGCCGCGCCCAAGGTCATCCGCATCCGCGAGGACGGCGCTTCCGAGGTGCTTGCCGCGCCGGAAATGCATATCTCCAACTCCGTCGTAACCGATGTGCGCTATGGCGCCGGCTGCACGCTGCTCAGCCGTGAGGACGCGCTGTACTTTGTTGTAACCGAGGGCTATGGCTCCCAGCTTTACCGGATGGATGCGTCGGGGGCGTATGAACGCCTCACCCATGGCGAAGGCATGGTGGACGGCTTTGACGTGCGGGGCGGCCAGGTGCTTTTTACAGGCCTTAGGGATATGCGCCTTACGGAGCTATACCGTTTGGAAAACGGCGCGGAGCGGGCGCTGACCTGCCTAAACGGCGGCGTTCAGGCACCGATGCCTAAGGACGTATCGGTGGTGAACTCCGAGGGCGTTACGGTATACGGCCTAGTGCGCAAGCCGGATGTGCCCCCGGAGAAAAAATGCCCCGGCGTGCTGGTCATCCACGGCGGGCCCAACGGGGCCTTTGGGCATGTGTTCCATCACGAAATGCAAATGCTGTGCGACCTGGGCTACTATGTATTCTGCTGCAACCCTACCGGCTCCGACGGCCGGGGCGCGGCCTTTGGCGATGTGAGCGGTCGTTGGGGAACCGTGGACTACGACGACCTTATGCGCTTTACGGATAAGGTGCTTCAGGAATACCCCCAGATTGATCCCAACCGGCTGTGCGTGTTTGGCGGCTCTTACGGCGGCTATATGACCAACTGGATCATCGGCCATACGGACCGTTTCTGCTGCGCCATTTCCGATCGCTCCATCTCCAACTGCCCTTCCAAGGACGTTACAGGGGATAACGGCATCCGCTTTGGCGAAATGCATATGAAATCCAACGTGTACGACGACCCCGCGTACATGTGGGACCGCTCGCCGCTCAAATACGCCTACCAGGTCAAAACGCCCACGCTTTTCATCCACGGCGAGGCGGATACCCGTTGCCATCTCAGCCAGGCGATGATGATGTTCACGGCCATCCGCGAGAACGGCGTGCCTGCCCGCATGGCTATTTTCAAGGGCGAAACGCACGAGCTGTGCCGCTCGGGCAAGCCGCGCAACCGCCTGCGCCGGCTTATGGAGGTACAAAAGTGGCTGTCTGTGTATTTTTCTGGCGAAGTTTGACTTTTCACAGCAGAGAGATTATACTAATGCCAGTAAAAAAATCTAACATAGACAGGATGTGCCGCCATGGCGCGTGTTTGCAGGTATTCTGAGGGGGAACTGGTAGATTATATTCGAAGGGAAATCTTGGCCGGCAAGTACAAGCCGCGCGAGCATCTGGTTGAAAAGGAACTGTCGGACCGCTACCACGTGAGCCGGACGCCTATCCGCGAGGCGCTCACGCAGCTGGAGGCCATGGGGCTGGTGGTGCGTGAAAAGCATAAGGGCGCCATGGTAGCCGATATCGACCTGAAAACCATACACGAAATGCAGCAGGTTCGCGCCTGCCTGGAAGGCATGATCGCCCGCCTGGCCGCAAACAGGCTTGTGGAGGAGGATCTTGCCATTCTGGAGCGTTACGTATCCAAAATGGAGCAGGCCGCCGCGGATCTGGATATTGACGAGTATACGCGCAATAACAACGCGTTCCACAGCTATCTTTCCAACTGCTGCGGAAACAGCTATCTGGTGGAATCTCATCGGAGCATTATGCAAAAAACGGTTCACCGCCCCTGCCGCACATGGGAAGGCCTTGGCAATGTGCAACGCACAAACCAAAGCCATCGCGGCATCCTTGCCGCCCTGCAAAGGCGCGACCCCATAGAGGCGCAGGAGGCCGCAACCCAGCATGTGCTGGATGCGCTGGAAACGCAAAAGAACTTTCTATCCATGTCCAGCTTTCTTTAAAAATGCAATAGCGCGATGGGTTTTCCATTGTCTGAAGGGGGGCGGCCCGCCTGTAAGGCAGGGCCGCCCCCCTTGCGTCTACACCGTTTCAATCAGCTCGCGCAAAAGCTCTATGGCGTGTTTTTCCACGCGGGATACATAGCTGCGCGATATCCCCAGCAGGCGCGCAATCTCATGCTGGGGATGCATCACGCCGTCCTTGAGGCCATAGCGCAGGGTGATCACCGTGCGCTCGCGCTCGGGCAAAAGGGGCAGCGCTCTGCGCACCTTGTCCAGCGTTACGCGGCGGCGCACCTCGTCCTCCACCATATCCGGCGGAGTGCCCAGCAAATCGGAAAAGCTGATGGCGTTCCCGTCCTTATCCGTGCCCAGGGGTTCATCCAGGCTCACATCCCCCTGGCGTTTGCGGCTTTGGCGCAGGCTCATAAGGATTTCATTCTCAATGCACCGCGCCGCATAAGTGGATAGCGAGGTGCCCGTATCCATATCGTAGCTGCGCACGGCCTTGATCAGCCCCACGGAACCTATGGAGATCAGATCGTCAAACGTGCAGCCGGGCACCTTGTACTTGCGCGCAATGTGCACAATCAGGCGCATGTTGCGCTCCACCAGCATCTGCCGGGCGTTTTCATCGCCCTCGCGCATACGCAAAAGCGCGTCGCGCTCCTCCTCCGGGCTTAACGGCTTTTGGAAGCTCTGCCGCCCGGAAATATAGCCCAGCAGGAACAGGCAATCCTTGATAATCCAAAATAAAAGGGTCGGTATCACTAGGCATCCCTCCTGCGCAAGCGTATGCGGCGGGACAAACCCCGCATGCGCCTTGCGCGGAAGCCTAAAACAGGCTATACTGACCCTATCCGCCCCCGGAAAGGAGCCTTTGCCATGCCCACGCCGTTTCCCGCCGCGCTAATCCGCTATGCCAGGCTGCAAAAAAACTGGAGCCAGGAGGGGCTGTGCGCGGGGATATGCGCGGTTTCCTACCTATCCAAAATGGAGCAGGGCAAGGCCGCGCCAAGCGCGGAGATATTGCGCGCGCTTTTTGGCAGGTTGGGCGTGGACTGGCACGACGGCGCCGAGGCGGAGCAGGCGGCCCTTTTGGCCAACGAACTCTACGAGGCGCTGCTCTCCCTGGACGGCGACAGGTTAGCGCGCCTTTCCGCCAGGCTGAACGAAAACCGCGCCGTCTTTCTAAGCGGCCCCGCTATGCTGGATTTGCTCCTGCTGGAACGGCTGGCCGCCGAAGCGCCGCCCGCGCCCGTGCCTTTGAGCGCTTTTGAAAACTGCTTTAGCGCGCGCCAGCGGGCGCTTTGGCTCCTGGGCGAAAAGCGCGCGCAGGAGGCCGTCGGCTTGCTTCCTGTGGCCTTTACCTATTTATCGGCGGGTTCGCACGCATATGCCCACGGCCAATATACGCAGGCAACAGAGCTTCTGCTGCATGCCTGCGCCCTAGCCGCCGAGGAAGGCCGCTCCCGCGTGATGATGCAGGCCCGCCTGCTGCTGGGCAACTGTTACAGCGATCTAGGGGATTTTGCGGAAATGACGCGCCATTACCGCATTGCCGGCCGCCTTGCGCATGATCTAGGCGACATCGACGCGCAGGAAAGCATCGCCTATAATCAAGCTTCCACCAGCATGGAGCTGGGCGATTATGCCGCTGCCTACGCCTATTTTCAGTCGCTGACGGCTCCAAGCGCGCTATGCCTGCATAAGCTGGCCATCTGCCTGGAAAAGCTGGGCCGCCCGCAGGAAGCCCTCGCCGCGCTTGACCGCGCGCTCACGGCGCAGGTAAGCTATCCCGACCGGGAATGGATTGACCGGATGTGCGATCTTGTGCGCTACCGGCTTACGCATCCCGGCTACCTGCATAACGCGGCCTATGGCAAGCTGCTTACCGATTGCTTTGCGCGCATGCGGCGCGAGCTGCCCAAGGGCTACGCGGGCTTTCACCTGCCGTGGGTTGAGGAATGGTACATAGCCAACCGCCAGTACAAGCAGGCCTATGAGCTTTGCAAGGAGTTTTCCTCGCAAAGCCGTACCTTGCCGCTTTAACGCCTGTTTTTCCTGCTGGTTTTCTCAAAACAACCGTCTTTTTTGGGCCTCGCTTTTCTGCTATGCTCATGGGGAAGGAGGGTTCCCCATGAAGGCAAAGCTTTGGACCAAGAATTTTACCCTGCTCACCGCCGCCACGGTGATGGGCGCGGCAGGCGGCGTGGCCTCGTCATTCGCGCTGTCCTTTTTGGTTTTTGACGAAACGGGCAGCACGCTTGCCTCCGCGCTGCTCATCGCCATGCGGCTCATTCCATCGTTCCTGATTCCCCTGCTGGCCGCGCCGTGGATGGACCGCCTGCCGCGCAAGCCGTTCCTGGTGGCGGGCGATGCTGTTAACGGCGTGCTGTATGCATTGGCGGGCCTCTACCTGCTTTCGCACGCCTTCAGCTATACGGCCTATCTGGGCTTTTCGCTGCTGCTGAGCGCGCTGGGCGCGTTTGACAGCCTTGCCTACGG
Organism: uncultured Eubacteriales bacterium; assembly: GCA_900550955.1. Taxonomy (GTDB): domain Bacteria; phylum Bacillota; class Clostridia; order Christensenellales; family Aristaeellaceae; genus Limiplasma. Next base: position 54,934 of record URUF01000009.1, on the reverse strand, counting down.
CAGCCTGTACCCCAACCTGATTCCCGAGGGCTGCGAGCAGAAGGGGTTTTCCGTAGGCGCGATGCTCTACCCCATCGTAACGGTGGTAGTAACGCCGCTGGCGGCGGTTTTGTACGACCGGCTGGGCGTGGCGCTGCTGCTGATCGGCCAGGGCGCGCTTTCGCTGCTGGCCGCGCTGGTGGAAAGCCGCATCCGCCTTGTGGAGGCGGACCGCCGGGGCGGCGAGCGCTTTTCCCTGCGATTATGGCGGCAGGATCTGCGCGCCGCGCTCAACTACCTGCGCGGCGAACAAGGCGTTCGCGCCATTTATGGCTATATGGCCGTCACAAACGGCATAGGCAACGGCTATGCGCCCATCCTGGTGGCGTTCTTCCGCACCGCCCCGGGCTTTACGCTGGCCATGTACTCCGGCTTTTCGGTGGCGGAGTTCGCGGGCCGCACCTTGGGCGGGCTGCTTCACTACCATGTACAAATCCCGCCTAAAAAGCGCTTCTCCTTCGCCTTTCTGGTTTACCAGTTTTATGAGCTTATGGACATGCTGCTTTTGTGGCTGCCGTATCCCTTGATGCTATGCAGCCGGGCGGCGAGCGGCTTTTTGGGCGTGAATAGCGCCGCGCTACGCGAAGCCGCCGTGCAGCGCGTCATTCCGGACGAGCTGCGCGCAAAGCTGAACGCCTTTTTTGAAATGCTCATTTCCCTGGCGATGAGCGTTTTCAGCCTGCTCATCGGCGCGCTGGGCGAGGTGATGGACTATCGCCTGTGCCTTACCCTGTGCGGCGCCGTATGCAGCCTTACATGCTGGGCCACCATCTGGGCCCGGCGCGCGCAGGTGCGCAAGATTTATGAACGCAGCGACGTATAAGCGCCCTATCCCTTGCGTAGGGGAAGCCGCCGTTTCTAAAGCCGTTTCCTGCCGCAGAAGTGCCTTGCGCGAAACGGTATGGTATAACGGACGCAAAAACCGGCCCCATTGTTCGGGGCCGGTTTTCGTTCAAAGGGGCTTTTAGCCTTCCCTGCGCCGTTTGAAACGCCGAAAGCTGGCTGCCATACCCACAGCGGCCAGCAGCGCCAGGGCAAGCCATATGGGCTCATTGCTGCTATCGCCGGTTTTGGGCACGTTAGGCGCGCTAGCCGCGATGGAAGGAGTCTCTACACCCTTCCATACTATGCCGCACAAAAACACAGGCTCATTTTTCCCAAGAGCCATTTTGCAGCACAAATCGTCCTTTTTCTTGTATAAAGCCTTGCGGCAGAAACACAATATATGGTATAATGAGAAATCAAGTATGATTGGAGTGGCGCCGCATGCAGAATCTTCTGCCGGTACTGCTGGCTTTTCTCCTGCTTTGTTTTGGGCTTGCAACGCTTCTGAAGGAGTACCGGCAGCAAAAAATGCTGCGGCTGCGGGTCAAAAAGCTTTATGCCTCCCAGCTTTTTGAGGATATGACGCCACTGATCCGCAACGCGAAAAGGCGGCAAATCGAACAGCTTAGCGTGGATAAAACCGGCGTTGTGCTGCGCTATCTGCACTGTGCGGATGGAGAGTCCGCCTTTCTCATGCGCCCCAACGGCTATCAATACCTTACCATGGAGCAGCAGGAGGCCCTGCGCGTTGTGCTGGAGGAATGCCTGCCCGCCCTCAAGGATGCGAATCGCTATCATGTAAGCCAAAAGCGGGTGCGCCTGCTCAATGGCAACGTCGAATATGTATATCGCTACACCATGTCCAACGCCTACAAGGCCCGTTTAATGCGCGCGCAATATTATGACGGCACGCTGCAAACGCGGTCATGGTAGCAGCCTGCTCACTTTAATGGGGATTTCCAACCGGCTTTCCACATACCGGCGCAGCACGTCAAACAGCGTGCCCGCGCCGGTATTTTTTTGCGGCTTCAAGCCGCTGCGGATGGTTTCGCTCATCCATACAATTTGCTCATGCGTTACGGGAAACGTGGCCCGCGAGGCGCAGCTTGGGCAGCACAGGCCGCCCGCGGCAATATCCAGCCGCCCCCCTGCGCTCAAATCCAGCGGCGTGCGGCAATGCGCGCAGCGGCTAAGCCGCGGGCGGTAGCCCGTCGCATCGGCAAACAGCAGCAAAAAGGCTGTGGTTGTTTCCAGGGCGTCCATGTCCCGGTCATAGGCCAAATAGTATAGCCCTTTAAGCAGCAGGGCATATAGCTCTTTGGCGCTCTGCCCCGGCTGGGCGGCCGCCGCGCACAGCGCCGCCATATAGCTGGCGCAGGTCAGGCGGTAGGGCTCCAGGCGAAGCGGATAAAACGAATCCTCCAAGCAGCAGGAGGTAAGCGTGCAACGCTCGTTGTGCTGATAGAGCACAAACTCTCCATGCACAAAAAGCTCGCTCGCGGGCAAAAGCGGGCTCTTGGGCCTGCGGCAGCCGCGGGAGAGCGCGTCCACGCGCCCAAGCTCCGGGGTAAGTATGGTAAGCATGCGGTCGTGGTCGCGGTAATTGGCAAAGCGCAGCACAATGCCGTGCGTGGTAATGGCCGGCATGGTTCCCCTCCTTCCCTGCGTATGCAAAAGCCCCCTCGCGCCAAACGGCGAAGCGAGGGGGCGCTATGATCCCTAACAGAATCAGCCCTTAACGGTTTCCACCAGCTTGGTGAAAGCGGCAGGATCGTTTACGGCGATATCAGCCAGCATTTTGCGGTTGATGGTGATGTTATGCTTCTTCAAACCGTTCATCAGCACCGAGTAGCTCATGCCATTGAGGCGGGCGGCGGCGTTGATACGGGTAATCCACAGGCGGCGGAAATCGCGCTTGCGCATCTTGCGGCCTTCATAGGCATAGCGAAGGCTACGGCGAACCTGCTCGCTGGCAGCGCGGTACTGCTTGGATTTTGCGCCATAGTAGCCCTTGGCCAGCTTGAGCATTTTGCGGCGCTTTTTGTGGGCGTTCACAGCTCCCTTAATACGTGCCATGTTTTTATCCTCCTTGAATCGTTAGCAAAGCTTATTTGTAGGGCAGCAGCTTGCGGATGGTGCGGGCCTCGGCCGCGTTATCCACAATGCCATCCGCACGCAGGTGACGGGTACGCTTGGTGGTTTTCAAATGTACCTGATGGTTGGCGTTCATCTGCTTATGCGTTACTTTGCCGTTCTTGGTGAAGGAAAAACGCTTGGCTGCGCCACGATGGGATTTTTGCTTAGGCATAAGGGTTGTCCTCCTTCCGTGTGCTATCCGCTCCCGCGTACAGAAGCTGCCTGCGGGCACGGGATGGCCGAATACAGGTCAGATCATGTTCTCGCTTTCGCGCTTGACCTTTTTCTTGGGCTGCGGCTTGGGCTCGCGCTTTGCGGCCTCGTCCGCCTGTTCCGCCTGCTTGGCGGCGTGTTTCTCCTTGCGCTGCTGGCTCTTTTCGGCAAAGCTCTTTTTTTCAGCCTTTGGCGCCAGGATCATGATCATGTGACGGCCTTCCAGCATGGGACGCTTTTCAACGGTGCCATACTCCTCAATGCGGGCGGCGAAGTCCTGCATGATCTTCATGCCGATGTCCGCGTGGGCGATCTGGCGGCCCCTAAAGCGGATGCTCACCTTCACCTTGTCGCCATCCTCAAGGAATTTCACGGCGTTTTTGAACTTGGTCTGCACGTCGTTTTCCTCGATGGTAGCGGAGAGCTGCACTTCCTTAAGCGTAACGATGCGCTGGTTCTTGCGCAGCTCACGCTCGCGCTTGGACTGCTCGTAGCGGTGCTTATCATAATCGATCAGCTTGCATACGGGCGGCTGCGCGGTAGGCACGATCTTGACCAGGTCAAGGCCGCTTTGCTCGGCAAGCTCCAGGGCGGCGCGGGTAGCCATCACGCCAAGCTGCGTGCCATCGGCGCCAATTACGCGCACCTCTCTGTCGCGGATTTCCTCGTTGATCATCGGCTCGTTGATATCCATACACCTCCAAATGGTTCAGACGCCTGTGCGCATTTTCGCACAAAAAAACGCCGGGCACGCCTGCCCGCCGCAACACGACACCCCATGGACTTACGTGCCATGACCTGCGCAAGACGTTCGCGCGGTGAGAAGCGGGCGGCTTCTGCTTACGCAGGTCATTATAGCACAGCCCCAAGCGCCTGTCAACGGCCGCGCGCAAAGTTTTTGCCTCTTTGCAAAAGGCGGCGGCCCGGGAAGCGCGCAGGCCGCGCCCCGGGCCAGGCGGGCCCATACGCAACATTTGCCGCGCCATCCCTTGACAAATAAGGCTATCCCGGGTACAATACTTGCTGTTGAGTGCCCGTAGCTCAGCTGGATAGAGCGTCAGACTCCGACTCTGAAGGTCACAGGTTCGAACCCTGCCGGGCATACCAGAAAGCCCCGCAATCTGTAAGGGATTGCGGGGCTTTTCTTTGTAAAAAGGCTGAAAAAGCGTTTCTCAATTATACCGGCGCTTTCAGCGCGTTAACCTCCTGAGGCTTGTCGCTCATGACGACCCGCTTCTGTAGGAATTCCACGAACAGCGCAAACAGCAGAATACCGCCCTGAATGACCTGCTGCACAAAATCGTTGACGCCCATAACGCCCATGCCGTTGGAGAAGATACCAATTACAAGCACGCCAAGGATGGCCCCGCTGGCCTTGCCTTCGCCGCCGTTGGTACTAACGCCGCCCAAGCAAGCCGCCGTAATGCACTGGAAGGCATAGTTGGCGCAGGCGGAGCCGGTGGCGCTCATAGTGCGGGATAGATAGAGCACGCCCGCAATGCCATAGAAAAACCCGGCGATGATATGGATGTACACAACCGTTCTATTCGTGTTGATACCCGCCAGCCGCGCGGCTTCACGGTTGCCGCCAATGGCATACACATGCCGTCCAAAGTATGTTTTAGACAGGATGTAAATTCCCACGATGGAAGACAGGATCAAAACCACGCCCATCAACGGCATAAAGCCGAACAGATATTTTGTAGCAAACACGGAAATCCTGGACGTGATAAAGCCGCCCAGCACCTTGCCGCCGCTGATCAACCACGCCATGCCCTGATAGATGTTCATGGTCGCCAACGTAATCGTAAAGGCAGGAATTTTCAGCGTGTTTGCCAGCAGGCCATTGATGGTGCTGCAAATGGCCGCAACCAGCATACCCACAATAATCACAAGCGCCAAAGGCATCTTCGCCTGCAACATTTTGGCCATGATAACGATTTCCAAAGCGATGATCGAGCCAATGGAAAGATCGACGCTGCCGGAAATCAATACGAACGAGATGCCCACCGCGGCCACGCCAAGGATAGAAATCTGCTTTAGAATATTGCCAAAGTTGCCAACGGTGCGGAATGCTGGCGAAATCGAGGTGAAGATGATAACCAAAACCAGCAAAACAAACCACATGCCAACCTTTTTCCACAGTTTCAATGCCGTTTCCAATGTCCTTCCTCCTTGTTGACTGAAATGCTGTTACGCCATTTGCCCAGAGGCGAGCCTCAAAATCGCCTCCTGGGACAGTTCGTTTCTTGAAAGCTCGCCTGCCATGCGTCCTTCATGCAGCACAATCACGCGATCCGAAAGGCCTATGACTTCTTCCATTTCAGAGGAGATCATGATGATTGACTTGCCGCTTTCCGACAGCTCGCGGATTAGGTCGTAGATTTCCTGCTTGGCTTTAACGTCAATGCCGCGGGTAGGTTCATCAAAGATAATGATATCCGCATTGGTAGCAAGCACCTTGGCTACAACCACCTTCTGCTGGTTTCCCCCGCTCAGGTTTTTAAGGTCCTGCGAAAGGGATGGCGTTTTAATGGCCAGCCTCTCTTTATAGGTCTGCGCAATTTCCCTCTCCTTTTTTACGTTGACTACCAGCCCTCTGGATACCTTTTTGAGCGAGCTGAGCGTAATATTCCAGGCAATGCTCTGGTTGAGCAGGCCGCCGTGACGCTTTCGGTCCTCCGGAATCAGACCAATCCCGTTATCCAGCGCGATAGCGGTGGATTTCATGTCGATGGGCTTTCCGTGAAGCAGGATGCTTCCGGCCTCCTTATGCGCGGCGCCAAAGATGAGCTGCATGGTTTCCGTTCTTCCGCAGCCAAGCAATCCGGCAAAGCCGAGAATCTCCCCTTTATTCAGCGTAAATGAGATATCTTCAACACCGTTGCCCGTGAGGCCCTCAACCTTCAAAACAGGCTCGCCAACAGGCGTCACGCGCGGTGGGAAAGTCTTTTTTAATTCACGCCCTATCATGTGCCGAACCAGCTCGTCATGGTTGGTCTGGCTCGTATTCAGCGTCGTGATCAATTTTCCGTCCATCATTACAGATACCCTATCTGAAATGCGAAAAACCTCATTGAGGCGGTGAGAGATGTATATAATGGCGGCGCCCTGCTTTTTCAGTTCGCCAACGATATCCATCATGCAATCGATCTCGTTGTTTGTAAGAGGCGCTGAGGGTTCGTCCATAATCAGCAGTTCCACGTTCTCTGCAACCGCACGCGCAATTTCAACGATCTGCTGCATGCCCACGGATAATTCGCTAACCAGCTTTTTGGGATCCAGCTTTACGCCAATGCTTTTGGCAATCGCCCTTGCGTCCTTCTGCATCTTTGCGTAATTGATCCTGTACCGGCCATATTTATAGCCTTCGCTAAACGCCAAAATATTTTCAGCAACCGTCAGCCCAGGAAAATTGTTAAACTCCTGATAGATACAGCCAATGCCCAAGTGCTTGGCCTGCTGGGGATTCAGGTGTGAATAGTGCTTCCCCTTATAAATGATGCTTCCGCTGTCCGGCGTAATGGCTCCCGTAATTACCTTGATAAAGGTCGATTTGCCCGCTCCGTTTTCACCGACGATCGCATGCACCTCACCTTTTTTGATTGATAAAGAAACATCATCTAAAGCTTTGACGCCGGGATAAGTCTTTGTGATGTTGCGCATCTCCAAGATATATTCTGACATATTCTTTCCCCGCTTTAGCGAATGGGCATATGCGAGAGATTCCCATCCCTCGCATATGCCATACTGATTTCAAAGTTCCAAATTATTTAACGTCGATGTTCTCCAGAGAAACCGTGGTGGTGGGAATGGCGATGGACTCCTGATAGGCGTATTCGCCGTTGCACAGCTTAGGCACAACCTCCAGCAGGGTTTCAGCGCAGGAAACGGAGGTGCAGTACGAGGAGAAGCGGAAGGCGGTACCGGCGGCGCACAGTTCACGGAAGGAGGTGCCGGCGTCGATGCCAGTGATGATCTGATCGGGATCGCTGCCCTTGCCCGCGTTGTTCAGCGCCTGATAAATGCCGATAGCGGCGTCGTCGGCGTTGGCCAGCCAGATCTTTACATCGGGATGGGCCTGCAAGCAGTTCTCCGCGAAGGTGACGCCGGCGTCAGCGCCAACAGCGCCCTGGTTGTAGACAACCTTAAAGTTGTAATCGGTGTTGGCCTCAAGCAGGGTGCCGGTGTAAGCGCAGCGGTAATCGCAGTTCTCGTTGCTGGGATGGCCGGCAACCGCCACCTCGATGACCTCCAGATCCTTGTACAAATCCTGGTGGGCCTCTACGTACTCAATAATCTTTTCATAGTTGGCAATGGCGCGCTGCTCGGGGGTGTCGCCAATGAACACGGTGCCGCAGTTGGTGCTTTCGGGCATGATGTAACCAATCCACGGAATACCGGCCTGCTCGGATTTCAGCCGCAGATCGACGAAAGCATCGGGCTCATCCGCGTAGAGCATGATTACATCCCACTCGCCCGAGGTGATAAGGTTTTCGATGGTTGCAAGCTCAACTTCGGTACGGGTATCGAAATCGGCGGGGCCGAAGAGCTCGATCTCCATGCCGGCTTCGTTCAGGATGGGCTTCAAAACGGCATAGTCATTGGAGAAGTATTCAGCGCCCAGCCAGGACGCCACATAAGCAATTCTGTACACGCCGTCCGGATTGCCGGCAGGAATGTAATTGCCAACGGGCTCCAGCGCCATTGCGCTGCAGCAGCTGAACGCCAGGATGAGGGAAATTGCCAATGCGAGAACCTTTTTCATCGTTTTCCTCCTAAAATGGTTTTATTTCAAAGCACCATTGCATCCAGGTGCATTTGATTCACTTGCAATACTAGGTAGGGAAAGCCTTGTAGCGCTATCAGCCTGTCTTTCCCCTAAGCTTGGCTTTATCTTAAAATGCACCGATGATTAAATCAACCAAAACGGGCCACTTTGGGAATAATTTTATACCCTTCACCGTTTTTTGAATCAAGTTTCAGGCCGTATTACAGGCGCAAAGCCGTTGATTCTACAACAAAAAGTACAGACTATCGCCCTATGGGTTATCATCTGTACTCGCTGCTTTTTATACACTTTTGCTGTTGTTAAAAATCATTTCCTGCCGTATGACCGGGCTTTCTTATCCTCTGCCCTTCATTTTGGCCAAAAGTTTTTTGTGCTCCTTAAGAACCTCTTTGGCCGTTTGTGTATCCGTATAGAGAAGGTTTACGATTTTTCCGCGCAGCAGCCCCAAAATTGCTTTGGCCTTATAATTGCCTACCGCAATGCAGATGCGCTTCTTCTTTGTTGCCAGCTCCTTGATAGGCAGGCTCATCAGCCTGTTATACAGATGTGTGCGGAACTCCATCCCGTTAAAGTCATAGGTTCTTCCCGCAAAGTTGCCCGCCCCGTTAAACCCTCGAAGATGCTCCGTCACATCCTCTCCAAGATCCGTCAGGTAGGTGTGCTGCATATCGAAGGGCCCGACCGAAAAGATGACTGTTTCTGCCTTTTGAAGAAGCTCATACACCTGGTTGATGCTGGGATCCTGCATGAGCGTGTTTTTCATCTCAGGCGTTTCCACCAGCAGGGGGCAGGGCAGCACATAGCCCGTAGCATTGAGCATATCCGAAAGCTTCTCAATGATGTGAATGGCCTTCATGGAACGGATAGAGCCGTTAACAAAGCCGTTGAGCATACAAATCTTAATATTGCTGCGTTCAATGGGCTCCTTGATGTTGGCCGCCAGATACTCAATGGTTCTGCCCCACGGCACGCCAATGATCTCATCGTCCTCCACGTTGGAAAAGATTTCTTTGGCCGCAAACGCGCAAACATCGTTTAAGCGAACCATGCCCGAATCCACATAGGTGGGCAAAATAACGCACTTGATACCGAAGGTCTGCATGAATTCTTGCTCAAGCGCTTCATCCGTTTCCCCAAAATCATTGATGTGGAACTCGATATAGCCCATCTCCACCGATTTTTTGATCAATCGGGAAACGGTGGATTTGGAAATGAACAAATTCTTTGCAATTACGTCCTGCGGCAGGCCAAGCTGGTAATACTGCTTTGCCGCGCTCATCATCAAGGACCAGTTCTCGTTTCCGTTTTTTGCGCGCTCAGCCATTTCTCAGGCACCCCCACAAAGCGAACAACTATTGTTATTATACATCTTTTTTTGCGCAGGCGCAAATAGCGGGGGCACATTGGGAGGGCAGCTCTGAAACGAAACCAGGAAAGGGCGCTATTCCTCAACCAGCTTGCTTGTGGCGCTGGCTCCCACCCTGTTCGCGCCTGCCTCAATCATGGCCAAAGCGGTTTGGCGGGTACGAATGCCGCCGGCAGCCTTCACTCCCATCTCCGGGCCGACGGTTTCACGCATCAGCTTCACATCCTCAACGGTTGCGCCCGCAGTTGAAAAACCGGTGGACGTTTTCACGAAAGCCGCGCCCGCGTTTTTGGAAGCCATGCAGGCCTTGACCTTCTCTTCATCAGTAAGCAAACAGGTTTCAATAATAACCTTCACTTTGGCGCTTCCGGCTGCCTTAACCACCGCGGCGATGTCCGCCTCCAGCGCTTCCCAATCATTTGCTCGGGCCAGGCCAACGTTGATGACCATGTCGATCTCTTCCGCGCCGTCCTCTACGGCTTTTTGGGTTTCAAAAGCCTTTGCCTCCGTGGACATGGCCCCCAGCGGGAAGCCAACCACACAGCAGGTCATTACGCCGCTGCCCTTAAGCGCCCCGCTTACCGTAGCGGCCCAATAGGAGTTGACGCAAACGCTTGCGGTACGGTATTTCCTTGCCTCCTCACAGACCTGAAGAATTTCCGCTTTGGTAGCGTTGGCCTTCAGCAGCGTATGGTCAATCATGGATGCGAGTTGATAATCCAATGTATGTTCCTCCAATCGTATCTTCCAAAATGCTTGTGCTACTCCAGGTTTGAATGCAGCCGTTTCATCAGCTGATTCGGGTTGGAAATCCCCAACCTTTGGGCAGCCATACATACTAGGGTATCGCCCAGTACCAGCACGGCCTGCTCAAACGCCGACGCGCCGATTTGGACGGACTGCTTCATCCAACGGTCCGAAAGGGCGATACACAGGCCGCTGGCTTGCGCAAGGGCCGATGTTTCATGCAGGGTAATCGCCGCTACCGCCGCGCCTGCTTTCTTGGCTTTCTGGGCAATGGAAACAACGGTGGACGTTTCGCCGCTGCCGGAGGCGGCAATCAGCAAATCTCCCTCCCCAATCGCGGGAGCGGTCACCTCTCCCACCACGTAAGCCGTCAGGCCAATGTGCATCAGGCGCATAGCCATACAGCTAAGCATTAGCCGGGATCGGCCTGCCGCGGCAACGTAAATCCTTTTGGCCTCGGTAATCGCGTCTACTAAACGTTCCACGGCCGCCGCATCAGCGCTGCCGGCCGTGTTTTCCATTTCCCGCACCACCGCCAAAAGGCGCTTTGCGTATGCCGCTTCGTTCATTCTTTCTCGCTCCGCTTTCCTTCAAGCCGCCGTATCCGGCGCTGCGTTTCAACGACGGCCGCGCGTATGTCCGGCGCGCAGCAAAGCGCTCCGCCCATGATAACGATGCCCGGCTTTCTCGCCAAATAGCTTTCCAGCGTACCGCTGTTGATACCGCCGGCTACGGCCGCCTTTTCGCATGAAATGGACGACACAAGAACCTCCAGTTCCTCAAGGGGCGTTCTACCCAGCCTCTGCACGTCCACGCCCGTGTGCACGCACACGTAATCTACGCCCATACCTACCAGCTCTTTGGCTCTTTTCGCAATATCGGGCGCCTGAATAAGATCCGCCATTGCCTTGCGGCCATAACGGTGGGCGCTGTCCACTACGTCCTGTATGGTGGCGTTATCCGCCATGGCCAGCACGGTGATAATATCCGCGCCGGCCTTACAGGCGTCCTCGCATTCCAGGCTGCCGCCGTCCACAATCTTGGTATCGGCCAGCACCGTCAGCCCCGGATGCTTTTCCTTGATGCGGCGTACGGGATGCAATCCGTCCCGGATAATCATCGGCGTGCCAACCTCAAAGATATCGATCACATCGTGAATCTCATCCGCCAGAAGCAACGCCTGTTTCCCTGCCAGCAGGTCGACCGCAATCTGAAGCCTTGCCATAGGCTTACTCCTCGGCGCCGATTAGGATCATCAGCTTGATGTAAGGCTCCTTGCGCTGGTCAACGATTTCTTCAAACATCTTGGGCACGCCGTCAAGCCGAACGCGATGGGTCACGATACCCTCGGTCCTGTACTTCCCGGCAGCCAAATTTTCAATAACCTCCCTAAAATCCTGCGGTACAAACATGTTGCTGCCGTAAAAGGTGAATTCCTTTTCAGAAAGGTCGGGAAGATGCTTCACCACGCACCCCGGGGCAAGCACGCCGATGTTGACCACGCGCACGCCGCGCTCCGCCACGTCCATGATGGTATCCAGCGCGTCGCCGCTGCCTCCCACGCAATCGGAGAACAGGGTGATGGGCTCGTCCAATTTTGCCAGATATTCGCCCAGGTGCGCCTTATCCAGATTAAAGGCGTCCGTAGCGCCCAGGCTCTTGGCCAAATCCAGACGGTTCTGGGCGAAATCCGCCACATACACGTTTTTGGCGCCCAAAATAAAGGCAGCCTGCATAGCGAACAGGCCAATGCCGCCCGCGCCCATGACCAGCACATTGTCGCCCGGCTGCATGGCCTTCTTCATGCCGTGATACGTTACGGCCATGGGCTCAACCATCGCGCCCTGCTCCATGGTGACGCTATCGGGCAGCTCAAAGAGCATATCGGCGGGAGCGATCAGGTATTCTGCCTGCGCGCCGGTGGTTTGGCAGCCAATCACCAGCAGCTCCATGCAGTGGTTATAACGCTGGTCGGCACAGGCGCGGCAGTTCCTGCACGGCACATGCGGCAGTACCGTTACGCGGGTGCCCACCGCAAGGGCCTGGGTATCCGGGCCAACCTTTTCCACATATCCGCTGAGCTCATGGCCCAGAACGATCGGGAACGGTATGTAGGGCTGCTTTCCATAATAAGCGGAAATGTCGCTGCCGCAGACCCCCAAGTGGCTCACCTTCACTAGCACCTCGCCCTTTTGGGGCTCGGGAATTTCTACCGTTTGCGGTTCAAAGTGCTTGTAGCTTTCCAACATCATACGTTTCATGGTGCCCATGGTACTACCTCCCTATGTTTCCTTGTCACAGCGCATTAGAGCCCGCCTTCTATTGGCGCGGCATCACATGCCTGTATTCTAGCAAACGGCATTTTGTTAGTCAAACACAGACGGTTTATTTGAAAAATAATTCAAATATAATGCCTTGTCCTGAATCTTTTTGCTTTCAAAGGGGTTTTTGTTGACAAAGGGCGGTCAAAGATACTATGGTGTAACCACAAAATGCCGGATAAGCATGCATTGTTAGAGGATAGGAGCTGTCTTTGAATGCCTACGTATTTACTTGCTCACGATTTAGGGACATCCGGGAACAAAGCTACCCTCTTCACAACTGACGGTACGCTGGTTCGCTCCTGCACAAGCGGATACGGCACGCGCTATTATAACGGGAACTGGGCGGAGCAGAATCCAGAGGACTGGTGGAAGGCGGTTTGCTTCTCCACCAAAGAGCTGATTCAAACCATCGATCCATCAGAGATCGCCGCAATTGCTTTCAGCGGCCAAATGATGGGCTGCCTGTGCGTGGATGAACACGGCGCGCCTCTATATGACTCCATCATCTGGGCCGACATGCGCGCCCAGGATGCGGAAAAGCAGATCATTGAAAAAATAGGCGCGAAGGAGTTTTTCCGCACGGCGGGCCACAGGCCAGGCGCTTCTTATTCTCTGGCCAAATATCTATGGCTGAGGGAGTATGAGCCCGACGTATACAAAAGGACCTACAAAATTTTGCAGGCCAAGGATTACATGGTTTACAAGCTGACCGGCAGATTCTGCACGGATTACAACGACGCCACAGGCACCAACGCCTTTGACATCAACACGTTTGACTGGTCGGACAAGATTCTTGACGCCGTGGGCGTTCCGCGCGAGGTATTTCCCGAAGCAGTTGAAAGCACCCGGATTGTAGGCGAGGTCACCGGCGCGGCCGCTGCCGAATGCGGCCTTAAAAAGGGCACGCCCGTGGTGATGGGCGCGGGCGACGGCGGCTGCGGCGCGCTGGGCGCGGGCTGCGTCAGAAGCAATATGACCTATTGCTGTATGGGCACTTCCGCCTGGATCGCTCATGTGTCCGACCATGTCATTCTTGACGATGAAATGAAGCTGGTTAACTGGGCCCACGCCGTGCCCGGCCTCATCTCCACCAACGGCACCATGCAGTGCGCCGGCACCTCCTACACATGGATGAAGGAAAACCTGTGCGCGACGGAAGAACTGTTGGCCAGGCAAAACAACGAGAGCATCTATACCTATATCAACGCAGCCATTGAAGCGGCAAAGCCCGGATGCAACGGCCTGTTCTATATGCCCTATCTGTGCGGCGAGCGCTGCCCCCGCTGGGACGCAGACGCCAAGGGCGGCTTCTACGGCCTGAAGATGGAAAACACCCGCAACGATATGATACGGAGCGTTATGGAGGGCATCGCCTACAACATGCGTATCATTTTGGATATCATGAGGGACTATGCCGACATTCCCGAAATAGCCATTATGGGCGGTTTGGTCAAATCCAAAACCAACCTGACGATTCTTTCCGATGTGATGAACATGAAGCTTAACACGCTCAATTACGACGATGAAGCAACCTCCGTGGGCGCGGCCGTGCTGGCGGGCGTGGGCAGCGGCCATCTCAAGGATTTCAGCGAGGTTAACAAGTTTTCCTGGACGGTTCATTCCGTGCTTCCCAATGAAGCGTACCGCGAGATTTACGATACGATGGTCAAGCGGTTCGATGAAACCTACTACGCCATGAGAGGCGTATACAGCAAGCTGTAACCGCCTGCAAAACGCGCCGCGCCATAAAAAGCCTGGCGCTATGGGAGATGCAAAACATGGGTGATTTTGAAAAGAAGGCCGCGTTTGACTGGGCAAGAGGCTGCTGGGCTGATTTTGACTTTCAGGCCGGGCTAAGCGGCCAGGCGCCTACCGTTAAGCGCAAATTAAGCGATATGCGCGGCCTGTTTTTGGATGAGGATGCGCTGGAAGCGCAGATTGCCAAAGAGGATCGGGTCGTTTATGAATACCACGCGCTGGACATTCCCCCTACGCCCGGCGATCTTTCCTTTGGTTTTTCCATTCTCTATCCCGGAAAGATCGGTAATGAATACCACTTTACAAAGGGGCATTTCCACAGCATTCTCGATACGGCCGAGATATATTCCTGCTCGCGCGGCCATGGCTACCTGCTGCTAGAAAGCAAGGACGGCGACACCCGCGCCATTGAGATGCTGCCCGGACGCATCGGCTATGTACCCAAGGGCTATGCGCACAGAAGCATCAATGTAAGCCCAAGCGAACCCTTCGTTACCCTTTTTGTATATCGGGCGGATGCCGGTCACGATTATGCCTCCATTGAAACCAACGGGTTCCGAAAGCTGATGGTTGAAAGGAACGGCCTGCCTGCCTTGACCGACAATCCAAAATGGGTGGGCAGGTAAGTTGCGGTAAAAAAGGCATTCGTATTTTAAAGCAAGGAGTACAGCTGATATGGATAAAGCCCTCTGCAAAACGCTTCAGGAAAAAGCAAAAGAAATTCGGAAACTGACCATTAAGGAAATCGGGCAGTTGACGGTGGGCCATATTGGAGGAGCGGTTGATTTGGCCGAGCTGCTGGCCGTTTTGTACTATCATGCAATGAATATTGATCCCGCTGATTCCAAAATGCCTGGCCGCGACCGTTTCATCCTGTCCAAAGGTCACGGCGGCCCCGCATTGTATTCCGTTCTTGCCATGAAGGGATATATTCCTATGGAGGCGCTGGATACGCTGAATCAGCCGGGCACCAACCTTCCCAGCCACTGCGACATGAACCGCACCAACGGAATCGATATGACCACCGGCTCGCTTGGGCAGGGCTTTAGCTGCGCGGTCGGCATGGCGCTCGCCGCCAAAATGGATCAGCTGCCATCATACATCTATACCTGCATCGGCGACGGAGAAAGCCAGGAAGGGCAAATTTGGGAAGCCGCAATGCTGGCGGCCAGCAACCGCCTGGGAAATCTGATCGCTTTCACGGATTACAACAAAATGCAAATCGACGGCTACATTGAGGAAATCAACCGGCTTCATCCGCTGGACAAAAAGTGGGAGTCCTTTGGCTGGCATGTGCAAAGCATAGATGGGCACAGCGTGGAGCAGATCGCCTTTGCCATTGATAATGCCAAAAAGGTCAGGAATACGCCTTCGATGATCCTGCTTAATACCATTAAGGGAAAAGGCTGCTGTTTCTGTGAAAACATGCTATCCAGCCATTCAGTGAAAAACATTACCGAGGAAATGTGGAAAGAAGCGATTGCAAAACTCGACGGGGAGGATGCGTAAATGGAATGGAAAAGAGAAGCTGCCGAGCTAAGGCTTACCTATTCCGATCTGCTGATTGACTATGGCAGGACAGACGAGCGAATCTGCGTGGTGGAGGCTGACCTGATGTCCTCCGCTTCCACCCAAAGATTCAAGAAGCTTTATCCCGACAGGCTGATCAACGTAGGCGTTGCCGAGGCAAATATGATCAGCGTGGCGGCCGGCCTTTCCGCCATGGGAAAAATTCCATTCACCCACACCTTCAGCGCCTTTGCCTCGCGCCGCTGCTGCGACCAGGTAACAATTTCCGTGGCCTATGCCGGCCTGAATGTAAAAATGGTAGGCAGCGATCCCGGCGTGGGCGCAGAGCTCAACGGCGGAACCCATATGAGCTTTGAGGACGTTGCCATCATGCGCAACATCCCTGGTATGGTCATTTTTGAACCAGTGGACAGCATACAATTCAAAAAGCTCTTTCCGCAAATCCTTCAGCATTACGGGCCGGTGTATATCCGCCTGTTCCGCAAAAACGCGTGGAGCATCTACGATGAGAACGATACATTCCAGCTGGGTAAAGGGAAACTGCTGCGCGAAGGCAAGGACGTGACCCTCGCCGCCTCCGGCATCATGGTCAAGGAAGCGCTGGAAGCCGCCGAATGCCTTCGCATGGAAGGCATTGAGGCCGAAGTTATCAACATCCACACCATCAAGCCATTGGACGAGGGCATCATCCTTGCAAGCACGGCAAAGACCGGCTGCTGCGTTACAGCGGAAAACGCCAGCGTGCTCAATGGCCTGGGCTCCGCCGTATCGGACTGCATCACCAGCCGGAAACCCTGCCCTGTGCTGAAGGTGGGCGTACAGGACCGCTTCGGCGAAGTTGGCAAAATTGATTATTTGCAAAAGGAGCTCCACCTCACCAAGGCAGACATTGTGCAAAAAGCCAAAGAAGCCATCGCGCTGAAGAACGGATAGCCGCTCCGCCAGGAGCAGGCCGGCCGCTTCATCTTCGGGAGCTGTGAACCGCTTTTCTAAAAAGCGTCCGATTCACAGTTCCCCTTTCTGAAAAAGGGGAATTCTGTATGGATAGCCAATCGATCACCCGGGAGCAGCTTTGCCGCATCATTGATCATACGAACCTAAAGCCGTTTGCTGACAGGGCCGCCTTTGAGAAGCTCTGCTGCGAAGCGGCCGCTCATCACTTCGCTATGGTGGCCGTCAACTCCGCTCCTGTCCTCCTGTGCAAGCAGTTGCTGAAGGATAGCGATGTGCATGTGGGCGCGGCCGTCAGCTATCCAACCGGGCAGACGACCATAGAATCTAAGGTGTTTGAAACAAAGGACGCCATTGCCAACGGCGCTGACGAAATTGATTATGTCATCAATGTGGGCGAGTTAAAAAACGGCAACCTGCCCTATATCCGCAAGGAGATGGAAGCCATCGTTTCCGTATGCCGTAAAAATGCAAAAATATGCAAAGCTATCTTTGAAACCTGCTATCTGACGGACGATGAAATCCGCGCAGCGGCGCAAATCGCCCGCGACGTCCGGCCGGATTACATCAAAACCAGCACTGGCGCAGGCCCCTGGGGCGCAACAGTGGAAGCCGTCCGCCTGATGAAGCGGACGGTAGGCGACGGCATCAAGGTAAAAGCGGCAGGCGGCATTCGCGACTGGACGGCTTGTGCGGCCATGCTGGATGCCGGTGCGGAGCGTATCGGCACAAGCAGCGCGCTGGCGATACTGGAGCAGTTTGACGCTGCGCGCCGGTAGGCAGACCGTTCAAGCCCCTGCCGTATCCCTTCTTTCGATACTCCTCTTCAACGCTGCCAGCACAAAGCCCTCCGCACGCACGGTGCGGAGGGCCGGTTTGGTTTTATTCTTCTTTTCCCTTACAAGCTCGCAGGCTTACTCCACAGTAATATCCACAGCCTTGGCGCACGCGAAGGCCTGCTCAATCGCGGTGAGGATATCGCCATGGGAGTCGCGCAGAGCCATGGTAGCGCCGGCGATGGCGTCCATTTCGGCCTTCTGCTCATCGGTCATGGCGGCATACTTGGCGATGTCTTCCTCCTTCTGGGAGGCGCCATGCAGGGAACGGCCGTTCACGTCGGAGAAGCAGCTGGCAACCCAGGCGGAGATTTCCTCGGTGGTCTTGCCAATCATCGCCCCTTCATACGCGGTCATTTCCTCGGTCCAGGTGCCGGAGTTCATCTTGTACTTGCTGCCCAGGTCGCGCTTGGTCTGGAAGGCGGAAACCTGCGCCACAAAGCTTTCCTCGGTCTGCGTCCATACCTCGTCCACAGCGCCGTCGGCGTCTACGTCGGCATTGTAGCTCTGGCCCGGCCAGCCGGTGAAGGCGTTGTCGTCAGCGCCGTCGTGGTTGGGGGTGATAATCTCCATCACGTCGGCAAACATGTCGGCCACCTTGTCCTCGGCATCGTAGCATACGGCGGCCACGGCCAGGTTGAAGCTATAGCAGGGCACTTCCTTATCGTCGCTGCCGGGGCCCAAGCGCGGCATCACGTTCACACCCAGGCCAACCTTGGCGATGCTCTTTACATCGCGCATGGGAATGGCGTTGTCCACAGCCTTGGCAATCGCGGCAAGGATATCGCCATGCGGGTCGGTAACGGACATGGTAGCGCCCGCAATCGCGTCGTTCACGGTCTTTTCCTCATCGGTGAGCGCGTTGAACTTGGCCACGTCCCCCTCCTTGGTGGAGGCGGCGGTGATGGGACGGCCGTTGGAATCAGAGCAATGCTTTTCATACCAGGCATAGATCTCGTCCACGGTCTTGCCCTTGAAGAAATTCTCAAAGATATCCATTTCCTGTTCCCAGGTACCGGAGTTCATCTTGTACTCGGAACCCTTCTGGCGCTTGGTTTTCCAGGAAAGCAGCTCCTGGGTGAAGATTTCCTCGGTTTCCTTAAGCTGGCCTTCCACAACGCCGTCGCCGTCGGCGTCGTTGTTATAGCTCTGTCCCGGCCAGCCGGCCATGAAGTTGTCGCCGTCGTTGGATTCGTCATGGTTGGGGGTGATAATCTCCAAAATGTCCACTTCCAGGTCCACAATGCGCTTGTCGCTGTCAACGATGGCATAGGCGACCACTTCGTTGAAGGAGTACACGCCAACGTTCTCCGCGTCAGAGCCCGGGCCAAGGCGAGGGGTGGAAACAACGCCAACGCCGTGGGACAGGCCGCTGGCCGTCACGGCCGCAACCTCCTCCTGCGCCGGGGAGGCCTCCTCAACGCCCATGGCGTTGCGCACGGCGGCAAACACGCCGTTGGAGGTCCAGGTAGCGCCGGCAACGCCGTCCACGCCATCCACGCTGCCAGCGGCCACAATCGCTTCCGTCAGGGGTTCCAGGGCGGCTCCGCCAATGGCGGGGGTTTCCGCCTCGCCGGTAAGCACCAAGCCAACGATGGCGCCGTTTTCAACGGTCACCTCCGCCTTGATGGCTCCGCCGTAGCCTTCGGCCTCGCCGGTAAGGGTTTCGCACAGGCCCGTGGCCATAGCGCCAAGCGCCATAACAAGCGCCAGGCTCAGCGCGACCAGGGTTTTTCCAAAACGCAGTTTTCCCATAGGAATACCTCCTGTTTTGAATTTAGAGTGGGTAAATCATATCATAACCACCAAGTTACTGTCAATAAATGAGGCGGCCCTCCATCCTGACAACTTTTTCACATGGACTAGCTGAATGAAGCCGCCCCTTCCTCTCCCCCAGAGCCGCCCGCAAAATAGCGCTGTGTGTGTTTTATAAGCGCAGAAAAAGCCTTTTAGACTACCAGCTTTATGCCAAAATCGCATGATTGGCGGTTGGCGCGGCGGTTGCTGGAATCGGAGATGAACAAGGGCATCAAGATCTAATTGCGGTTCTCTCGCCCCTTGGCAGTTACGGCCGCATGGCTTTCATAATTGCAACCGCTCCATAGGGGCCTTCACCTCGCAGCGCCATGCCGTATCCAGCACGCTCGCGCGGCAGCCGTTTTGCAAATAGAGGAAAGGGGGATGCGGTGCGGGAATGCTATGCCAGCGTAAGCCAAAAAAAGTTTTCTTTATCCGCCTTTTTTATCAAGTTTTTTTCTTTTCCTCCGTCCTATGCTATGAAACCCAATGGGGAGGTGACCGCATGAAAGGGGCCGTTCAGCCACCTGAGCAACGCAACGGAAAAGAGGAACGCCTGGCCTTGTTGATGGAAGCCTACGCAAACGAGGTCCTGCGCCTGTGCTATTTTCAGCTAAGGGACCGCATGCAGGCCGAGGACGCGATGCAGGAAACGTTTTTGAAGGCCTACCGCCGCCTGGATACCGTGCGCGGCAGCGAAAAGGCCTGGCTGATGAAAATTGCGCTGAACTGCTGCCGGGATGTGCAGCGCGGCGCGTGGTTTCGCCATGTGGACGGCCGCAGGGCGCTGGAGGACCTGCCGCCCGCCGCCTGCGCCTTTGACGAGCGCGACGATAGCCTTGTGCGCGAGGTAATGGCATTGCCGCCCAAATACCGGCAGGCCATTTTGATGCGCTACTATCACGAAATGACGCAGCGGGAATGCGCCAGCGCGCTGGGCCTGTCCGAATCTGGGTTCAGCCGCAGGCTTGCCAGGGCGCAGGCGCTGCTGAAAGCCAAATTGGAAAGGTGGGATTGGGATGTGTGAAAAAAGCTTCCGGCAAAGCGTAGACGCGCGGCTTTCCGGGTTGGAGGTATCGCGGGGGCGGCAAGCCGCCATCCTGCGCCGCGCTTTGCAGCGGGAACGGTCCGCGCCGCGAAAGCCCCTTGTTACGCTGGCTCTTGCAATCGCGCTTATGGCCCTTGCGGCCGCGGGCCTCGCCGTCGCCCTGCGCTTTGGCGTAATCAGCTATAACCGCGGCCAGCGGGACAACGCCGCGTTCAAGGCCCACATCCTCACCGTGAACCAGGCTTATGAAACGGATGATTTTTCGCTCACGGTAAACGAGGCGGTGTTTGACGGCATGTCGCTCTCCTTCACCATGAACATTCTGCCCAAGGCGGGCGGCGGGCCGGTATACATCCATCCGCGCGTATTGGCGCAATGCGATGGCCAGCCGCTTCTAACCGATCCTGAAAGCTGCCTGGGCGATTTCTTCAGCGGCTTCTGGGTGCCGGAAAGGGATCCTCTCGGGCCGGACGGAAATTATGGCGCGGATTATGTCATTCTTCAGGAGGATGGGGACGGCGTTGCTGAGCGCGCTACGGCCAACCACCCCGTTACCTGGACGCTCTCCTTTGATGTGATCAAGCCAAACTGGCCCGTGGAAGCCAATGAAACAGAGCTGAACGGCGAGGACGACCCTCCCCTTGCGGATTATATGGCGCTTTTTTCCAGCGCCTATGCAAACCGGCGGATTCTGCTAGCCGGCGGCTATTCGCTGGTGGAATATGCCGCCGCCCTGCCCGTGCCCCAGGGCGTAGCGCGCAAGGAATGGGTTTCTACCCGCCTGTCCAAGCAGCTGGTGCGTTCCGGCGCGTTTTCGCGTGTGGATACGCTGGAAATTTCCTTTACAACAGCCGAGGCGGCCGTCAAGCAGCTTGCCGCCCCGCAGCATTTTTCCCTGGGGACGCAGGCCGGGGTATGTGTCCACAGCGCGCAGGCAACCTTCACCCAGGCCGTGTACGGGCTTACCGTGCGCGCGCCGGATGCGGCCGGTGCGGAAGAATGGTACTTTGCCGTGCTCTGCCCGGATTGCCAAACCAGCGAATCCGGCATGCGGCGGGAAGCGGACGGCGATGGCGCGCTGCGCATTTCCGGCACGGTGTCCCTGTTTGGCGAGGCCTCCGCGCTCACCTTTGTGCCCTGCCGGGATTTACACAGCGTCAACGAGGTATATGCCCGGCAGCAGCCGCTAACCGGCGAGCAGAGGGCGCTCAGCTTTACCATCCATTTGGAATAAGGAGGCGGAAGGTATGCCGCGCCGGTGGCTAATAGGGCTTTGCGCCCTAATCTTGGGGTTTATCCCGGCAAACGCGTGCCGCGCGCAGCCGTTTCCATCTCCCGCATATCAGTTTGCGCTCGCCAACGCCACGCCGGATGCGCAGGCGATTCGGCGCGTGTTCGCAAAGTATTCTGCGCCGGATGCGCGGTTGGAAACGCACAGCTACCATAACGGCAAAACGAACCGCCTGGACATGGTATGGGACGCCGCGCGTTACAGGGCCGACGTGCTTTGCCTTACAGGCAAGCTATATGGCGTGGAAGGCGGCGACGCCGTCGCGCGCGCCCGGGCGGTTGCCGAGGCGTTCATGGACGAGCTGGGCATATCGTATATGCCGGAGCCGCTGCTGGCCAAAACGGCGCGAACCTTTGCAACAAACGCGCCTGTGTGGCTGGATGCGGTAGACGGCGCGGGCCGTGTCCTATGGATGAATCCGCTCATCTCCAAAACCGTCTGGCCGGAGGACGCCCTGCTTTGCTCGTCCCAGTATCAGGCTGTGCAGAAATTGGACAGTCGGGATTTGCAGGCCTTCCCCTCGCCCGAGGATGTGGTGCTGCGGTATCAGCCGCGGCTGGATACCCTCGCGCTTGACGCGCGCACCTGTAAGGAGCCGGAAAACGGCACGTGGCAGCTTATTCTTATCACGGTCGCGGCGGATGGAACGCTGCTTAGCGTACAGCTGCAAAACGCCTCCTTTCAAATCAAAGGGCAAAAGGCCCTTGCTCCGCCCCTGCTGGATTGCGCATCCGCCGCCGCCATCGCGCAGGCAAGCGCGGATACCGTTAGCCACCTGCCAGAAAAAACGCGCTACGATCAGTGGCTGGCCCTGGGCGGGTATGAAAGCATCGGCCAAGGCTGGCGGCTGCAGGATGCGCAGCCCTGCTATGCGCGCCTGGGGCGGGATAGGGCCGTGCCCGCCTGGAAATGCACCTTCCTGCCCGCCTATATTGTGGAGGGGGAAACCCGCGTGCTCGAGGGCGGCAACTTTTTTCTGGAAATCTTTGTGGATGCCATAGAGGGCCGCATCCTGCCCCTGTAACGCAGGCGGGCCCGGCGAATACGCCGGGCCCGCCTGTTTTGCGTATGGCCTTTATTTTCTCAAGCCGGCCTGCGCCGGGCCGTTCATCGGCGCGCCGTCGTAGCTGAAACGGGAGCCATGGCAAGGGCAGTCCCAGCTCTTTTCATCCGGGTTCCATTCCAGCTGGCAGCCCAGATGGGGGCAGTGCGGATTCACCACATGGCATTGGCCCGCCTCATCCTTGTACACCCCGGCCTTGCGGCCTTCGGCCTCCACAATGCCGCCGTGGCCCGTGGGCAGCGCGTCCAGCGTAGTTTGCGGAATGGAAAAAAGCTCGCGCGAACGTCCCTTGAGGGTTTGCGCGGTTTCGGTAGCCAGGCTTTGGGCCGTTGCGGAAAGCTGGAAGCGGCTGGGCGAAAACACCTCCGCCCATTCGGGCGCCTCCCCCGCAATTTCCCCGGCGATCAAAAGCGCCGCAGCCATGGAGGTGCTCATGCCCCATTTGGCAAAGCCGGTTGCCACATACCAATTAGGCGTGGACGCGGAGAACCGCCCGATATATGGCACGCCGTCCAGCGTAACGCAGTCCTGCGCGGACCAGCGCGCCGCCTCCCGGCAGTTTCCAAACAGCTCTTGCGCGCGGCCAAGCAGCTTTTGATAGCGCCCGCCCTGCGAGTTTTCGCCCGTGCGGTGGTTCTGCCCGCCCATCAGCAGCAGCCCCTCCGCCTCCCGGAAGGACAGGCCGTCATTATCAACGCCGTAGTACACGCCCTGCGGCTTCCAATCGCATTGAAGCGCCAGCGCATAGCTGCGCTCCTGGTGCATGCGCATAAAATACCAGCCCGGCACGTTTACAAAGGGAAAATGCGCGGCAAATATGATATGCTTGGCAACCACCGTCGCGCTCTCCGTGCGGATTTGGTTTCCTTCCACGCTCACCACGGGCGTATGCTCATAGATATCCAGTCCCTCGCTTACGGCCTTGAGGAATTTGAGGGGGTGGAAGCGGGCCTGCTTTTCAAAGCGCACCGCGCCCGCCACGGGAAAGGGCAGCTCGGTTTCCGAGGTAAAATGCGCGTCAATGCCCAGGCCTACCGCGGCCTCCGCCTCCTGGCGCATAGGCTGCGCCGCTACCTGGGAATACAGGAAGGCGGGCCCCTCGCAAAAATCGCACGCGAAATCGCGCTCACGGATCATATCCGCGTAGGCCTTAATGGCCTGCTCGTTGGCCTGGGCATACTGCCGGGCTTTGTCCCTGCCAAATTTGCGGATAAGCGCGTCGTACAGCATATCATGCTGGCTGGTAATTTTGGCGGTGGTGTTGCGGGTTTGGCCGCTTCCGATGCGGTTGGCTTCCAGCACCACGGCCTGTATGCCGCGCGCCTTCAGCCGGTCGGCAATCAGCACGCCCGCCATGCCCGCGCCAATCACCGCCGCTTCCGCTTCCAGGTTTTTGCGCAGGGGCTCCCTTTGGGGAATTTCCACCGTTTGGCTCCATATGGATTGCTGCTCCGTCATCTTCCCGTCCCTCCCCAAGGCTATGCTTTGGGGCTAGGGTTCCCTATCCTGGGTTTTTCATGCCGGTTTCACTTTGCTGTGGCATGAAATTCCTGTTTTGGCCCGTTTTATCTGTAACCTTCCCAAGGAGGCGCATCCCTATGATTCAAAAGCCGCTCGCGCTTTGGCTGGCGCTCTGCCTGGCCCTTTTTCTCCCGCAGCCTTCCGCCTTTGGCAAAACAACCATTCCCGAGGAGGTTATCCACAACGCGCTGCTGCAAACCTGTCCCCCGCTGCTCTACCCGGAATGCGAGTTTGGGGCCGAGGGGCACGAGGTGCTTGGCAGCGACCAATCAGGCGATATGCTGCGCGTGTACCTTGCGTGCAGCGTGGGCCGCTATGGCTTTTTGAACGACGCGTTTGTTATGCAAAGCGGCTGGGGCGGCGGCTGCACCGCGGTGCTAAGGCGGGATAGGGACGGCTGGAAGCTGTGGGAGATGTTGCAGGTGGAATCCAGCCTGGATTGTCCCACCATCATGCCGGAAAGCTGCGCGCAAAAGCTGTATCAACGGCGGGACGATACCGCCATCCAGCAGCAGATCGCCCGGCAGATACAGGCCTATCTGGATAGCATTGGCCGCGACGCGCCCATCCGCTTCTATGGCGATATGGAATTGCAGCTTCCCGATATGCTCACCTGCGCCAGCAATTTCTGTTTGGGCCTGTGGGAGTGCTATCCCATGTGGATTGCTACGCGGGAATGCCTGGAGGACGGGGCGCGCTTCCTTTATACCACCGCATGGCAGCCGGATGAAAACGGCCCCGTCGATCCCGTATACGAAAGCGAGTATGGCCCAACGCATATGAGCGGGACCACCGGCCTTGCCACCCTCTCCAAAACCCGCAAGGACAGCGGCGAAGTTCTGGAAACCATCCGCATCCGCGTGGAGCTGGCTTCGCTTACCGTCACGCTTGAGGACGGGGGCGGCAGCGCCGTATACGCCTTTGCGTTTGACGGCCAAACCTACCGTCGGCCCGTTATCACGCGCGAGGGAAATTGCGGCGTGGATACCGTCAACCTGGATAAAGCCCTGCGCGGGCTTCCCGGGGCCGTGCAATCCCAGGAGCGGGTGGAAGCGCAGATGGACGTTTCCGATGCCGCGCGCTTTACCATCCTGCGCGACGGTAGCCGGCACGCGCTGGTATACAGCCGCCTGGAAAACGGCGAATGGAAGCAGGCGTGGCGCAACGATACGCTATTGCCCGCGACCATGCAGGAGCTATACCTCTCGTTTTCCCCCCAGGGAACGCAGCCGTATGAATACCCGCGCTTTACCGCCATGCGCGGCGATACGCTAAGCATCTACGCGGGCGAGGAGCATCCCGACCTGCTGATTTCCCTAAGCCGCACGGCGGCGGATACCTGGCAGGTGGACAACTACGGCTGGGATCAATGGAACCTTTATGTCTATCTTTTTCCCGACTGCCTGCTCATCAATGCCGGTGATTTCAGCGCATTGGCAACCGCGGGCATTTCCTTCACAAAGGCGGAGCAATCCGCGGCCGCCCTTGACCCCTGGGCGCTTTTCGAGGACAAGTCCGCCTTGCGCGCCAGCATGCAGGGCGCGCCCGACATCGAATTTTTTGCCGGCGCGGAGCCGCTCTACATGCGCCTTGGGAAGGACGTTCGCTGCCCCGTGCATGTGAGCCCGGACGTTTCCAGCCCGCGCGCGGGGAATGGCAAGGCCGCCGTATCGCTCAAGGATTGGGTGATCGCGCTGTGCCGGGAGGGGGATTGGCTGATGGTGCTGTATGAAACCCGTCCTGGCAGCTACCGCACCGGCTGGATTGATGCCACGCAGGACGCCGCGCTTGCGCGCGCCTGTTCCCTAACCATGCCGGCCGGCTTCACCCAGGGCCGAACCGCCCGCCTTACTGCCCGGGCCGCGCTTTGGGACGACCCGCTCTCCCACGCAGGCGAGGTGTGCGCGCTGCCCGCCGGCACGCAGCTTTCCGTGCTGTGGGAGGACGGCCTTGCCTGGGGCAGGGGCGATTGGTTCGATGTGGACACGCCCGCCTATGTGCAGGTTGTGCGCGACGGGCAAACCTGGCGCGGCTTTGTTGCGCGCGACAAGCTGGAAATGCCATAAAGCCTGGCTGCGGGCCCGAGCCATGCCCAGCCCGCCAAGCGCGCCCTCCCCTGCCAGGGCGCGCAGGATTTGCGTTTGCGGCCCTTCTTTTTGGGCATCCTGTACCCAAAAAGGAGGGCGGCGCTATGTATGACGTGCTCATTATCGGCGGCGGGCCGGGCGGCTACACGGCCGCGCTGTACTGCGCGCGGGCGGGGCTTTCCACCCTGGTGGTGGAAAAGCTGGCGGCAGGCGGGCAGCTTGCGCAAACCAGCGAGGTGGATAACTACCCTGGCTTTCCTGAAAGCGTTGACGGCTTCACGCTGGCCCAGCGCATGCGCCAGGGCGCGGAGCGCTTCGGCGCGCGCACCCGCATGGCCGAGGTCACCGGCGCGCGCCTCTCCGGCCCCGTGAAAACCCTCTCAACCTCCGAGGGGGATATGAAGGCCAGGGTGGTTATTATCGCCACGGGCGCGGCCCCCAGGCTGCTGGGCCTGGAAAACGAGCAGGCGCTCACCGGGCGCGGCGTAAGCTACTGCGCCGCGTGCGACGGCATGCTCTTTAAGGGCAAGGACGTGGCCGTTGTGGGCGGCGGCAACACCGCCGCCGAAGACGCGCTGCTGCTAAGCCGCATCGCCAAAAGCGTTACAATCATCCACCGGCGCGATGCGCTGCGCGCCTCCAAGGTATACCACGCGCCGCTGATGGCCGCGCCCAACGTGCGCTTTGTCTGGAACAGCGCCGTGGAAGCGCTGCTGGGCAGCGAACGCCTGACCGGGATACGCGTCAGACACACACAGAGCGGCGCGTCGGATACGCTGCCTGCGGACGGCCTGTTCATCGCCATTGGCCGCATACCCGAAACCGCGTTTTTGCGAAGCAGCCTGCCATTGGCCCCGGACGGGGCCATCCTTGCGGACGAAACAACCCGCACCGCCCTACCGGGCGTGTTTGCCGTTGGCGACGTGCGGGCCAAGGCCGTGCGCCAGATCGTTACCGCCGCGGCGGACGGGGCCGTGGCCTGCCACTATGTGGAAAGCTATCTGGCCGGGCTTGCGCACTGAGGCGCAAAAGAAAAAAATTCCCCTTAACATAACGCCATAAAGGCTGTATACTGAAGAAAAACCACCCCTGTACCAAGGAGGAACCGCCCATGACGGAAGAAAAAAAGTGCCTGATCCTGACCTCCCTGTTTGCGGGCCTGATGATCGGCGTGGGCTGCATGGTATATCTGGCCTGCGAAAACAAGGCGCTGGGAGCGTTTTTATTTTCGGCGGGATTGTTTTTTGTGCTCACGTTTGGCGGCACGCTGTTTACGGGCATCTGCGGGCTGAAGACGCCCTGGAAGCGGCTTGCGGCCGTGTTTGTGCTTAACGGCGCGGGCATTTTGCTGGCGGGCTTGCTCACCTGGCCGGGCGGGGCGCTGCCCGGCGCGGCGGCGGCCGTCATGCGCAAAAAGTTGGCCGCGCCCTGGCTGAGCTGGCTTAGCAACGGCGTATTGTGCGGCGCAATGATGTATTTGGGCGTCACCGGCTTCAAGCGGGCGCGAAGCGGCGCCCTGGCCGTGGCCAGCGTGCTGTATGCCGTGCCCGTATTCATTTTGGCCCTGTTTGAGCACTGCATCGCGGATATGGGCTATTTGGCCATCGCGCTGCCACGCCTTGCGCCCGCGGAAGCGCTCCAAAGCCTGGGCGTAATTTTGCTCGTTGCCGCGGGCAATGTGCTGGGCAGCAAAATAACGCGCCTGCTCACATCGTTTCAGTAGTAGAGCCTTCCTTGGCTTCGGCCACGTCAAGACCCAGGTACGGCCAAAACCCCTTTTGCACAATCAAAACGGGCGGCGCTATGCCAAGCATTTGCAGCAGCTCGTCCCGTGCGGCCCAGCGATAGCCCTCCGTTTCGCCGGGCTGCAATACAATTTCATCCTTAGCCCCATCCACCTCGCACAAAAAGCCCTCGTACAGGGTGTGAGGGCCCTTGCGCGCATACAGCTTTGTAAGCCGCTGCGCGCGTATGCCCGTTTCCTCATACAGCTCGCGCCGGGCGGCCTGCTCCCCTGTTTCGCCCTTGAGGGCGCTGCCGCCCGCGCTGGCCTCGTACACGCCGGGCCAGGTTTCCTTACCGGCGGCGCGCTTCATTAGCAAAAAGGTTCCGTCCGCGTGCCTTACCAGCACGCAGCATACAAGATGATACAGGCCCTTGGGCACCGGCTGCCCGCGCGTCAGGTCGCGCCCCGCCAGGCTGCCGTCCTCCAAATAGGCGTCCCAAAGCTCCATGCGGCTCATTCCCTTCCAAACAGAATACGCGGCGGATGGCGCTATGGCCGTCCGCCGCCAAAATGCGATGCTATTGCGCATCCCACACCATTTGATAGTATTTTAGCTCCTCATAGCCCAGCCGCTCGTACAGGCGTATGGCGCGCTCGTTATCGCGCTCTACCTCCAGGCGGATGCGCCGGCAATCCGGGTAGCGCGCCTTCACCCATTTCAGGGCCTCGCTGCCCAAGCCCTTTCTCTGAAAAGGCTCCAGTATGCTCAATTCCTCCACCCATATGGCCAGGCCGCCCGGCTCCTGGGAAAAGGTTTTGGCAATCAGCATGTAGCCTGCGGGCTCGCCCCCATACTCCAAAAGGAAGCCGTCCACATACACGTCGGAACGCATCATCTCGTCAAAGGTGCGCTCCAGGTAGGAACGCGGAATGGGCTTGAGTACCGCGGGCGAGTGGTAAAACGCCTCCGCCATGTCCAGGTACAGCGCCCTGTCCGCCGCGGTAAAGCGGCGAATCAACAGCTTAGCGGTTTGCATACATTTTTTCATAATAGTCCCGGTATTCTCCAGCCAGAATGCGCTCCCACCAGCCCCGGTTGTCCAAATACCACCGGATGGTCAGGCGGATGCCGTCCTCAAAGGCGGTTTGCGGCAGCCAGCCCAGCTCGGTATGGATCTTGGTTGGGTCGATGGCGTACCGGCGGTCGTGGCCGGGGCGGTCCGTCACATAGGTGATAAGGCTTTCCGGCTTTTTCAGTTCTTTTAAAATGGTGCGCACCACATCGATATTCGTGCGCTCGTTGTGGCCGCCTACGTTGTACACCTCGCCCTCGCGGCCCATGCGCATCACCAGATCGATGGCCGCGCAGTGATCCTCCACATACAGCCAGTCGCGCACGTTTTCGCCCTTGCCGTACACAGGCAGGGGCTGATCCGCCAGGGCGCGGGAAATCATCAGCGGGATCAGCTTTTCAGGGAAGTGGTAGGGGCCGTAGTTGTTGGAGCAGCGGGTAATGCTCACCGGCAGACCAAAGGTGCGGGCATAGGCCAGCACCAGCAAATCCGCCCCGGCCTTGCTGGCCGAATAGGGCGAGGAGGTGTGAACCGGCGTTTCCTCGGTAAAAAACAGGTCGGGGCGGTCCAGCGGCAAATCGCCGTACACCTCGTCGGTGCTTACCTGGTGATAACGCTTTACGCCATATTTACGGCTGCTTTCCAACAGCACCTGCGTGCCCATTACATTGGTGCGCACAAACACGCAGGGATCCATCACAGAGCGGTCCACATGGGTTTCCGCCGCAAAGTTGACCACAATCTCCGGCTTTTCCTGCGCAAACAGCGCGTCCACGGCCTCCATATCGGCAATATCGCCGCGCACAAAGCGGAAGCGCGGCTCTTTAAGGGCCCCGTCCAGGGTTTCCAGGTTGCCGGCATAGGTAAGCTTATCCAGGCACACCACCCGGTCCTCGGGATGATGTTTCAGCAAATAATAAATGAAATTGGAGCCGATAAAGCCTGCTCCGCCCGTTACAAGAATGGTCATATGCTTCTCCTTACTCCGCAATGCTATTGTCATAGAGGATGCGGCCCTCCGCTACGCGCTTCAAATGCTCGCCGTAGGGCGATTTGCCGTAGCGCTGCGCGCTCACCAGCAGCGTATCGCGGTCAATCCAGCCCTTGTTGTAAGCAATCTCCTCCAGCGCGGCAATTTTCACGCTCTGCCGCTTCTCAATCAGCTGCACAAAATTGGCGGCGTCCATCAGGCTATCCATGGTGCCGGTATCCAGCCAGGCAAAGCCGCGCCCCATCACCTTGGCGTTCAGCGACCCGTCCCGCAGGTACAAGTCGTTCAGGGACGTAATTTCCAGCTCGCCCCGCGCGCTGGGCCTGACCTGCTTGGCCAGCTCCACCACGCGCTTATCGTAAAAATACAGGCCGGTGATGCAGTAATTGCTCTTGGGATGCGCGGGCTTTTCCTCCACGCTGAGCACTTTGCCGGTTTTATCAAACTCCACAATGCCAAAGCGCTCTGGATCGTTCACATAATAGCCGAAGATGGTAGCCTTGCCGTTTTGGGCATTCTCCACGGCTTCGCGCAGCATGCCGGAAAAGCCGTTGCCATAGAAGATGTTATCGCCCAGCACCATGGCGCAGGGCTCGCCCGCGATAAAGTCCTCGCCAATCAAAAACGCCTGCGCAAGCCCGTCGGGGGAGGGCTGCACCGCATACTGCAGCGACAGGCCAAACTGGCTGCCATCGCCCAGCAGGGCCTGAAAGCGCGGGGTATCCACCGGCGTGGAGATAATAAGAATGTCCCGGATGCCCGCCAGCATCAGCGTGGAAAGCGGGTAGTAAATCATGGGCTTGTCGTACACGGGCAGCAGCTGCTTGGATGTAACCATGGTGAGGGGGTACAGGCGCGTGCCCGCGCCGCCCGCCAGGATAATGCCTTTCATGGCTTTCGTACTCCTTTCACTTTTGTACGGGAACAACACTGCTGTTATTATACCCGTTTGGGGGCGCAATGTAAAGGCGGACATGGGCGCGCGGGGCGTCCGCTTTGGATGCGCCGCCCCGCGCCACGCCGCGTCACTTCAAATTTTCCGGGTTCAGCGGCTTTAGCTCCTCGGGCACAAACAGGCCGTCCTTGCGGATGAGCTCGCCGTCAAAGTACATCTCGCCGCCGCCGTATTCAGGCGTTTGAATGCACACCAAATCCCAATGGATGGCGCTCTTGTTGCCGTTGGGGCATTCGTCATAGCAGTTGCCGGGCGTGAAGTGGAAGCTGCCGGCGATTTTTTCGTCAAACAGGGTATCCTTAATGGCCTTGGTGATATAGGGGTTCACGCCGATGGCGAACTCGCCCACGTAGCGCGCGCCCTCGTCGGTATCGAAGATCTGGTTGGAGCGCACGGTATCGCTGCTGGTGGCCTCGATAATCTTGCCGTGCTGAAACACCAGGCGCGTGCGCTCAAACACGCTGCCCTGATAAAGGCTTGGCGTGTTGTACTGCAAAACGCCGTTCACGCTGTCCCGAACGGGCGCGGAGAACACCTCGCCATCGGGGATGTTCAGCCTGCCGTCGCACTTGATGGCGGGCATGCCTTTGATGGAGAAGCTCAAGTCCGTTCCCGGGCCCACGATATGCACCTTATCGGCGCGCTCCATGCGGCTGACCAGCGCGTCCATAGCGCGGCTCATTTTGCCATAATCCAGGGTGCATACGTCAAAGTAGTGATCCTCAAAGGCCTCGATGCTGGTTTCGGCCAGCTGCGCCATGGACGCGGTAGGATAGCGCAGCACCACCCAGCGGGTATGGGGCACGCGGATTTGGCTGTGTACGGGCTGGCTGTAATACTGCATATACAGGCGCATTTTATCCGCGGGAACATCGGCCTTCTCATAGCTGTTATCCCCGGCGCGGATGCCGATGTAGGCGTCCACATGGCGCATGCGGTCCGCGTCCACACGGGCCTCCTCCTGCCACTTCTCCTTGGTGCCGCCCATCAGCAGCGCGCGCTCCACCGCCGCGTCGCGCAAAACCACGATGGGCTCCGCGCCCGCCTCATAGGCCTCGCGTACCAACGCGGTCACAAAATCCCGCTCGGGCCCAAAGTTTTCAATCAACACCCGCTCGCCCGCTTTCAGCGCGCACGAGTACCGTATCAGCTGCCTGCTCAATTTGTCCAGTCTGGGATCCCTCATGGTTCTTCTGCCTCCCAAAATGCTTTATCATTCGATTCGCCGCCCTGGCCACGGGCTCCTCCAGGCCATAGGTGGCGATCATCGCAACAAGAATGGATACGCTGAAGCACAAAACCGTATAGGCCCGCTGCTGCGGGGCGGATGCATGCAGCGCGTTTGCATCCGGGAACCACGCCTGCCGCATTTGCACCGCCAAAATCTGGTGCCAGATATACAGGTTCATGGAAATGACGGAGAGAAAGCGCATCAGCCGGTTATCCAGCAGCTTTTGAAGCGCCCTGGGCATCTGCGAGGCCGCCAGCATCATCAAAAGCAGCGCCGCCGCCAGCGGGAAGCGAATAATCAGCTGGGACAGCCGCAGCGCCGCATGCCCCTGCGCGCTTGCGGCGGACTGCGCCCCAAGCAGCTGGCACACGCAAACGCATCCCACGGCAAATGCCGCCGCGCAGGCCCATTGCAGCGCGCGCCTCGCGCGCGGGCCAAGCCCGGCGGCCGGGGCCTGGGCGCGGCAATAGCCCAGCGCCCCCAGCATACCCAGCGCGTACACATCCAAAAACGATGGCAGCTGGTTGATCAGCAGGGAGGTATCCGCCGCAAAGCGGTATACGCAAAAGCGGTACGCCCACCCCGCCGCCGCCATGAGGGACAGGGTAAGCGCCGGGCGCTTCTGCGCGGCGCGCGCAAGCAGCGGAAACAGCAGGTAAAACTGCATCTCCACCGCAATGGTCCACAGCGCGCCGTTCAGCGGCGTATACAAATAGGTTTGCGGCCAAAAGGGAAAGGTGAACGTGAGATGCGCAAGCACATCCCACACAAGCGCCCCGCGCGAAGGATACGCCCCCTGCGGCAGGGCGAACAGGCACAGCGCCAAAAGCACCGCCGCCAGGTACGAAGGGATGATGCGAAGCGCGCGCTTCCAATAAAACCGCCCGGGGCCAGGCGCGGGCGTGCCCTCCACCGTTTGCCTGGCGTAAGGCAGGTACAGCAAAAAGCCGCTAAGCAGCATCATGCCATCCACAAACAAATAGCTGGAACGGGTCAAAAAATCAAAGCTATAACTCTGCCCAAACAGCGTGAACCGCTGGGGCAGCCAGCTTTGCTGCCAAATGTGGTAGTTGGCCACAAGCAGCACCATCAGGGCCCGGAAGCCGTATAGCACGCCAATTTCCAGCCTGCGCTCGCGCTTACTCGGCCGCATCCGCGCCCTCCGTTTCCACGGGCAGATCAGGCAAAGCCGCGCCCTCGGGGGCGGGCGTGGCTTCCGGAACCTGCGTTTGCGCGGGGGCGCCTTCCGGCGCGGCTGTTTCCGCCGGAGCAAGCTGTGCGGGCGTATCGTCCTCGGGTGCCGTTTCCGCCTCAGGCAACTTCCACTCGCCCACGCGGTCAAACTTGTACACCACATCCTGTCCGTTGCGGATATCGCGCAGGCTCATATAGGTTTTGTCAATGGCGCTGAGCTTGTGGGTGATGGTCATCTCCGCTTCGCTAAGGCCGGTGTATAGGCTAAAGTTGCTCACGCGGTAATACAGCTTCTCCCCCAGCAAATCACAGATGCCATCCGTGGAAAACACGGCGGTTTTGCCCGTGGTGGATACCCATTCGCCCAAAATGAGGTACGCGCGGCGCTCCAGCTTTTTCCCGGCCGTGTCGCGATAATCGCCCACGCGCTGGTAATAGGGCAGCGCCTCATAGGGCTTGCCGTCGCGATAGAGCTGCTCGGCATACTGGTAGCACGCCTCGTTATACATCTCCGGCACATCCGCGTAAGCGCCAGAGAGCTCCTCCATGGAAAACGGCTCCAGCGCCGCCACCACGCCGGCATAGTCCTTTTGCTCCATCAAATCGCGCGCGGTCTGGGCCACGGCGCCAAAATAGGCCTCATAGCATTCCTCGCTCTGCGCCTTTGCGTCCTGATACGTTCCCAAGGCCTGAAACGCCGCGCCCGCGCCAAGCAGGTCGCCGCCCTCCTTCATTTGCAAAGCCAGCGCGTAACGGCAGGTCTTGGCGCGCCCGGCGGCCTCCTCGTTGCCGGAAAGCGTTTCATAGCGCTCCGCCGCCTCGGCATAGCTGCCTTTGGCCTCCAGCTCGGCCGCCTCGGCCATCACAATCGAGGCCAGCTCGTCCGCGGCCCGTTTGCTGTTGGGAATGGTTCCAAGCACCGTGGCGGCTCCCTGTACATCGCCCGCGCTTTTCAGGCTGAGCGCCTGCTGATAGATAGCCTCCTCCAGGAGCGATTTGCTGTCCTTGTAGCTGCCAAGCGCCTCATAGCCGCTTACAGCCGCGGTGTAATCGCCCTGTTCAAGCGCCTCGCCCGCCAGGGCATAGCGGCATTGCTTAAGCTTGGCGGCGCTGTCGCGGTACGTGCCAAGCGCCTCATAGCGCGCGGCCGCGTCCGCGTAGCGGCCCGCCTCCAAATCGCTCTCCGCCAGCGCATAGCGCACAATGCGCAGGCGGCGAACGCTGTCCTCAAAGCTGCCGGCGGCGGCCAGGTAGCCCTCCGCCTCGCTAAGCCGCTCGCCCTCCTGCGCCTCCACGCCCAGGCGGTAATTGCATTGCTGCCAAAGCAGCGTTTGCTCCTCGCTTTGCCCTTCCACAGGCTCGCCCAGGATGGCAAGCGCGCCCGCATAGTCTGCCCGCCCGGCTAGGCCCGCCGCCTCCTCGTACAGGCACTGCTCCACCTGGCCCTCGCTATCCAAATAGTTTGGAATGGAGCGGAACAGCTCAATGGCCTTCTCATAGTCCCCGGCGGCTTTTTTCTCCTGCGCCAGCTGGTAAATGCATTCGTTGGCCTTGGCCTGCGCGTCGCCATAATCGCCCGCCAGCAGGTACAGGCGGCCCGCCGTTTCACGATCGTCCTGCGCAAGCGCGCTTTCCGCCATGTGGTAGTTCGCCTGCTTCACCAGGTCCAAAGCGTTCTCATAATCGCCCAGGGCGGAAAGCTCCTTTTCAGCCCCGCTGTAATCGCCCTGCTCAAACAGGAGCTTTCCCTGCCCATAAGCGCAGGCGGACAGCTTGTCCGCCGCGTCGCGGTAATCGCTCACGGTTGCAAACAGCGCGCGCGCCACGGCAAAGTTTCCGCCCTGCAAAAGCGCGTCCGCCTGGCGGTAGGTAGCCTCGCGCAGCTTGTCCGCTCCGTCCTCGTAATCCTGCAAGGCCTGGAACTTTTCCGCCGCCAGCTCATAGCTGCCGCCTTCCAAATACATTTCGCCCAGTCTGTAAGCGGCCTGCTTTTGAAGCTGCGCGCTGTCCCCGTAATCGCCCAGCGCCGCAAAAGCCGCCTCGGCCTGCGCGAGCGATTCCTCGTCCCCAGCGTCCAAATGGGCCGCCGCGGCCTGATAGTCGCATTCCAGCACGCGCGCCTGCGCGTCGCGGTATTCGCCCATGCTGCTGAAGGCCGCCTTCGCCTCCGCGTAGCTGCCGTTTTCCAGCAGGCCCCGCGCCGCCTGATAGCGCGCCGTGGGCAGCACCCACACAAGCATCACGGCGGCGATCGCCGCCGCTGCCGCCACGCCCGTGGCAATCCACGCCGCAATCCTGCGGCGGCGGCGCGTGCTTGCCCTTTCAATTTCGCGCTTTTGCTGCAAAGCGTTGTTTTCCTCCCGCGCCTTGCGCGCCGCCTGCGCCAGTTTCTGCTCGTGCGCGGCAATCACATGCGCCACGTTTTCCGGGCTGAAGCTGGCAAACACAGCCTCGCGCCGCCGCTCGCAGCGGCAGCAGCGGTCGCTTTCCAGGGCGTTGGCCC
Source organism: uncultured Eubacteriales bacterium (assembly GCA_900550955.1). GTDB lineage: Bacteria > Bacillota > Clostridia > Christensenellales > Aristaeellaceae > Limiplasma. Next base: position 18,937 of record URUF01000009.1, on the reverse strand, counting down.
GGCCGCATACGCACAGCCATACCTGGTCCTGCACCTGAGGATACCCCGCCGCGTCCTTTCCGGCTACAAAGCGCAGCTCGTCCAGGCCGCGGCCGGCGGGCAGGACGTTGGGCGTATAAAAGGCCAGCGGCGCGTTGCCTTTGCGCCAAACGCTGGCGTCGTCAAACCACACCTTTTCAATCACCACATCCACGCCCTCCACATCGCGCCACTGCGAGGGCAGAAGCATGATGCTGAAGCGCTCCCCCACGCCCGCCTTCAGGCCCTGAATGCGCTCCGTCTGGCGGAACAGGAGCTGATCCTCCTTATCAAAGCACGCCAGCGTGACCTGGACGGACACAACAACCTTGTCGCTAAGGTTGTTCATCACAAAGGTGCACTCCGCATCGTCCTCCGTGGGCATAGCATACTGCCATAGCTCCACCGGGCAGGTCAGATCAATTTTCATGCATGTTCCCCCCTATATGCGCATACAACAGGCACAAACCGCTGACAACTATAAATGTTACGATTTTACCATAATCTATTGTACATGAAAACACTGATAAAGTATAGCCTTTTGGCAAATAAAGTTAGGCTTTGCGCCGCGTTTTTTACAAAGATGTGACGAAAGCACCGTTTTCTTCACAAAGCGGCGCCATTGCCCATGCCGGCCCCTGATCAAGCCAAAAGCTGCGGCCCGTTGCGTTTCCAATACAAAAAACAGGCCGCCGTACAAGCGGTCTGTACAGCGGCCTGCGAGCCTATTCCTCCTTTTCCGCCCCGGCTCCGTTGGCGGCGTTTTTCTTGCGGCGTTTCATCACCGGCGTAAGCAGGTCCTTGAGCACAACGATCAGCAAAAGCGCGATCAGCGCCAGCGAGAACGGCCGGGTGAAGAACGGCGCAAGGCTGCCCTTACCCGCCAGAATGGCGCGGCGGAAGTTGGAATCGATCAGATCCCTGCCCACCACCAGGCCCAGCACCATCGGCGCAATGGGGATTTTGCTTTTCTTCATCAGCAGGCCAATCACGCCAAACACAAGCATTACAATAATGTCGCTCTCGCGCGACGCGCTGCTGAACGCGCCCATGGAGCACAGGCAGATTACCGTCGCCATGATGATGGGCAGCGGCGCGCTAAGCGCCTTGAGGATCGGCCTGCAAAGGAACGACCCGATCAGCAGAAAGAACGCCCCCGCGAGCAGAATGCTCAGCACCAGCAGATAGATAAACTCGGGATTGTTCCTTGCGAAGGTTGCGCCCGTTTGAACGCCCTGAACGGTTAGAACGCCCAAAACGATGGCCGTAATGCCGTCGCCCGGGATTCCCAGCGCCAAAAGCGGAGCGTAAGCGCCCGGAGCGCAGGCGTTGTTGGAGGCCTCGGAGCCAATCAGCCCCTCCACGCAGCCGGTTCCAAACGCCTCCTTGTTCTTGCTTGCGGACTGCGCCTGGCTGTAACCCACCCAGGAGGCGATATTGGAGCCTACGCCCGGCACCACGCCAATTAGGAACCCCACGACGGAGACCTTGAGCGTCGTCCACTTATATTTCCAAATTTCCTTGAAGGCAAAAAGCTTGTCCTTCTTCACAGGAAGCGGCTTCGCGCTCCCGTTGGTGAGCGTGGTAAAAACCTCGCTCATTCCGTAAAGGCCAACCATGGCGGGAATCAGGCCGATGCCGTCCTTCAATGCGCGAATGCCCAGCGTAAAGCGCATGCCGCCAGAGCCATAGATAGGATCGGAACCAACAAACGCAAAGATCAGCCCCAGGCAAGCGGACAGCAGGCCCTTTTTAAAATCGCCGCGGGACAGCTGCGCGCAGATTACCAGCCCAAAGATGGAAAACCAGAACATCTCCCATGAGCCAAAGTAAAGCACCAGGCTCAACGCCAGCGGGAAAATCACCAGCAGCAAAAGCGCGCCGATGGTATTGCCCCAAAAGGAGGCCATTACATTTACCGCGAGCGCCTTTTGCCCTTCGCCGCGCTGGGCCATGGGATAGGCCTCCAGCGCCGTGGCGGCCGAGGCCGGCGTTCCGGGAATATTCAGAATGGATGCGGAAATGCTTCCGCCATAGGTGCTGCCTACCTGCGTGGCCGCCATGAACATCACCGCATGGGTCACATCCATGGTCAGGGCAAAGGTGGCCATCAGCGCGGCCGTTGTGGTGGAGGAAATGCCGGGCAACGCGCCGCCAATAATTCCGATACATACGCCCGCCATTAGCAGCAGCACGATATCCGGCGAAAACGCCTCCGATAGCATTTGAAGAAGATTCATCGCGTTTCCTCCCCTCTATCAGCGCAGCCGCATGCCAAAGGCAACGGCAAAAATAAGATAAAGCACAGCCGTAACCGCCACGGCGATCAAAACGGCCCAATAGGGCTTGATGCGGCGCACATAGCCCAGCGTAACGCCCAGCACAAGCAGCGCGCTGCTTACATAGAACCCAAGATAGGGAATGCCCAGCAAAATGTAAACCGCCACAATCACAATAGCCAGCGTGGTCTGGCGCACCGTCTTATCCCCGGCGGCGGCCAGAAAGGAACCCTTGATTTTGGCAAAGGTGGGGCGGCCGTTGTTCCTCAGGCTTTGGATGATGCCCGTCATGGACAAAAGGAACATACAGCCTGTAACGATATAGGGAAGCAGCCTCGGGCTTTCCATAATGGAGGAGCCGCGCTGGTTGATCTGGAAGGTCAGCGCGAAAAGGATCAACGTGACCAGCATCAGCACGGAATAGATAAGGACCTCCTTATCCTCTTTGGTCAGGCGCATACGCCTCCCCCTTTCTTGATCAAACCGGTAAAGGTTGCGGAAGGCCGCACGCGGCCTTCCGCATTGTTAAGAGGAAGAAATCGAAGTGCCGGCGGGCGCTTACTCGCCCCAGCGAAGCACGCCTACCTCGGCGGGATCTCGCGTGCCGTCGCCCAGATCGTACAGCAGATAGGAGCTGATGCGGCTGGACATTTCAAAAATGCGCTGCGCATCCTCGCCGTAGGCCACATCCTCAAGGTTCATGTTATTGTTCATCAGCAGCGTCGTAAACTCTTCGGTACCAACCACATACTCAAACGCCTCGGTCAGCTTGGCCTTAATGTTCTCCGGCGTTTGGTTGGAAACCGCAAAGCCGCGCCACCCGCCGATAACGTCGGCAAGCTCGCCCATCTGCGGCACATAGTCAATAACGGCAGGCATATGGCCAAATTCGGGATCGTCATACGCCTCGGTGCTGAATACGCACAGCATTTTGCACAGGCCCTGGCGCATGTACTCGCCCGCGTTGATCGCGTCGATAGCGCTCCAATCAACCTCGCCCTGCGCCACGGCCAGAGCGGTCTTTTGCCCGCTGTCATAGGGCACAAAGGTCACCTTGTCGGAGCAGCCCAGGTCGGCGGCCAGCTCGGCGGCGGGAATATGCCACATGCTGCCCACGCCGGCGGTGGAAGCGGTGGTATTGTGCGTGGTAACGTAGTCGATGAACTCCTCCATGGTGTTGATTCCCAGCTTGGCGTTCACCACAACGCCGGTGTTGCGCACCACAAAGGGCATGGCCAGCATATCAAGCTGCAAATAGGAGTTGTCGCTGTTTTCAGTGGTCGAAAACGCGCACATGGATGAGCTTGTGCCCAGAATGGTCATGCCGTTGGCTTCCTCGCCAAGCACATAGTCCGTGGCAATGCCGGAGCTTGCTCCGGGCATGTTTTCCACAATCACGTCGCAGCCCAGGTATTCGCCCAGGGCGGGCGCGGCAGTGCGGCACATTACGTCAATTCCTCCGCCCGCGCTAAAGCCCAAAATAATGCGAATCGTGCCCTGCGGCGTCCACTCCTCCTCCGCAACGGCGGAGAAGGTAAATAAGCAGGCCAGCATCGCGGCCAACATGAGTGCCCATACTTTTTTCATTTTCGGTTTGCCTCCTTTTTTTCTTGATTCCATTTTTATTTTCGGAAGAGAGCGCGCTCCCTTTCCAAACCCTTTGCACGCGGCGCTTAGGCAAGGCCGAGCGCCTTAAGCGCATAAATCCATAGGAAAAACGTAACAACGCACAAAAGCGAAGTAAATACCACCAGCAGGGCCGCCAAATCACCGTCGCCGCCCATCTGCTGCGCCATTGCGCAGGACGCGGTGGCGCATGGCCCGCCAAACACCGCCATAAGCGCCACCAGCAGCTCGCTGCGGAAGCCCAAGGCGGCGCAAACGCTTACCGCGACCGCCGGAAGAATCACCAGCTTGCCCGCTACGCCCCAAAGCAGCGGCTTGCGATAGATGCGCACGTTGCCGATTTTGAACGACGCTCCAATCACAACCAGCGCAAAGGGCGTTCCCACCTTGGCGATGCTGCGCGTGGCCTCGGGCAGCGGGTCTATATGCGCAGCCCGGCAGAGGAAAGCGGCCAGCGTGCCCAGAATGATGGGATTTTTCAGCACGCTTAGCACAATGTGCTTTGCATCCGGCCTTTCGCCCCGAAAGACCTCCAGCGCAACCACGGATAAGCCGTTCATCAGCGGGATGGTCACAGCCGCCAGAAGCACCGCAGGCCCAAGCCTATCAGCGCCATATAGCGAGGTGATGATGGAAACGCCAAACACCAGGAAGTTGCTGCGGAAGATTCCCTGCACCAGCACGCCGCGCCGCGCGTTTTGCTTTTCAAAGCGCGGGACAAGCAGCATCAGCGCAACAAAAACCGTTACGATCAGCACAACCGCCGTGGCGACCAGCCGCCAGTCAGCGCCAGCGCTAAAGTCGCTATCCAGCACGTTGGCGAACATCATCATTGGAAAGAACAGCTTGTAGATCAAGCCGTTCATTTCCCTTAAGCCGTTATCCGTAACCAGCTTCAACCGCCGCACCAGCATGCCCAGCGCCAGCATGGTTAAAAGCGGATAGACCGCGCGAAGCGCCGCCAGCAGGTTTTCCATTCGCGCGCTCCCCTTTCTTCGCTTCCAAATAGGCGTTGCTTAGTTCTTGAACTGGTCTTTGTCCGCCGGGCTTTTGATAATCACGCAGCGGCACGGCTCGTCATACGGGTTATAGGTTGCGTGCACCACGCCGGCCGGCACATGGGCCACATAGCCGGGGTGCAGGTCAATGCGGCCCGTGGCGGTTTCGCTTATCGCGTTGCCGCTGAGCACGAAAATGATTTCCTCCTGCTCGGGATGCACATGGGTGGAATGCTCAAAATGGGGCAAATACTCCGTAATCTTCAAAAGCACATTGTCGGACTGGGCAACGCAAAACCGTCCCACCAGCTCCTTGGTCTGCCCCCAAGACACCTTGGTAAACGCCATTTCCTCCGTGTTTTGCACCGTGCGGTCTTTCTCCATTTTTTCTGCTTCCTTTCATCCAGCAAGGCATAAGCGCCTTCGTCCATCGTACAATTTGTTGTTTTGGCCCAGCCGGCCGGTTACGTTAGCCTTATTATACACGCTCGGCAATTCGATGTCAAGATATTTGATATTTAATATTTTATATTTAATTAAATCATATGCCGGCCTTCTTCGGCAAGCGTTTCCTCCCCCGCTTTGCCTTGCTTACAGCTTGCGGATGTGGAAGCCTCCGTCAAGGTCAATATAATTGCCGGTGGAGTAAAGGAACTTGTCGCTGCAAAACGCGCTGACCGCGCCCGCGATGTCCTCCGGCTGGCCCCAGCGTGCAATCGGGAACACGCCCTGCTCGATAAGATCCGAATACTTTTTGTGAACCACGCTGGTCATATCCGTTTCAATCACACCGGGCCGGATTTCATAAACCTGGATATCATGCGCAGCCAGGCGGTCGGCAAAGAGCATGGTAATCATCGCCACGCCCGCCTTGGATATGCAGTACTCGCCGCGGCTCACCGAGGAAACCGCCACAGAGCTGGAGGAAATGTTGACGATCACGCCGCGGCGGCGGCCTTTCACCTCCTGCGTAAGCATCTGCCTGGCCACCAGCTGCGTCATGAACATGGTGCCCTTGGTGTTTGTGCCCACCACGTAATCGAAGCTTTCCTCCGTCATTTCCAAAATGTCGTTGCGGATTTTGGGCGCGACGCCCGCGTTGTTCACAAGCACGTCGATATCGCCATATCTTTCCACAACGGCGGCCACGAAACGCTCCCGATCCTCCTTATTCGTAATGCTGCCCTGCTGATAATACCAATCCACGCCTGCGTTTGTAAGCGCGTCAAGGTTCTCCTGGTACTTCTGCGGGTCGTTTATGTCCAAAATCGCAATGTTGTAGCCATCCTCGCCTAATTGCTTTGCGATGCCGTAGCCTATGCCGCGGCTTCCCCCTGTTACAATCGCCGTTTTTTTCATGGTTATGCTTCCTTTCCGCCTGTACGGCCTATTTCAGTTCCCCGCTCTGCTCCTGCGCCCAATGCTCCACAATCATCTTGGGCGCATATACAAACATCAGGTGCATATCGCCCTCGCCGGTATTGCGAAGGCCGTGCTTTTTGCCGGATTCTATGTACACCATCTCGCCCTCGCCAATGGGCTGCGTTTCCCCGTCCACGGTTACCACGCCCTGGCCCTTGAGAACCGTGTAGCTTTCCACCGTAATGTGATCATGCTCGGGAATCGACCCGCCCGGATAGATCACCACATACCCCTGGCAGAAGTGGTCGCCGTTGATCGCGCCGTTTTCTCCCAGGAGCACACGCGTTCTGCGCCCTGCGGGAAATTCAACGCCCTCCAAATCCATAATCCGAATCTTATTCATTCCTCTCGCCTCCATAAATTTTGTTTTCGCGCCAATCGCGCCAAACATTCTCAAACCACAAATCGCCCTCTGGAATGGGCCGCACGGGCCGCCACGCGCATTGGCAGGCGCCGTCCTTCCATATAGCCTCCTGAATCACGCCGCTGTGCGCCTCGCCATCCAGCGTGTATCGGAAGCGCTCGTCCAGCCCCTCAAGCGGCAGCTCTCCCGCGCCGTCGCTAATGAGGTAGGAGCCGCGGCTTCCGCCGCCGCGCGTAATATAATCCAGAATCGCGCTTAGATACATGCGCTGGCTCAGCATCAAATCGCGCAGCCGGTACCATGCGGGCAGCGCGCGCTCTGACGGCACGCGTCCGTTCAGCAGCCGCCTTTCCTGCTCCTCCAGCTCCCCAAGCGCGCGGCGCACGCCTTCGGCCGAACGGATATGCGCGCCGTAGAGGGACATGCGCCGTCCAAGCGCCTTGCGCTCCTGCGCAAGGTCAAGTGGATCGCCCTGCCTTGAAAGCGCCTCCTGCCCCAGGCGGATCGCCGCCTCCACCTGCGCCCCGCACCGGACCATAAGCGCCTCGCGTTCAAGCGGGTCGCCGCCATAGCAATGCGCGATGTATTCCGCCGCCCGGGCGCTTCCCACCTGCCCCGCGTTAAGCGCGCTTCCTCCGGGGCGGTATACGCCGTGCGACCCGTTTACCTCGCCCACCGGGAACAGATGCCGCAGATTGCTCTCCCACCAGGCGTTGCCAGCCAGGCCGCCGTTGTTGTGCTGCGCGCATACGGCAATTTCCAGCGGCTCCTTTTCCAGCTCGATTCCATGCTCGCGGTACAGCTCAATCGCCGCAGGGTTCATATGCCGGAGCCGCTCAACCGGCGTAGGCTGCATTGCGCCGGAGTTTTCCAGGTATTCGCGCGCTTCCCCGGTTACCAGCGCAAGCCCGCGCCCCTGCATGCAGGCGGGATTGCGCCGGAAATCCAGCCATACGCGGCGGCCGCGCAGCATCGTTTCCTGATAGACCAGGATGTCAATGAGGGAGGAGCCGTGCTTATCCGCCTTGCGCGGATCAAACGGCCACTGATACCCCTTGAGGAAGATTGCCTGAAGCATCTGCTCCGGCGTATCAAAGTAGCCGTCAAGGAACTCGCGTTCGTCGCCGCCCTCCAGGTCGGTGCTCATATAACGGGGCAGCACCTGCTGAAACGTGCCGGACAGGTTCCAGCGGAATTGAATGGAGGCGATGCCATACTGCGATTCCGTCAGGTTTTTTCCCATTGCGCCCGCCCGAAAGGCAGGGCCGCTTCCTCCCGTTTGGCTGCCAGGATAAACCGACGCCTCATACATGCCCGCTTCGCCGCCCGTGGCGTAAACGATGTTCTCCGCCGAAAAAACGGCGTACCGTCCGGCCTCCTCGCCGCGCACCATCAGCGCTACCAGCCCGCGAACGCGCCCGCCCTCGGTAAGCAGCTCGATCACCTGATAGCCGTCAAATACCGTTACCCCAAGCACCGCGGCTTCTCTCTCAAGCATTTCCGTCATGTAGCGCGAGGTTAACGGGCCTGCGGACGTGCCGCGCTGCAAAGGGTCATGATCGGTCTTATACCCCACATATTCCCCATAAGCGCTCACGGGAAAGGGCACGCCAATCTCCACCAAATGGAAAAAGGCCCTTAGGCTGCCCGCGGCCTCGGCCAGGGCCAGATCGCCGTCCATCGCGCCGCCAGCGCTTAGCGTTCGCGCCATGCGGCGGACGCTGTCCTCCCTTTCGCCCGCCGTTGTAAGCTTATAGTACGTTTGCTTGTCCGAGCCAGTGTTGCGGCTGGTTCCCATCTTCATGCCCTCGGTTAACACCGCAACGTTCGTTACGCCGCGCTTTTTCAGCGCAACCGCCGCGTTCAGCCCCGCCGCGCCGCTGCCCACAACCAGTGTTTGAACGGCATGGAAGGCCGGTTTCTTCCCCATATGCTCACCTCCGTTTTCATTACGGAACGCTCCGTTTCACTTTATGATAAAATATCACATATCAAATATATTGTCAAGAAGGATAGAAAAAAAGACGGGGGCATTTTCCATGCCTCCCGTTTTTTAGTTGCGTCTGTTTACTTTGCCTCGCCAAAAATCGCATCCACCGATACGTCGCGCGAGCGATAGCCGTGCTCCAGAAAGGCTGTGCGCGCCTCGCTCACCGAACCGCGCTCCAGCGCGTCAATCAGCCGCTGATGCTCGTCCGCCGCCTCGCGCGCCCGCTCCAGGCTGCGCGAGCGGTTGCCTACCACCAGCTCCACCAGCCTGCGGTATTGCGAAAGCAGCCCCTCGGCCTCGCTATTGTTGTAGAACTGCTCAATTTGGTGATGAAACTCGGTATTCAACGCGGCATAGTTTGCGCGCACCTGCTTATCCGTCTTTAGCGAGCGAATGCGCTCATTGGTAGCCATCAGGCTTTCACGCAGCTCCGGCGACCAGTTTTGAATGCAGCTTTCGATACTCAATACTTCCAGCGCAGTCATAATATCGTAAATATTTTCAAAAAACAGCCTGTCGATGGAGCGGATTACCGCGCCCTTATAGGGAATCAGCTCCAATAGGTTTTCCCCCGCCAGCGTGTTAAACGCTTCACGCACCGGCAAAGGCGAGGTGTTGTAACGCTGCGCAATGCTCTGGATGGTGATATGGCTGCCGGAGGGCAATATGTTTTGAAGGATCTCCGCCCGCAAGGTTTCCGTAACCTGCTGCGCAAGCGTTTTCTTTTGGATGTTAACCTCCATCGTGTTGCCCCCTACCTGCCAACGTTACCTCAATTATAACAAATCTGGAATATGTACGCAAGCCTTTCCCGCCGTCTTACAGGCGCGCGTCACCCCTCCCCACCCTGCTCCTTGGCAAACCAGCGGCAGTACGCCAGGCGGTATAGGAACATGACTACGGCGAGCGCCGCGTAGCCCGCAACCAAGAATCCATTCAGATAAAGCTGATGCATGCGCGCGGCGCCCATGCCCATTATCGTGCCAACCATCAGTATCAGCAATACCCATTCCGCAATGGTTTCGGCTTTTTTCTTCATATGCGCATCTCCTTGTCAGCCCAGGCGCGCGCCCTTGTTGGCCGGGCCGCCGTACTTTTTGTACAGGTTGAGCACGCCCTTATATTCCTTATGATCCTTGGGGTTGGGGGCAGGCTGCCGGGTTGTGAAAATGGCGGCGTCCAGCGCGTTGATTTTCCGGCCGGCAACGTCTATCTCAATCATGTCCCCGTCGCGCAGATAGGCCAGGGGGCCGCCGCCTGCCGCCTCGGGCGTCATTTGACATACCCCAAAGCCGCGCGCGAAGCCGGAGAAGCGCGCGTCGGTAATGACCGCCACATCCTTATCCAGCCCCATGCCGCACACGGAGGCCTGCACCGCATAGATATCCGGCATGCCGGGGCCGCCCTTGGGGCCCTCAAAGCGCACCACCATCACATCGCCGTGGCAAATTTTCCCCTGCTTGAGCGCCTCGAGCGCGTCCTCCTGGCAGTCAAACACCTTGGCGGGGCCGGTGTGGGCAAGGTTTTCACGGTAGCGCGCGGACTGCCGCAAAATCGCGCCTCCGGGCGCCAGGTTCCCATACAGCACCGCGATGCCGCCGTCCGTCGAGATGGGCTTTTGCGCGCTGTAAATCACGTTGCGGTCAATTTCATGCGGCTCCTCGGCATCCAGGTTTTCCCCAAGCGTAGCGCCTGTAACGGTTAGCGCGCCGGTATGCAGCTGCTTGCGCAGCTCCTGCATTACCACGGGCATACCGCCGCACTTTTCAAAATCGGTTTGATGATAGGGGCCGTTGGGCTTCACGTTTACCAGGCACGGCGTGCGGCGGCTGACCTCGCTGATGAAATCCAGCGTGACCGTATCGTCGTACCCCAGCTCCTGCGCCAGCGACAGGATGTGCACCACCGAGTTGGTGGAGCCGCCCAGCGCCATCATCATCATAATCATGTTATCCATAGCCTCGCGGCTCATCACATCGCGCGCCCTGATCCCCTTTTGAACCAGCTCCACGATTTGATTGCCCGCATGCTTGGCCGCGCGCAGGATCTCGCTGGAGGTGGCCAGCATGGTGGATGTGCCGGGCAGGCACAGGCCCACGGCCTCGGCCAGGCATTGCATGGTGTTGGCCGTGCCCATCAGCGGGCATGCGCCCCACGTGGGGCAGGCCTGCTCCTCCATGCGGCGAATTTTTTCCGCCGACGCCTTTCCCACAGGATAGCTGCCCATCACCTGCTCATCCAAATCAGAAAGGGAGAACGCCTGGCCGTCCAGCTCGCCCGCGCCCATCACGCCCGCGCACACCACGATGGACGGCAGGTTGAGCCGCGCGGCGGCGATCAGCATGCCGGGCACCACCTTGTCGCACGCGGTCATAAAGACGATGCCGTCAAACATTTGGCTGTTAACGATGGTTTCAATCTCAAAGCTCATCACTTCCCGGGTGGACAGGTCGTAGCGAATGCCATCCAGCCCCAGCGTAAGCGTGCCGCACTGCGAAATCACGCCAAACTCAACCGGCGTCGCCCCGCTCTGCCACACGCCCTCCTTCACCTTGGCCGTGAGCATATTCAGCCCAAAGTGTCCCGGGCACACCTCGCCCCAGCTGTTCACCACGGCGATCAGCGGGCGGGAAAGATCCTCGTCGGTAAACCCCATTGCCTTGTATACCGCGCGGCGATGGGCCCCCTCCACCCCGGTCATGTGTTTTTTCGTAGGATACTCCATGTATACGCTCCTTCTTTCCGTTACGGTTTGAGGATAACCTTCAGCGGCTGCTCGGCGGGGTTGCGTTTCAGGCTCATGGCCTTTTGCACATCCTCCAGGGGGAAGGTGTGCGTAATCAGGCTTTTCACATCCACACGCCCGGCGGATACCAGTTCCAGCCCACGCTGGAAATCCCAGCAATAGCTGGATGTGCCAATCACCTCGACCTCGCGCACCATTGCATCCACCAGCGGGCGGGCATTGAAATCCTGCTCAAAAATGCCAAAGATGATGGCCTTTCCGCCGCGCTTGACCACGTTGATGGTCTGGTTAAAGGTAACCGGCGCGCCCACCGCCTCAAACGCCACATCCACGCCCCGGCCGTTCGTTTGCCGGATGATCTCGTCAATGGACTCCTGGCAGCTCTTCATTGGAATGCAGCCGAAGTTGCGGGCCAGCTCCAGGTTGCGCTCCATCAGCCCAAGCACGTATACCCGCGTCGCGCCGGAGGCAACGGCCAGCTGCGTCAGCATCAGCGCAATGGGCCCGTCGCCCATAATGGATACGCTGTCGCATAGCTGAATGTTGGCCTTCATGGCCGCGTGAACGGTGCAGGCCAGCGGCTCCATCAAGGCGCCCTCCTCAAAGCTCACGTTTTCCGGCAGCTTATGGCACCAGCGTTCCTCGGCATAGTAAATATCCGCGTAGCCGCTATTGTCGCTGCGGTATTTCAGCCGCAGGCTTTCGCAGTAGTCATAACGGCCATGCAGGCAGTACCAGCACTTGCCGCAGGTAATCAGCGGCTCCACGCAAACGCGGTCGCCCACGCGTATGGTTTCCACGCCCGCGCCAACGGCCTCAACCACGCCGGAAAGCTCATGCCCAATGGTTGTTGGCAGCTTCACATACGGATGCCTGCCTGAAAAAATGTGCATATCACTGCCGCAAACCGCGCTGGCCTTCACGGCAATGCGCACTTCGCCAGCCGCGGGTTCGCGTTTTTCAACCCGCTCAAGCCCAATGGTTTCAGGCGCGGTAATGATTGCCCGGCGAAACGTTTCCATGCTCTTTCCCTCCTTAAATCCTTTCGGCTACCTCGTAGCCCTGTTGGAATGCCTTCAGCGCATTGCCAATGGCATGGCAATCGCCTATGCGGTAGAAGGCGATATCCCGTCCCTCCATCTGGGCCTGAATCTCATTGCGGCAGGTCATGCCAACGCTCATCACAATGGTATCGGCGGTCAGGAAGAACTCCATGCCCTCCTTTTCGCAAATCAGGCCGTTTTCCACAATCCGCTTGACCTTCACATTGTTGGCGACGCTCACATTCTTGGGGAAGAAGCGCTTAAACATATTGCCGCGGTTGGTAAAGCCCATGCCCGGCACAAAGCTGTCGCGCGCGGTGATAATGCTTACGCGCTTGCCCTGATCGGCCAGCGCCTCCGCCACATCGGCCGCGGCGTGGCCCGCGCTGCACGCATAGCTCTCGCTGGTTTGAAGGCCCGCCACGTCGTCCGGGATGGGGTTGGATACCTTGCGGCAGGTCCAGGTGCAGTTGTAGCCGCAGGCCACAACCACCACATAATCGCCCACCTTGCGGCTTCCGTCCAGCGCCTCCCGCGCGTTGAGCACGATGGGCAAGTCCACACCCTCCACATTGGGCTTTTTGAAATCCGCGCCGGTTGCATCCACCACGGCGTCGGGGGTAAGCTCATCCAGCAGCGCGGTTGTAAAGGCGGTATTCAGCCGGATATCCACGCCGCCCTTTGTGAGCGCGCGCTTGAGGTATGCAAAAACCTGTTCCACCTCCGCCTTTGCCTTGGTGTATTTGCAGGCGCCATAGAGGCCGCCCAGCTCGCCGTTGCGCTCAACCAGCGTAACCTTGCAGCCCTTGCGGCTTAATTCCAGCGCCGCCTCGCAGCCCGCCGGGCCGCCGCCCACAACCAGCACCCGCTTATCGCTGCGCGCCTCGTCGTGCGCCTTGCGCTCGCTCATCTTACGGCCCATACAGGGGTTGACCATGCAGGTGATGGGCTTTTTCATCCACAGCTCGTCATAGCAGCCCTGGCAGCAGGACGTGCAGGGGATCACATCCTCCTCGCGCCCGGAAAGCACTTTGTTGGCATAATCGGGATCGGCAATCATCTGCTTGCCAAAGGCGATAAAATCCGCTTTGCCCTCGGCCACGGTGCGGTTGGCAATCTCCGCGTTGAAGCGCTTTACCGCGATAACGGGAATATGCACGCTGCGCTTGATGCGGTCGGCCAAATGAATCCACGCGCCGCGCTCCATGCCGGAGGAATGGTCGTTGAAGCTGAGCTCGCTGTCGCGCATACCGGCGGATACGTTCAGGCAATCCACGCCCGCCGCCTCAAGCTGCTGCGCGATAAGCTGCGCTTCCACCGGCGTATTGCCGTTTTCCTTGACGTAATCATCGGCGTTGATTCTGGCAATAACCGGGAAATCCTCGCCGCAGCGCTCTTTGATGGTACGCACAATTTCACGGCAGAACTTTACGCCGCCGGTGATGCCGCCGTACTCATCCGTGCGCTGGTTGCTTAGCGGCGTTAGGAAGTTGTTGGCCAGATAGCCGTGGGCAAAAATCAGCTCCACGCCGTCAAGGCCCGCCTCCTTGGCAATTTGCGCGCCCTTACCGAACATGCCTACGATCTCCTGAATTTCGGGAATGGTAAGCACATGCGGCGTATCGGGGTAGAGCGGGGATTTGCTGGCAATCGGCGAAGGCGCCACAGGGTCCATGCCGGTGGTGCTCCGGCGGGTTTGGCGGCCAACGTGGCTAAGCTGCACCATCACCTTCGCGCCGTACTGATGGCAGCCCTGCGCAATGGCCTTGAAGCCGGGCAGATACTTTTCATCGTCGATAGCCGGATTCAAAACGCTGCGGCTTCTGGGATAATCCACCGAAGTCGCCTCCACGATCACCAGACCCGCGCCGCCGCGGGCGCGCGCCACATAAAAGTCAATCGATTCCTCCGTCATGAAGGCGTTATGGGTATAATTGTTGTTAAGCGCCGGCATAACAATGCGGTTCTTGATCTCAAGATTTCCAATTTTGCCGGCTTGGGCAAGCGCTTTGTATTCCATCACATATTCCTCCAAGTACAAAATTTCGGGTTCATCAGGCCTGGCCGCGTTTTATCAGAAAGAAGCCGCTGTTGATTTCGCGGGTCTGGAGAAGGCAGAGCACGGCAGCCAACCCGTACCCCACATAATCGCATGCCGCGCTGGGAATCACCATTAGCACAGCCACCGCAAACATCGCAAGCCGTTCCAGAATGGACATCCGCTTGAACAGATAGCCGTTGACACAGGAGGAAAGCGCCAAAACCGCCACCAAACCATGCGCCACGCCGGCAAGTATATCCATCGCCCCGCCCTGCCACAGGATGCCGTTGTCATACACAAACAGGAAGGGGATGATATAGGTAGCAATGCCATAGAGAAAGGCCTTGATTCCCGTTCTCATGGGCGAGGCCTCCGCAATGGCCGCGCCTGCGAATGCCGCAACGCACACCGGCGGGGTGATGTTGCTTACCACCGCAAAGTAGAAAGCGAAGAAGTGCGCCGCCACAGGGGCCACGCCCAGCTCAATGATCGCGGGAATAACGGTGGTAACCAGCACCAGATAAACGCCGACGGAGGGCATGCCGCAGCCCAGCACCAAGGAAATCAGCGCCGTATAGATCAGCGTAAGCACAAGGCTGCCGCCCGCCGCCTCAATGATGATGGAGGACAGGCGCGCGCTTAGGCCGGAGGAGAACATGCAGCCAACAATAATACCGGCGCATCCGCAGGCCATGCCAACCGTTACCGCCGTCTTCGTCACCTTTTCAAAGGCGGCGATCATGCGGCGCGGGGTGATGCGCGTATTCTTGCGGATGAAGCTAAGCAAAAACAGCACCAGTATGCCCCAGAAAGCCGCCATCACAGCCGTGTAGCCGCGAATAAGGAAGTATACCAGCACCACAAGGCTCAAAAGCAGATGGCCGCCATTTTTCAGCGTAAGCCAGAAGCTGGGAAGCTTTTCTTTATCCGTTGGCGTAAGGTTCTTAAGCTTGCCGTTAAAATGGATGGTCGCCATCAGGGCGATATAATATAGCACGGCGGGAATCACCGCGTCTTTTACAATCGTTATATACGGCACCTTCAAATACTGCGCCATGATGAAGGCCACCGCGCCCATGATCGGCGGCATATAATTGCCGCCCGTAGACGCCACGGCCTCAATCGCGCCCGCCTCCTCTGAGGTATAGCCCACCGATTTCATCAGCGGAATGGTGAAGCAGCCGGTAGAAACCACGTTGGAAACGGAGCTGCCGCTGATGGAACCGAAAAGCGCGCTGGAAATGGCGGCCGTTTTCGCCGGGCCTGCCGTAAAGCGCCCGCCGATGGAATACGCCAGATCAATGAAGTACCGTCCCGCGCCCGTCTGCTCCAAAAGCGCGCCAAACACCAAGAACAGGATGATGTAGGAGGCCATGGACTGAATCGGCTCGGAAAGAATCCCCTGGTCGCTAACAAGCACGTCCACCATGCGTTTCCAGTTGGTTGGAACCGTTTTTAAAAACCCGGGAAAATAATTGGCAAACCGCGTATGAAGGATGAAGAACGCCGCCACAACCGTCATTGTGGTGCCTACGGTACGGCGGGTTACGATAAGCACAAGCACAATTAGAATGGTGCCCGCGACGGTATCGGCAGCGCTTGGCTGGAAAAAGCGCATCTGCCAGCCGTTCAAGTCAGACAGGAAATAGACGCCTACGCCCAGCGTGCATAAAGCCAAAAACAAATCCCATGCGAAAAACCAGTTAAACCTGTCATACCATTTTTTGCGCTTGGTGGGAAACAGAAAGAAGGCAAACAGCAACACAAACAGCACAAAGATCAATCGGTGCGCAATGCCTACGGGCGCGCCAAAGTAGGCCGTCATCAGGAAATAAAGCGTCATCAGCATGGCCAAAGCGGACAAGCCCAGCGCCATAACGGAATGCGGCGTCAGCTTTTTGCTTTCCAGAAAGTATTCAAAAAAGCCAACGTCCTTTCTTTCTTCACTCATTCAAAGGCACCTCCGAAGGGCGAAGCCCCCGATTTTTGTTTGGATGGGAAGGGGCCGCTTGGGAACGGCCCCTTCCGGGAGCATGTCACTCCGTCACAACGCCAATCTCCTTGTAGAATTTCAGCGCGCCCGGATGAATGGGGAACTGGGGATCCACGCCCGCAAGCGGGTTGAGTTGGATCACGCTGTCCTCCTCGCTGTAATACTTGGTAAAGCTTTCAGCGTTTTCATAAATCGCCTTGGTTATGCTGTACACCAAATCCTCGCTAAGGTCCTTGTGGCAGATCAGGGAGGTGATGGCCGCCACGGTGTATACCGGCTCCGTTTGATACTCGTCAAAGGCCAAAGGTTCAATCGTTACGGCCTCCAGCCCGGGAATGGCGGCCTGCAGATCAGGAATCTTCTCGGGATCCAGGCTGATAAGCTTGATGCCAGGGTTCAGGCTCATGCTCTGCAGCTCGCTATGGTCAAGCGGAAGCAGGCCGCTGGCCGCGTCCAGGTTACGGTCGCGCAGCATGTTGAGGCGTTCGGAATCGCCCAGCAGGCTTACCGTGCCGCCGTTTGCGGTAATTCCATCCATATCGATGCCATGCGCCGCAAGGCTTGCGCGGGCGATGGCAAGGCCGGTCTGGCCGGTGCGGCCGGGAGAGATGCGCTTATCCGCAAGATCGTATACGCTGGCAATGTCCTTGTTTTCACGCAGCGCCACCCAAAGGAAGGGCATGGAATACAGCGAAATCACGTGGCAGATATCGGAATGCGCCTCGGTATAATCGCCGGTGCCCAAATACGCTTCGTAGGCCACGCCCGTATAAACCAGGCCCAGCATGCCTTCCTTGTTCTGCACGGTGGTTGGGTTGGCGGAGCCGCCGCCGGGCGCAACGCGCGCCATCATGCCATCCACGTTTTGCTGAATCTGGGTGGCGATCTCGGAGCCTACCGTGTACCAGCTTCCCCCGCTGGAACCGCTAAACACTTCAAGAAAGTCCGGGGTTTCCGCCTGCGCCATGGGCAGAACGCACAGATTGAGCGCAAGCACAAGCGCCATCGTCAAGAGCAGTCCTTTTTTCATCGTTCTCCTCCTTAATTCTTTCGAGGGCCCAGCCTCGAAGTGTATTGCTACCGCATCCGCGGCAATGCCGTTGCCGGGGGCTTTCACCCCTTATCCGCCTTCTGTTTCTTGATGGTCTGATTATACAACGCAAATATGATATTGTCAATGCTGTTTTTAATATTTGATATTTGATATTATATAATTATTGCGTTTCCACCTAAAAGGGCCCCTTAGGGCCCTTTCTTAACAGTATACGCTTCTTATCTGCAAAACTTTTCAATATAGGCATCCAGGCATTTCTGAATAACCTCGCGCGCGTCGGAGGCGCCCCGCAGCTCGTCCACCACGGTTTCTTTGCCCTCCAGGTTCTTGTACACGCTAAAGAAATGGCTGATTTCCGTAAACAGGTGCGCAGGCAGCTCGCCCACATCGTGATAGGCGTTATAGGTAGGATCCTGAAATGGAATGGCGATGATCTTTTCATCCAGGCGGCCCTGATCCAGCATGGTAATCACACCAATGGGATAGCACCTGACCAGGCTCAGGGGCTGGATGACCTCGCTGCATAGCACCAGCACATCCAAAGGGTCGTTGTCATCGGCATAGGTGCGGGGAATAAAGCCGTAATTGGTGGGATAGTGCGTGGACGTGTACAGGATGCGGTCCAGTATCAAATGCCCCGTTTCCTTGTCCAGTTCGTACTTCTTTTTACTGCCCTTCTCAATTTCGATTACGGCAATAAAATCATCCTTTGTGATGCGCGAAGGTGAAATATCGTGCCAGATATTGCCCATTCCTGTCACCCGGCCTTTCCCTTTCATACTACGTTGGGTATTGTAACAAGCATGAAGCGATTTGTAAAGGCACGGCGGGAAAAACTGTGGTATACTGTTTGTAGCCCCAAAGCATATAGGAGGGATATGACGATGAAACGCACGTTCAAGGCACTGCTTCTGCTTAGCTGCCTCGCAGCAGCGCTGACGCTCACCGCCTGCCATACCGATACCGACCCCTGGCCCGTGAACGACGCGCCGCTTGCCCAGCAAAGCGCCCAACCCACCGAGGAGGCCGCGCAGCAGCCCGCTTCCACGCAGCAGCCGCAGCCCGCTCAAACCCCCGGCGGCGAGGAGGATCCCGGCCTCAACGGCTAGTATTCCTTCCCCCGCGTATTTTAAAAAACGTGCCGCAGAAAATCCCATCTGCGGCACGTTTTTATGCGCAAGGCCCGGCGGCTTTCGCCGCCGGGCCTGCCATTGCATCCATATTGCGGATGCGGTCAAATTGTCCGTTCATGCCCCGCGCGGAAGCAAGCCGCCATCAGGCGCTCGCTTTCCATCGCAAACCGGAGTGCAGGGGTTCAACCCCTGGGGGCTCGGCCCCTTACTCAATCACCTTGGACACTACG
>URUF01000008.1 GCA_900550955.1 uncultured Eubacteriales bacterium | reverse complement strand
TTTTCCACTGCCAAAGCAGGCTTTACTCAATTGCCCATTGCTGGCTTTGGTTCTGCTGCGCGGCCATGCGGCTGAACGCGCCCTGCCGCTTCATCAACTGCGCCGGCGTGCCTTGCTCGGCCACTACGCCGTTTTCCAGCACGACGATTTTGTCCGCGCCGGCCACAGTGCGCATCCGATGGGCGATCACCAGCACCGTCTTATTCGCGATCAGGCGCGAAAGCGCGGTTTGGATAAGCGTTTCATTTTCCACGTCCAGCGAGGCCGTGGCCTCGTCCAAAAGGATGATGGGCGCGTCCTTTAAAAACGCGCGGGCGATGGAGATACGCTGGCGCTCGCCGCCGGAAAGCTCGCAGCCGTTTTCGCCGATACGGCTATGATAGCCCTCGGGCAGCCGGGTCACAAACTCGTCGCAGTTGGCCAGGCGCGCGGCCGCCAGCACCTCCGCGTCCGTTGCGCCGCGGCGGCCCAGGCGGATATTCTCCATTACGGTGTTATCAAATAGCGTCACATCCTGGAACACGATGGCGTACAGCCCCATCAGCGTTTCCGGGTCGGTTTGGGATACATCCATGCCGCCCACGGTGATGCGCCCGCTATCGGCATCCCAGAAGCGCGCGGCCAGGCGGCCCACGGTGGTTTTGCCGCCGCCGGAGGGGCCCACCAGCGCCGTAACCTCTCCCTGCCGGGCGGTGAAGGATACGTCCTTGAGCACGGTTTCCCCGCCGTCGTAAGCGAAGCCTACGTGGTCAAATACGATATCGCAGCCGCGGTTGGTAAGCGTTTGGCTGCCCGTTTGCACGGGGTGGTCCAGGATTTCGTTCATGCGGGCGGTATTGGCGCGCACGTTGATAACCGCCGCCAGGTTTTGCAGCGCGCCCTGCAACGGGTCGTACATGCGCGAGGCCGCCAGCAGGAACAGGAAAAAACCCGCAACGCTCAGGCTGCCGTTTTTCAGCAGCAGCGCGCCGGTCAAGGCGACGGTGGCGATACCCAGCTTTAAAATAAACGTGGCCGATACCACAAATACCGCCGTGCCCAGCTCGCTGATGACGGCGCGTTTTTCCACAGCGCGGATTTTCTTTTCCAGGCCGTTTAGATACGCGCCTTCGGCATTGTTGCTTTTGAGGTCGCGCACGGTTTCCAGACATTCCTGGATACCGTCGGCGCAGGCCATTTTGGCGGCCATTTGCTTTTGCGCAAGCCGCTCCTGCACCTTGGCGGAAAAGCCTACGATGGCAAAGGCCACGGGCAGCACCCACAGCGCGGCCAGGCCCATGCGCCAGTCAAAGCACATTAGGCCCAGCGCCACAACCGATGTGGAAATGATAGCGCCGTATAACTCCGGCACATAGTGCGAAAACGTGGTTTCCAGGGTGGCGCAATCCGCCATAATGGTGCTGGTAAGGTCCGCCAGATCCTTTTTTCCAAAGAAGGAGAGCGGCAGCCTGCGCAGCTTTTCGGCCAGGGTAACGCGGCGCACGCCGCTTTCCACATACGTGGCCAAATACGTGGCGTTGTACTGCACGTAGGTAGAGAGCGCAATCAGCGCCAGGCAAACGGCGCAGCCGCCAAGCAGCAACCGGCGCCCGCCGGGCGTTACGCCGCCCTCCATAAGCATGCATACCATTTGGTACAAAAGGCCAACCGGCATCATCAGCACAAGATTGCTCGCCACACAGGCGGCGCAGGCCTTCACCAGGTCGCGCGCGCCTTGGCGGGACAGGGCAAAGCGCCGCATCAGCTTTTCCATCATTGCGCATCCTCCTTTCCAACCTTCCATTGCGCGGCGGTTTGGTACTCCGCCCACATGCGGGCGTACACGCCGTTTTGCCTGAGCAGCTCCTCATGCGTGCCGCTTTCCACAATGCCGCCCTGCTTCAGCACAAAAATGCGCTGCGCGCGCACCACTGTGGAAAGCCTGTGCGCGATCATTATCACGGTCTTTTGCTTGGCCAGCTGGGTAAAGGCCTCCTGCACGCGGGTTTCGTTGCCGGGGTCGGCATAGGCCGTGGCCTCGTCCAAAATTACGATGGGCGCGTCCTTGAGCATAACCCGGGCAATCGCCACGCGCTGCTGCTCGCCGCCGGATAGGTATACGCCGTCCGTGCCGATGAGGGTATCCGCGCCGTTTGGCAGCTTTTCCAGAATGTCCCCGCATTGGGCCAGCCTTAGCGCCTCAAGCGCCTCCGCCATTGTGGCGGTGGGGCGGGCCATGCGCACGTTATCCAGTACGCTGGCCTTGAGCAGCCGGCTGTCCTGGAACACAAAGGCCACGGTATCGGCCATGGCGCGCCTGCCCAGGCTGCGCGCGTCGCGCCCGCCGATGAGGATGCGCCCGCCATCCGGGTCAAAGAAGCGCGCGATCAGGCTGGCCAACGTGGTTTTGCCGCCGCCGGAGGGGCCTACCAGCGCCACGGTGCTCCCGCCCGGCACGGTGAGCGATACATGGCTCAGCGCCTGCTTTTGCCCATCATAGCTAAAGCTTACATCCTCGCATACCACGCTGCAGTCGCGGGGCGCAAGGGGCCTGTTGGGCTCGGGCAGGGGTTTTTCGTTCATCACGGTATCAATGCGCTGCAAAGCGTCGTTAACGATCATGGCGTTTTCACTCTGAAACATGATCTTGGTAAGCGTGACCGAAATAATGGGCGTAATGATGATGTAGAAAAGCAAATTGAGCAAAAAATCGCTGCTGACCTGCGCGCGGGTAAACCACAGCCCCGCGCCGATTAAGCATACAAACACGCCGTTGATGGCCGCAGTATACCAAACCATGGGCATGCGCAGCTCCTTTGTGTAAGCGATGACCCAGCGGCCATAATTATCAATGGAGGCCTTGAAGCGCTTGAAGGAAAACACCGTTTGCCCAAAGGTTTTCACCACTGGCACGCCGCGCACATACTCCACTGCCTGGTTGGCCATATCCTCCAGGGCGTTGTTGTATTCCTTCATTTTTTGCTGCATCCCCTCGCCGGTCATGCGCACCATAATGGCAAAGCCAAGCGCCACGGGGATAAGGCTCAAAAGGCCCAGCCGCCAGTCAAAGAACAGCAGCAGCGCGATCAGCCCTATGGGCGTGGCCACGGCGCCGGCCTTATCCGGCAGCTGATGGGCCAGATAGGTTTCCGTAGCCGCGCTGGACTCATTCACGATTTTGCGCAGGCGGCCGCTGCCAAAGCGCTCCAAAACGCCCTGCGGCAGGGTTACGATGTGGCGCATGCAGGATATGCGTATGTTGGTCGCTACGCGAAACGCCGCGATGTGCGAGCACATGAGCGCGCCGATGTATACCAGCATGGACGCCACCGCGAACGCCACGGCCATCCAACCATAATAGGGCAGGTTGGGCGCGTTTGCAAAGTTGGGAGATACGCTGAGCACCTGCCGAAGCAGCATCCAAATGTAGAGGAAGGGAATTAGGGCGATCAGGGCGCTGAGCGCGCTCAATACCCAGGACGCGTAGGTAAGCGCCCGGAACCGCCCCGCGTAGTCCATCAGCCGTTTGAGGTTAGCCGACTTGTTCACAGGGATTCCTCCTTTTTATGGAACGTTTATAAGTTAGATATATCTAACTTACGTGGAGAAAAAATGGGGCCTAAAACCCCATCAGCTTCCGCCACCCGGCGGTGTAGAAGGCGCGCAGCTCCTGCACATAGCGCCGCGCCTGCTCAAAGGGCATGTCGTGAATGATCACCTCGAAGAAGGCCGCAAACATACCGCTGACCAGAATGTGCTCCAGCTGCGGATCAACGCTTCGCGCATTGCGTCCCAGGCCGTGCAGCACATCCACAAAACGGTGGGTATAAGCTACTTCAATTTCCACCATGTCGTGCACGAAATGCTCATAGCGCGTGCCCTCGGCGCAGCACAGCAACAGCTTGAACGCATCCGCGTGCGCATACATGTAGCAGATGATGTCGTCCATGCATCGGCCGGAGATATCGCCCATATGGGCGGGCTGCTTATCGGGAGGAAGCTGCGCAAAGCCGTCCTGCGCCTGCATAAAGCGGTTCATAACCGCTTCCGCATGCTCCTTCACCAGCGCGTCAAACAGCCCTTCCTTGCCGCCAAAGCGCGTGTAGATGGTGCCCGTGGTGGTATCCGCCCTTTGGGCGATGGTGCGCAGCGAGGCCTTTTGGAAGCCGTTTTGCAAAAATTCCTCCTTTGCGCAATGAAGCAGCCTTTCCTGCACGTCGGGGACTGGTTTTGCCATGGCCGCTATCCCTTCATAACAGTGTTACGTAACGGTGTTATTATAGAACCGCTGTTTTTCAAAAGTCAATAGGCAGAAAAAAACTTTTTGGAACGCGCAGAAAATTTTCCTATTGACAAGCCGTCAAGGAAGGAATAAAATAGGCATTGGTTAGACTAGTCTAACCAATGTTTTTTCACGAATAGTTAGTTTAATCTAACTATTATGAGCGAAAGGACGTGGCCTCTATGCTGGAAAGCACGCTGGTTGCGCACTGCGCGCCAACGCTCGCCAAACTAAAGGTGGGCAGCATGTTCAGCGCCTCCCTGAGCGCCGGGGAACAGGTGGACGCCCTCAACGGCCTGCTGGCGCCCAAGGGGGTTGCGCTCAAGGTGGTTTGCAGGCGCGGCTCGCGCGCCCTGTACTACCTATACCGGCCGCAGGAGCTGGCCCAATTAATGGCAAGCCCCGATACGCAGGCCCTCCTGCGCAGGTATGGGTATACCGCCTTCACGCCCGCAATGGCACTGGAGCGCCTGATGGAACGCCTTGCATGCTGCGAGGAGTTTCCGCACGAAATAGGCGTATTCCTGGGATATCCGTTGCACGATGTGGAGGGCTTTATTGCAAACTGCGGGCGCAACTGCCGCTGCTGCGGCCTGTGGAAGGCCTATGGCGACGCGCGCGAGGCGCAGCGCACCTTTGCGCGCTACCGCAAATGCACGGAGGTGTACACGCGCCTGTACGCCCAGGGCAGGCCGCTGGAACGCTTAACGGTACAAACCAAAACAGCATAATGAAAAAGGAGAGGATAGCATGAAAAAAATCGCGGTTGTTTATTGGAGCGGAACGGGCAATACCCAGGCCATGGCGGAGGCGATCGCCGCTGCGGCGCAGGCGGATCTGTTTGAAGCGCCGGCCTTTGACGCATCCCAGGTAGACGGATACGACGCCATCGCCTTCGGCTGCCCCGCCATGGGCGCCGAGCAGCTTGAGGAAAGCGAGTTTGAACCCATGTTCAGCGCCTGCCTGCCCGCGCTCAGGGGCAAAAAGATCGCGCTGTTTGGTTCCTACGGCTGGGGCGACGGCGAATGGATGCAAACCTGGGAAAAGGAATGCGCCGAAGCGGGCGCGGTTTTTGCGGCGGAAAGCCTGCTGTGCCACGAAGCGCCCGACGGCGAAGCCCTGGATAGCTGCAAGGCCCTGGGCCGGGCGCTTGCCGAAGCCTGAACCTTCCCAAATGGCCCGACGTTGGAACGCGGAAAAATATTTTGGGAATCCTATTGACAATAACAGTTAGTGGTGATAAACTACCCAACGGTTAAAGGTTAAACCCTTCTAACCTTTCTTTTGGGGGATGGGTTAGAGGGGGCTAATCAAAAGAAGGCGGGGATGGATATGATGCCATTGGGTATGGCTTCCATCGGCGATGTGAACGTCATCCAGAAAATCACCGGCAGGGACGAGGTGCGCCAGCACCTGGCCGAGCTGGGCTTTGTGGTTGGCGAAACCGTTACCGTGGTTAACGAGCTGGGCGGCAACATGATCCTGTCCGTCAAGGACAGCCGCATCGCTTTGGATAAAACCATGGCAATGCGTATCATGGTTTGAATCAAAGGAGGAGAGGCAGCGTATGAAAACGTTAAGGGACGTCAAGGTTGGTCAAACCGTCACCATCAAGCGGCTCAACGGCGAGGGGGCGCTGAAGCGGCGTATCATGGACATGGGCCTTACCAAGGGCACCGAGGTGTATGTGCGCAAGGTCGCGCCTTTGGGCGACCCCATGGAGCTGACCGTGCGCGGATATGAGCTTTCCGTGCGCAAGGGCGACGCGGAAAACATCGAGGTGGAATAAGCTCTTCCTTGTCCAAAAGTTAGCCATACTTACTATTCGAGGAGGCAAACAGAATGGCCATTAAAATTGCCCTCGCGGGCAACCCTAACTGCGGTAAGACCACCATGTTTAACGACCTGACCGGCTCCAACCAGTATGTTGGCAACTGGCCCGGCGTTACGGTTGAAAAAAAAGAAGGCAAGCTTAAGGGCGAGCAGGACGTTATCATCCAGGATCTGCCCGGCATTTACAGCCTTTCCCCCTACACGCTGGAGGAGGTTGTGGCGCGCGGCTATCTGGTAAATGAAAAGCCGGACGCGATTTTGAACATCGTTGACGCCACCAACATTGAGCGCAACCTTTACCTGACCACCCAGCTGGCGGAGCTGGGCATTCCCATGATCATGGCGCTGAACATGATTGACGTAACCCGCAAAAACGGCGACAAGATCGACCTGAAAAAGCTGGGCGCGGCCCTTGGCTGCGAGATTGTGGAAACCAGCGCGCTCAAGGGCGAGGGCAGCCAGCAGGTGGCAAAGAAGGCCGCGGCGCTTGCCAAGCAGCAGCGCACGGCGGAGCCTCCGCACGTGTTTGCCGGCAGCGTGGAGCATGCCCTGGCGCATATCGAGGACCTGATCACCCACCGCGACGGCGAGGACAGCGTGCATCACCATCACGCGGACGGCGTGCGCCACGAGGGGTCCATCGTGCCGGAAAACCTGTCCCGCTGGTACGCCATCAAGCTGTTTGAGCGCGATGAAAAGGTTGTGGCGGAATTGAACCTGCCCGCCGGCATCCGCGCCGCTATTGAGGAAACCGTCAAGAGCTGCGAAACCGAGATGGACGACGACGCGGAGTCCATCATCACCAACCAGCGCTACGCTTACATCAACAAGCTGGTTTCCACCTGCGTAAAGAAGGGCAAGCCAAAGGGCTCCCTTACCACGTCGGATAAGATTGACCGCATCGTAACCAACCGCTGGCTGGCCCTGCCCATCTTCGTGGTGGTTATGTTCCTGGTTTACTACGTATCCGTTACCACCATCGGCGCCATCGTGACCGATTTTACCAACGATGTGTTCGTGGCCGAATGGATTCAGGAGCCTGTTCGCGGATGGCTTGAGGGCATAGGCACGGCCGGTTGGCTTGTGGGCCTGATCTGCGACGGTATCATCGCCGGCGTTGGCGCGGTGCTGGGCTTTGTGCCGCAGATGCTGGTGCTGTTCTTCATGCTGGCCATCCTGGAGGATGTGGGCTACATGGCCCGTATCGCCTTCATTATGGACCGTATCTTCCGCAAGTTCGGCCTGTCCGGCAAGAGCTTCATCCCCATGCTGATTGGCACGGGCTGCGGCGTTCCCGGCGTTATGGCCTCCCGTACCATTGAAAACGACCGCGACCGTAAAATGACCATCATGACCACCACCTTCATCCCCTGCGGCGCAAAGATGCCCATCATCGGCCTGATCGCCGGCGCTTTGTTCCACAACGCGGGCTGGGTGGCTACCTCCGCGTACTTCATCGGCGTGGCCGCCATCATCATCAGCGGTATCATGCTGAAAAAGACCAAGCCCTTTGCGGGCGATCCCGCGCCCTTTGTTATGGAGCTGCCCGCCTACCATGCGCCCAGCGGCAAAAACGTGCTGCACAGCATGTGGGAGCGCGGCTGGAGCTTCATCAAGCGCGCCGGTACGGTAATCCTGGTTTCCTCCATCCTGATTTGGTTCACGCAGAGCTATGGCTGGGAGGCCAAGCAGCCCGAGGAGCCTGTGCAGGCTGATACGGAGGTAACGCAAACCGTCGTCTTTGGCGAGGTGGAGGACACCGACAACTCCATCCTGGGCCGTGTGGGCTCCGTGGCGGCCCCCGTGTTCAAGCCTCTTGGCTTTGGCGATTGGAAGCCCACCGTGGCGACCGTGCTGGGCCTGGTAGCCAAGGAGGAGGTTGTAAACGTATTCGGCATCCTCTACAACACCGATACGGACGATATGGATACCGCAACCCTGCTTGAGGAAGGCTCTGACGAGGATATGGAGGCCGGGCTCTCGCCCATTGCGCAGGGCTTTAACGAAACCTCCGGCGGGCACGGTTCCCTGGCGGCCTATGCCTTCATGATCTTTAACCTGCTGTGCGCGCCCTGCTTTGCGGCCATCGGCGCCATCAAGCGCGAGATGAACAACGCCAAGTGGACCTGGTTCGCCATCGGTTACCAGTGCGTGTTCGCCTATGTGATCGCGCTGATCGTATACCAGCTGGGCCTGTTGTTCTCCGGCGCGGGCTTCGGCTTTGGCACCGCAATCGCCATTGTGCTGCTGGCGGCGCTGGTATACCTGCTGGCGCGCCCCAACCGCTATGACGAAAACCATTTCACCCAGAAGATCAAGGTGGAAGCGTAAGCGCGAAAGGAGCTGAAACGCCGTGGCAACCTGGATTGTAGGCGCAGTATTGTTTGTGATCGTCGGCTTTGTGGCCTGGAAGATGATTCAGGACCATCGCAGCGGAAAGGGCGGCTGCGGCGGAGATTGCTCGCGCTGCTCCGGATGCGGGCATTAACGTTGGCGGGAGGAACGCCCATGAAGCTTACGGTTACCCAGCTGCGCTGCCTGCTGGCGGTGTACGCGCTTAGCGGCATGCGGGAGGAAGTGGCCTCCAAAAGCGTGGCGAAGCTGCTGGACGTGTCCAAGCCGACCGTGCATAACATGCTGGATATGCTTTTGCGCATAGGGCTGTTGGAAAAGCAGCCCTATGGCGCGGCGCGGCTTACGCCGGATGGGCTTGCGCTGGCGCAAAGGCTGGAAGCGCGCAAGGAAAAGCTGGTGCTGCTGTTTTCACGCAGGCTCAGGCTGCCGATGGACGAGGCGGCATCCGCCGCCCTGCTGCTGATGAGCGGCCTGACGGATCAAAGCCTTGCGCAGCTGGAGGCGCTGGAGTAACAAATGCATTTACAAATCGGGCTGGATGTGCTAAGCTACATCCAGCCCCTTTGCGTATACAGGTGTCATGAAGGCGCCGTTCCCCTTCCGAAGAAGGGGGAAGGGAGGGCTTTTTGACACATGTATTTTTAGAAAGGGATGCTTTACCGATGAAGAAAAATCAAATCCTGCGATTGGTGCTTTCCGCGCTGTTCCTTGCCATTGGCTTTGTGCTGCCGTTTTTAACCGGGCAAATCCAGCAGATTGGCAACATGCTGCTGCCCCTGCACCTGCCCGTGCTGGTGTGCGGCTTTGTATGCGGCTGGCCCTGGGGCCTGGCCGTGGGCTTTGTGCTGCCCATTGCGCGCAGCCTGCTGTTTGGCATGCCGCCCATGGTGCCAACGGCGCTGGCCATGGCCTTTGAAATGGCCGCCTACGGCGCGTTTGCAGGCCTGCTGTATGAAAAGCTGCCGCGCAAGCCCCTAAACGTATACGTGGCGCTGCTTGCCGCCATGCTGCTGGGCCGCGTGGTATGGGGCCTGGCGAGCTGGGCCATGTACGCCCTGTTTACGCAAAATAGTTTTGCCTTGGCCATGTTCTGGACGAACGGCTTTGTAAAGGCGTGGCCGGGCATGGTATTGCAGGTGGCGCTGGTGCCGGCGATCGTGCTGGCGCTTGAGCGCGCAAAGCTCATCCCCATTGGAAACGAATAAGGAGAGCATGCTTTGATGAACGGGCCGCTTCCCAAAAAGCGTGGGGCCCCGCGAATGGGGCCCAATCCGCCGGCCAGGCCCCAAGACGGGCCTGGCCTTGCGCATGCCGCAGCGCAGCGCAACCGCCTGCTGGATTTGCAGCTGCTTGCGCCGGTGATGAAGGCCATCGACGGCAGGCTTTCACGCGACGGACGCGCCGTGGTTGCGCTGGACGGCATGTGCGGCGCGGGCAAAACCACCCTGGCCGCCTTGCTTGGCCAGCGCTATGCCACAGCGCCCATCCATATGGACGATTTTTTCCTCCCGCCTACCCTGCGCACGCCCCAAAGGCTTGCCGCGCCCGGCGGGAACGTGCATTACGAGCGCTTCCTTGACGAGGTGCTTATGGCCCTTGCCAGCGGCGGGGAGGTGCGTTACCGGCGCTTTGACTGCGCCACGGGCGCGTTTGCGCCCTGCGCGCACACGCCCGCGCCCGTAACGGTGATAGAGGGAAGCTACTGCCATCATCCCGCCTTTGCCGGGACGTACCGGCTGCTGCGGGCGCTGCGCGTATTTGTAAGCGTGGATAAGGGCGAGCAGCTTGCCCGCCTGCGCCTGCGCGCCCCTGAAAAGCTGGAGCGCTTCCAATCGCTGTGGATTCCTCTTGAAAATTGCTACTTTCAGGCGTATGATATCATGCATGGGGCGGATATCGCCCTGATGAGCCAGCCGTGGGAACGGCCAAAGGAGGCGGCGGAGTGAAGCTTTTGGTTATCGACGGCCAGGGGGGCGGCGTGGGCAAAAGCCTGGTTTCTGCCCTTAAGCAGCTTTTGCCCGAGCAGCCCATCATCGCCCTGGGCACCAACGCCCAGGCCACGGCCGCCATGCTGCGCGCGGGCGCGGACATGGGCGCCACGGGCGAAAGCGCCATCCGCTACCAGTGCAAAACCGCGGACGTGATTGTGGGCGTAACGGGCCTTTTGCACGCCAACGCCATGCTGGGCGAGATATCGCCGGGCATTGCCGCGGCCATAAGCCTGAGTGAGGCGCAAAAGGTGCTGGTGCCGCTGGAACGCTGCGGCCTGCTGATTGCGGGCGTTGGCCGCCAGCCGCTGGATGGGCTCATCCGCGAGGCGGCGCGCATGGTTTGCGCACTAAAGGGCCATCCTGAACAATAACAAGGCAGAAAGGAACATCCCAGCTATGAGCGAATGTACGCACGATTGCTCCACCTGCGGCCAAAGCTGCGGGGAGCGCACCCAGCCCGAAAGCCTGCTTGCCAAGCCGCACGAGCTTTCACACATTCAAAAGGTTATAGGCGTTTGCAGCGGCAAGGGCGGCGTGGGCAAAAGCCTGGTTACCGCGTTGCTTGCGGTGCTGGCGCAGCGCCAGGGCCTGAAGGTGGGCATTTTGGACGCGGATATCACCGGCCCCTCCATTCCCCGGGCGTTCGGCCTGAAGGAAAAGGCTATGGGTACCGATACGGGCATCTTTCCCGTGAAAACCAAAACGGGCATCGATGTGATGAGCCTGAACCTGCTTTTGGAAAACGATTCCGACCCCGTGGTGTGGCGCGGCCCGGTGATCGCGGGCGCGGTAGGCCAGTTTTGGACGGACGTGATTTGGGGCGATAAGGACGTGCTGTTCATCGACATGCCTCCGGGAACGGGCGATGTGATGCTTACCGTGTTCCAGACCATTCCCGTGGACAGCGTGGTGCTGGTGTCCACCCCCCAGGAGCTTGTGGAGATGATTGTGGAGAAGGCCCTCAAGATGGCCGGTATGATGGAAATCCCCGTGATGGCCCTGGTGGAAAACATGAGCTATGTGCAATGCCCGGACTGCGGCACGCATGTGGAGCTGTTTGGCAAAAGCCATGCGGAGGAGATTGCCCAGCGCTACAACATCCCGCTCACGGCCAAGCTGCCCATTGACCCCAAGTTGGCCGGTGGCATCGACAAGGGCATGATCGAGCTGTTTAACGGCGCATGGCTGGACGAGGTGGCCAACGCCATCGTTGACCTTGCGCCCAAGGGGCGCGCCTGAACGGAGCTGCCAATGATTGATAAACAGGCAAAGGCAAGCCGCGCGCGGGAGCTGTTTTTGGAGGGCTATAACTGCGCCCAGGCGATCGCCGGGGCCTATGCCGGGGAGCTTGGCATGGAGGAAAAGCGCGCCATGCGCCTTGCCAGCGGCTTTGGCGCTGGCATGGGAGGCCTGCGCGGCGTGTGCGGCGCGATAAGCGGCATGCTGCTGGTATACAGCGCCGTGCGCGGCTATGACGAGGCTGCGGATACGGAGGGCAAAAAGCGGCTTTATGCCAGCGAACAGGCCATGGTCAAGCGCTTTACCGGCGCCTTTGAAACGCTGCATTGCCGCGAGCTGCTTAAGCGCGCGGGAATCGAGGCCGCAGGCACGCCCAGCGAGCGCACGCCGGAGTATTACAAAAAACGCCCCTGCGTAAGGTATATCGAGGCCTGCGCGGGCATTTTGGCGGACGCGCTGAACGAGCCATAAACCCAAAGAACCCAAAAGAGGGAAATGCTTTACAGAAATGGCGTTTCCTTTTTTCTTTGCGGGCGCAGCCGCCTCTTGCCGCTTACGGCAGCTCTGGAATATGATCGACCAGATACGTGATAAAGCGCTGGCTGGCTACCGGCAGGCTCTCCCTATCCTTATAGGCGATGGCAAGCGAGCGGTAGATAGGCGGCTCCACCGGCAAACAGGCAATCTCGAAGCTTGTGCGCCGCAGCATAAGCTCCGCCAAAACGCTTACGCCCAGCCCCGCCTCCACCATGGTCATAATGGCATAATCATCATGAACGGTATAGCGGACGTTCGGTTCCAGCCCAGCGGCGTGGAAGGCGTTCAACGGCTCGCTGAAATGTCCTTCCTCCAGCAGGATGAACGGCTCCTCCGCAAGGGCCTCCAGGCGCGCGCTTTTGCCTTGGGCCAGCGGGTGGGCCTTGGGGATCACAGCCAACATTTCACCCATCTTGACGGGAATGGTTTCCAGGCCCGTAACGGCAGCGGGCGTAACAAAGCCAAAGTCAACCGCGCCCGTTTGAATCCATTCCGGAATCAATGTGTAATCCCCCTGGTGGAAAAGGAATTGTACGTGTGGGTAAAGCCTTTGAAACCCTTTAATCAGCCTAGGCATCCAGTGGCAGGTGATGCTGGAAATTGTGCCCACGCGGATAACGCCCGTTTCCAGGCCTTTAATCTCGTTTGCCTTTTCCAGCATGGCGCGGTACTGGATATTGCTGCGCTCGATGAACGGGTACAGCTTCGCGCCCTCAAGGGTGAGCCTGATCCCCGTGCGCGAGCGGATAAGCAGCTTGAAGCCCAGCTCGCTTTCCAGGGACGCGATCATCTGGCTGACCGAGGATTGCGTATACCCCAGCGCATCGGCGGCCTTTGTGAAGCTTCCCAGCTCAATAATTTTTTCCAAAGCAATGTATCTGTTCATATCAATAAATCGAATCTCCTAATAATAATATTTAAAACATTTGTTTTACTTATTTTATTCCTGCCGCTATACTATTGTCAATCCCGAAAAACAAAACGGGAAATAAGGCATTGCGGGGGATGTGGAGAATATGGAACGCGCACATACCAATCGGAACCAATCCCTTTTCCAACTAATTCTTGCCGTGGGAGCCGCCTGCGTGGTATTTGGCGTTATGCAGGGAATCCACGATAATTACGGCATTATGATGAACGGCATTACCAAACATACGGGCATCGGCTACGCCTCCGTCAGCTTTGTGATCGCCGTGGGGCAAATCCTATATGGGGCCACGCAGCCCTTGTTTG
The DNA here is from genome assembly GCA_900550955.1 of uncultured Eubacteriales bacterium. Taxonomy (GTDB): domain Bacteria; phylum Bacillota; class Clostridia; order Christensenellales; family Aristaeellaceae; genus Limiplasma. The sequence goes on along the minus strand of URUF01000008.1, from coordinate 70,210 downwards.
GCATGCTTGCATTGAAAAAATCCAACGCCTTTGTATTGCTTACGGGTATTCTTATGATGGCGGCAGGCCTGCTTGCAACCCCGTTTTGCACCTCAACGTGGAGCCTGCTTGTTTTCTTCGGGATTCTTTTGCCATCGGGCACGGGCGCGCTTTGCTTTGGGATTGTGATGGGCGCGGTCGCGCCCATCATTGGCGAGCGGCGGGCGGCGCTTGTATCCGGCGTTGTGCAGGCAAGCGCCGGCATTGGCGACGCGCTGATGTCGCCCGCTCTGCAATACGCCATTGCGCGGCACGGCGTTGCGTTCTCCCTGCCGGTATTCAGCGTTCCTATCCTGCTTACGATTCCTGTGGTCGTTTGGCTTGGGCGCAGCCGCAAACGCACGGAGGCGGCGGCCGATGCGCAGATACGGCGGGCGGAAGCGGCGGAAAGTGAAAAACTATCCGCTATTTTAAGGGCTTCCTTCCGTGATACTACCTACTGGCGTTTGCTGATTGGTTTTTCAACCTGCGGCTTTCATATGTCCATTATCGAAACGCACCTGTTCTCCCAATATGTGTCAAGCGGGATTCCGGGCGGTATCGCATCGCTGGCGTTGAGCGTTTATGGCATTGCAACCATGCTTGGCGCAGTTGCAAGCGGTTTTCTAGATCAAAGGTTCCGGGCCAAAAATGTTTTGGCCGGTATATATGGGCTTCGCGTGCTGATTGCCATCGGGTTTATCCTCCTTCCCAAATCCATCCCCTTTGCCTTTGCCGCCACCGCCCTTTTGGGCCTCACCGGCGATTCAACCGTGCCGCCGACAACCCAAATCATCAGCGCAAAGGTTGGCGTTGCCAAAATGGCGGTTGTTTATGGCTCCATCTTCATTGGCCATCAAATAGGCGCTTTTGCGAGCGCATGGCTTGGCGGCGTGCTTGTAAATACCGCGCTTGGCTATACCGCGCTGTGGATTGCGGACCTTTGCCTGTGCCTTGCCGCCGCCGTTTTCAGCCACAGGATACGCGATTGAGCAAAGCGCCTTCACACCGCAAAGCAAGCGCCAAATAGGATGAAAAACGCAAAGGGTGCTTTTTGAAACAACACAGCTCTGGAATGTGTTGTTTCTTTAATGATTGCCCAAGTATGATTGCGGAAGTCCATTTTTCCAGCCGGCTTAATGACTGTAAATTTTTTGGAGCTCTCCATTCGGGGCTGGCGCGCATGCTATAATGCTTTACAGACAAAAAAGCCGCCGCCAGCCCCTTGATCAGGCGTCCGCGAACCAACGATGGCACAAAAAAGGAGGCTTCGCAATGAAAAACACCCACGGCGCCCGGCCGGTCAGCGCGCTGTTGCTTTTGGTTCTCTGCCTGACGCCGCTTCCCTTCCGCGCCGCGGCAGCGCAAAGCGGCGGCCTGTCATGGAGGCTGGCGGGCCCCGCCGACGCCGTCGTTGCCTATGGCGAGGGGTTCCTGGCGCTTGCGCAAGGGGGCGTATGGGCCTGCCACGCAGGAGAGCAGGAGCCCGGTCTGGTATTGGCGGCAAATGCCGGCGTTGCCGTTGACGACATCTTCGCTGGCGGCGCGGGCAGCGTGCTGGCGCTATCGGTAACGAGCGCGACCTACGACATCTACCGCATAGACGCGGAGGCGGCGGCCCTTTCCCTGATGTGGCAAATTCCAAAGCAGGACGCTCCCGTGGGGGTTAGACGGCGGATTTTATGGCAGGATGGGCAGATCGTTATCGAATATCAGAACGATTCCATACGAAAGTCGGATTTGCTGCTTTTTGATACCGCAACGGGAAAAACCATAAGCCGTTATGGCTGCGATATTTCCATGCTGGCGCCCTGCGAGGGGCGCACGCTCCTTGGCGCGCGGATGCGCTATGAGGACGGCGCTAATCTGATCGTTTTTTATGATATGGACACGGGGCAAACGTCCCCGGTTTGCGAGCTTGGCGCGTTCCCGGAGGCGTTATGCTTTGACCCCGAAAAGCGGCAGATCGTCGCCTTCGCAGCGCAAACGCGAGTTTGTTTTCCGCCTCCGGCGAGGCGGGCGCGCAGGTCTATCTTCCCGTGGCGCACGAAGCCTGGGCGAGGCGGCGATGCGCCGTGAACGCAGCCCGGCTTTTTGCCCTTTCGGATGGAAACAGCCTGCTTGCAGCCCGCCTTGAGGCGCGGCAGGATACCAAAGCGCTGCAAATTACCCGGTATAATGCGGAGGGCGGGGAAACAAAGCGCTTTCGGCTTTCCCATCCAGAAATTCCCGTGCAAACCGTTACCATGGGGTACCAGCTTACGCCTGCCATGATCAGCCAGCTCATTCGCGGCAATGATACGGCGACTGATATTTACATGGTAAGAACCTTTGAAACAGGCTATCGCGAGCTGCTGGAAAAGGGCTTTTGCTACGACCTTACCGATCAGGAGGAGATTTATAACAGGGTGGCGAGCATGCCGCCCGCCCTGTCCCAGGCGCTGATGCGCGGCGGGCGGCTGCTGGGCGTGCCCGTGGAGATGGAATTTGATTCATGGGCCATGCTAGCCTGCTCCTATGAAACGCTTGACGAATTGGGAATCGCCCTGGAGGAGATCCCAACTAACCTGCTGGACCTGCTGGACAAGGCGGCGCAATGGTATCAGGACGGCGTGCTGGACGGCGTGCGCTTGTTTAACTCGGGCGACCAGGCCTTTGCGCTTACCTGGTTCGCGCTGAACAACTACGCCCAATACGCCTCGGCGGAGTCCAAAGCGCTGGATTATGACACGCCGCTTTTTAGGAGCCTGATGGAAAAGTGCGACCGGCTTTGCGCCCTGCTTGCCCAGCAGGGCGAGCTTTCGGACGCCGCCCCGTACCTTTTTGCCGGCGCCACCCCCAAAGCGCTGCTATTTGACCGGGACGGCGGGCAAAGCGCCTTTCTCCCCATGACGCCGCAAGCGGGCATGCCGCCGCGCTATGCCGTTTATATAACGGTGGCGGTGCTCAATCCGCTATCGCAAAACAAGGAGCAGGCGCTCGTCTATTTACGGTCGCTTATCAAGGAGCTGCCGGCGGAAACGCGGCTGTATTTTTGGCCCGAGCAGGCGGAAGGGGAGGAACGGGCGCAGTATCAGGAGCAGCGTCAAATCGCGGTGGAAGAGATTGCGCGGCTTCAGGGGGCGCTGGATGGGGGGCGCGCTGGATATCGCCGGGCGCAATGAAATACAGCTTCAGCTGGCGGACGCCCTGCGCTGGCTTGAGGAGCTGGAAACTCGGCAGCGCTGGGAGGTTTCGCCGGACGCCGCCAGCGCGTATCTATCCATCAAGGACGGCGTGTTTGTCCCCGACAGCATCGTAACGGACATGATAGACGAGGCGATGGGCGACGCCGTAAAGCAATATGCGGCGGGCGAAATGAGCTCCGCCGCGCTTGTGGAGGCCATCGTTCGCAAGGCCGGGCTCATCAGGCTGGAGCGGGGCGAGTGAAATTGGGCGCGCGTTATGGAGCCGGGGCAAGGGCCTGGGGCGCTGCCCCAAACCCCGGAAGGGGATAAGCCCCTTTATCCCACGCTTTGCCGCCGCATTGAGGCAGCTTTCTTCCTCAGCCCGCCGTTACGCTTCCCTTCTCCACCCGGTACCTGCGTCCCGCCCTGGCGGCTACAAAGGGATCGTGCGTAATCACCACCAGCGTGTGGCCGCTGTGGTTAAGCTGGTCGAACAGGTCCAATATCTCGTTGCGGCTTTCCACATCCAGCGCGCCGGTGGGCTCGTCGCACAGCAGCAGCTTGGGCTTGTAGCACAGCGCCCGCGCGATGGTTACGCGCTGCTGCTGGCCGCCGCTTAGCTCGCTGGGGCGGCTGTTCTCGCGCCCGGCCAGCCCCACGCTTTTCAGCGCCCGCGCGGCGATGCGCGCGCGCTCGCTTTCCGAAAGGCCGCGCAGCATCAGGGGGAAGGCGACGTTTTCCGCCGCGGTAAGCTTGCTTAGCAGCTGATACCCCTGGAACACGAAGCCGATCTTCTCGCGGCGCACGCGGCACAGCTCCCGCTCGCCAAGGCGGCTGACCTCCTCGCCATCCAGCACGTATTTGCCGGAGGTGGGCGTATCCAGGCAGCCCAAAATGTGCATCAGCGTGCTCTTGCCCGAGCCGCTGGCCCCCACAAAGGCCACGTATTCCCCAGGGCGGATGTGTAATTGCACATCGCTTAGCACCTCAAGCTGGGGCTGGCCGTTTTTTCCGGGATAGGTTTTGGAAATGCCCTGCATGCGAATCATCTGATAAAGTCCCTCCCGGCGGTAGCTTTCCCGAGGGCGCGGCGTGCCATTCCGCGCCGCGGGATTCTTTCCAACAAACATTTGCAAACAAATCCAAAATCCAGTATAATGGAAACGGCAAATTCCTTCGTACTGAAAATATCACAGGGAGAGGTGCTTATCCATGGGCTATCGTGAGAATTATGAGGCGTGGCTTCATGACTTTGCCAGCGACGCGGCCACCGTTTCCGATCTCCAGTCCATCGCGCAGGACGAGAAGGAAATTGAGGACCGCTTTTACAAGAACCTGAGCTTTGGCACCGCGGGCATGCGCGGCGTGCTGGGCGCAGGCATGAACCGCATGAACGTATACACGGTTCGCCGCGCCACGCAGGGCCTGGCGGATTACCTTTCCGCCGGTGAAAGCAACAAGCGGCGCGGCGTGGTAATCGGCTATGACAGCCGCCGCATGAGCGCCGAGTTCGCCATGGAAACCGCGCGCGTGCTGTGCGCCAACGGCATTCAAACCTACCTGTTTGACGCGCTGCGCCCAGTGGCGCTATTGTCCTTTGGCGTGCGCCATCTAAACGCCGTGGCCGGCGTGGTTATCACCGCCAGCCATAACCCGCCGCAGTACAACGGCTACAAGGTTTACGGCGAGGACGGCGCGCAGCTTGGCCCGGAGGCCGCCTCCGCCGTAACGGAAAAAATCAACGCCCTCTCCTTTACCGCGCCCAAGGTGATGGATCCCGAGGAGGCGAAAGCCGCGGGGCTTTTGCACATCATTGGGGATAAAGAGGTGGACGACGATTACATCGCCCTGGTCAAAACCCTCTCCATCAACCCCGAGGTGGTGGCGGAGTACGGCAAGAACCTCAAAATCGTTTACACGCCCATCCACGGCAGCGGCAATGTGCCGGTACGCCGCATCCTGCGCGAGATTGGCCTTACCAACGTGAGCGTGGTTAAGGAGCAGGAAGCGCCCGACCCCAACTTCTCCACCGTAAAGGTGCCCAATCCCGAGGATCCTGCGGCCTTTACCCTGGCCATCAAGCTGGCCAACGAGGTGGGCGCGGACGCCATCTTCGGCACCGACCCGGATTGCGACCGCCTGGGCGTGGCCGTGCGCGAGAAGGACGGCTCCTTCCGCCTGCTCACCGGCAACCAGATCGGCTGCCTGATGCTGCATTACATCCTAAGTAGCAAAAAGGCGCAGGGCACGCTTCCCAAAAACGGCGCGGTGGTGAAGAGCATCGTGTCTACGGAGCTGGCGCGCGCCATCTGCAAGGCCTTCCAGGTGGATTTGTTTGATACGCTCACGGGCTTTAAGTTCATCGGCGAAAAAATCCAGCAGTTCCAGGATACCGGCAGCCACACCTTCCTCTTTGGCTTTGAGGAAAGCTACGGCTACCTCAGCAGCACCTTTGTGCGCGACAAGGACGGCGTGAACGCCTCCCTGCTTATTGCCGAGGCGGCGTGCTATTATGCCCAGCAGGGCAAAACCCTGTGCGACGTGATGGCCGAAATCTTTGCCACCTACGGCTATTACCTGGAGCATGTGGAATCCACCACGCTGCCCGGCATAGACGGCCTGAAGGTGATGGCGGATATCATGGCCCACATTCGCCAAAACCCGCCCAAGGAGATTGGCGGCATAAAGGTGGCCCGCGTGCTGGATATTATGGCCGGTACCGAAACCGAGGTTGCCACCGGCAAGGTGACCCGCCTGGATTATCCCGAAAGCGACGTGCTGTACTTTGCCATGGAGGGCGGCCATTTTGTGTGTGTGCGTCCCAGCGGCACCGAGCCCAAGATAAAGCTGTACGTGAACGTGAACAACCCGGACGAAGCCAAGGCCAAGGAGCTGCTTGCGCACCTTACCCAGGAAGCGCAGAAGCTGCTGAAATAAGCACGGCATATTTTGCGGGCGCGCTACCAGGCTGACCAAAGGGATACATCCCTTTGGTCAGGCCGTCGAAAAAGCTCGCCTGCGGCGATCTTTTCCGCCGAGGATTGCGCCGTTCGCCTACTCGCTGCGCTCGCCGGGCGGCGAACGGCGTAAGGAAACCTTGCTACGCAAGGCTTCCGGCCCCACCGCACATGTCGCTGGGGCCGGATTACACTTGGAGGGCTGCGGCCCTCCAAACCTCCCATGGGGGTTTATCGACAGGCTGACCAAAGGGATACATCCCTTTGGAATCCCGTCTTGGGCGCGCGCTGCGCGCCCAGGGCTGCAAGGGGCCGCCGTTTCGGCGGGCCCTTTTCCTTTTGGCGGCGCGGGCGGCTGAAACCGTCACTTATGTGGACAGAAGCTATGACGCGGGCAGCGGAACCGTCAAGGAAGTAACAAAGACGGAAAGCGCCACGCGGATTACGGCCAGCTCGTCATCCACGTGGGGCGCGGGCTGGTATGTGGTGAACGGCAATGTCACCATTTCTAGCCGCATTCAGGTCAGCGGCGACGTGCATCTGATTTTGGCGGACGGCTGCACGCTGACCGCCGAAGAAGGCATCAACGTAGCCGCGGGCAACAGCCTGACCATCTACGGGCAGAGCAAGGGCACCGGCGCGCTGACCGCCAAGAGCAGCAACAACGGTGCGGGCATCGGCGGCGACTACGGTGGCGACGGCAGCAATATCACCATCAACGGCGGTACGGTGACAGCCACCAGTTATAACGGCGCGGGCATCGGCGGCGGCTACCATGGCGACGGCACCAATATCACCATCAACGGCGGCACGGTGACGGCCACTAGCACTTTCAGCGGCGCGGGCATCGGCGGCGGCGACGGCGCCATGAACAGTTTCCCCGAGTACGGTAACGGTGGCAACGGCAGAAATATCAACATCAACGGCGGCACGGTGACGGCTACCGGCGGCGACAGCGGCGCGGCCATCGGCGGCGGCTACTCCGCGAAAGACGCCAAGGACAACTCTATCACCATCACGGGCGGCACGGTGACGGCCACCGGCGGCGAAAATGGCGGTGCGGGCATCGGCGGCGGCTACTCCGCGAAAGACGTCAACAACTCTATCACCATCCAAGGCGGCTTTGTAACCGCGCAAGGCGGAAGCAGCGATGGTTCCCATCACAGCGGCGCGCCCATCGGCAACGGCGGAACAAGCAATGACGATGGTGCCGAGTTTTCCGGTACCTTTAGCAACTGCGTGGTGCTCAAACAACGCGGCAACGAAACCGACATGACCGGCACCGTCCACGGCCACCCCACCCTGACGGAGGACGCCATCGTGCCCAGCAACGCGAGGCTAACCGTCACGGAGAGTACAACGCTGACCTTGAACGCCACCCTGACCGTGAGCGGCACGCTGGAGGTGGAGGGAACGCTGAACGGCAGCGGAACCATCAAGGTGGATGGTGAGTTCAAGCAGGGCGCGAACGTGAGCGTCCGCTGTGTGCTCTATAAGCTGACGGTGGAGGGCGGCACGGCCAATAAAAGCGGCGATGCCGGCACGCTGGAAGACGCTTCTGGCACAGACTCCAGCAAGAAATATTACTATGCTGCGTCCAGGACAGAGCTTACTTTTACAGCGAAGGATGTTCCACCGTACCATCATACGACCTGGAAGGTCGAGAATGGGGATACTTACAGCAACCCCTATACCATGCCCGCCAGCGTTCAGACCGTAACGCTTGGAACGGCGCCGGACGAATATACCGTGACGTTATACGCCAATGGCGGTCAATTTACCGACAACAGCCAGTCGCCAAAAACCATCAACTACACCTATGGCAAAAGCTTGTTATTGCCCAGTGATGAAACTGTGACCCGTGACGGCTATGCGTTTGGCGGCTGGTATGGCAACGCGGACGGCACCGGCACCCGTGTTGAGCAAATCACCAACACAGACACAGGCAACAAGACCTATTACGCGAAGTGGAATGAAAAGTATTCTATCACTTATGATTTGAAAGGCGGAGTTGATCCGTCAAATCCGGGCGAGTACACGGTGGAAACTGAAACCTTCACGCTGGTAAATCCCGAAAGGGAGGGCTACGATTTCGCGGGCTGGAGCGGAACGGGATTGGATGGAGAGGATAACCAAAGCGTTACCATTCAAAAGGGAAGCACAGGAGATCGCACCTATACCGCACACTGGACTGGCAAAAGCTATAAAGCGACGCTGGACGCCAAGGGCGATCAATTTGCCGACGGAGCGGGGACAACGACAACCACCTACACCTATGGCAATGGCGAGGCATTGCCCGATGTGACCCGTGACGGCTATACATTTGCCGGCTGGTGCAACAGCGCGGATGGTTCTGGTGTTTCGACGTTCGATGAGGGCGGCCCAAAAGACAAAACCTTCTACGCGAGCTGGACTGCGAACAAGTATACCGTGACGCTGCACGCCAACGGCGGCACGTTCGCCAATGGCAGCGACACCATTTCCTACACCTACACCTATGCAGACGACAGCACTGTACAACCCCTGCCCACAAAGGACGAAATGACCTATGCGGGCCATACGTTCCTGGACTGGTATGATGAAAAGGACAGCCCCGTTGAAACAGTCAGCAGCAAAGTTGCCGGCCCTCAGGAGTACTTTGCAAAGTGGGACGCAAACGCATACACCGTGACGCTGCACCTGAACAACGGCGAGGCGGACCGCGTATTGGGCTATGACTACGGCGACGTCGTTGCCTTGCCGGTCGATATCGCCTATACGGGCCATACCTTCCTTGGCTGGTATGAGATGAGCGACCCCACCACCCCGGTCACAGGGATTGCCGCCACCGACATGGGCGATAAGGAATACGAGGCAAAATGGGAGCTGACCCCCTATACCGTAACGCTGGAGGCCGAGTTTGGCACGGCCACCGCCTCTGCGCTCTCCAGGGGAGTCGTAACCGAGCAGACCACCGCGACGATGGGCACGACCATCCTGCTGACCGCCACCCCGGATAAGGGCTTCCTCTTCAAGGAGTGGCAGGTCGTTTCCGGCAACGTGACCATCCGCGAAAACACATTCGTGATGCCTGCGGGCGACGTGGTCATCAAGGCTGTGTTCGAGCGGCCCGCCCCGCCCCCGCAGACGGGCGACAACGCGCATCCCGGTTGGTGGCTGTTTACGGCCTGCGCGGCCCTTGCGGGGCTGGGCGCGGCCGCCGCGCATGGCAGGAAGCGGCGTGCAGGAAAGGCACGCTGACGGAAACGGTCGGAAAGAAGCTGCCCGCACGATGAAAAATGAAAACTGCGCTGGCGGGCCGCGCGGAATGCGGCCCGTACAGCCCACAAAAAATCCGTTCCCCAAACTGGGGAACGGATTCAGCTTGAAAAGGAACCAAAATCAAAGTAGGCGGCCGCGCCTGCCGAGCCGGCAGGCCCCAGCAGGGAGGAATGCCCCAAAACAGGAGATGGCGGCATGCCGGGCCTTTGGCTTACCCTGCTGCTCATCAGCGGCTTTGGAGCCTTGGGAGCAACCGTTTACAGCAAGAAAAGAAAAACGAGCAAGTAATCGCGCCGTTCTTTACGCCAAGGGCCTGCCGCAGAAAGAAAACCTGCGGCAGGCCCGTTTTAAACCCGGCACAACAGCCGGCGCCAAAGGAGCGGGCGTTGGCCCGCCCGTTCCCTCCTCCAAAAGAGAGCGGGAAAGCAAGCCCCGCTGCGTTTTGCCGAAGCGCCGCTTTGCAGCTTCAACGGCGTTAGCCGCGCCGCCTTAGGGGATTTCCCGAATGCGCGCAGAGCAGCTGTCCGCCAGGGAAAAAACGCACCGCACGCAAAGCAGCAGCAAGCAAACCGGTATCAAAAGCAGGCAGCATAGCCCAAACCCTATCCAGAAAACAACATTGCTGAGGATGCCCAGAAGCGGGCGCTTTTTCCATTTCATGCGCAAGCACCTCCCTTGCTTATTCGCTTACAATGCGGTAATACACCCTGGCGGTGAGCAGATATACCGCGCCGTAGATAAGGCCAAAGACGGCGAAGCTTGCCAGCGCGCAAACGCCCATCAGGACGGGGTTATCCATGCCAAGGCCGCGGAACATGGTGTTGATGCCCGGGAATGCGAAACCGATGTGCAGCCCGGCAACCGCCAGCGGCAGGAAGAACACAATCAGAATCTGCGAGGAGATGGAGCGCTTGATTTCACGGCGGCTCAGGCCCACCTTGCGCATGATGCGGTAGCGCTCCCGGTCGTCATAGCCTTCGGAAATCTGCTTGTAATAGATGATAAGGATCATCGCCATCAGGAACAGGCAGGCCAGAAAAATACCCACAAAAAGCAGGCTGCCGTAGAGCTGCCGCATGGATGTGCGCAGCTCCTCGCGGCTGTTGAGGTAGACCACGCTAAACCGCTGCTTCAGCCGCTGGTACAGCGCTTTTGAAAAGGCGAGCTCCTGCTCGGCGCTGCCGTCTATGGTGAAGCTTACGGAGCTGCGCATGTTGGCGTCCTTGTAGCCATAGACCTCCGTATGCCTGCGCATGAGCTGCTGGATAACCTGCACGTCGTCCACGATCAGAAACAGGGTATCGTATGCGCTGCTGAAAACCGCTTGGTTGGACATGCGCCCGCGCGTGCGCTGCTTTATGGAAAAGGTATCGCCCAGAACGGCAAGCGTTTCATACGGGTAATCGCTGCGGTACGCATCCAGCAAAATCTCGCCGGGCTCCAGGGTTTCATGCAGGCCGTACATGCGGTTATAGTCCTCCAGGGGAACCATATACAGCATGATGGGGGTGATGAACAGGCTGCCGTCGGCTTCACTGGACACAAGAAAGGTATCCTTTGACTGGAACGCGGTAAAGGAATAGTAGCGGAAGGCCTGGTCGTTTTCGCGGGTCAGGCCCATTTCGGACAGGGTTTCGTCCACGGTTTCATAAAGCGCGTCAATGTCCAGGCCCTTGCTTACAAACTCGATATCCCCGGACACCCGCTTGTTCACGATATCGTCCATGTTGAACCACAGCGCCACGGTGGAAAACACCATTACCAGCACCATGGTGGACAGGATGCACACATTGCTAAGGCCCACGGCGTTTTGCTTCATGCGGTAGATCATGCCGGAAACGCTGATGAAATGATCGGGCTTGTAATAGTACCGCTTGCGCTTGCGAAGCGCCTTCAAAAGCGCGATGCTGCCCGCCGTAAACAGGAAGTAGGTGCCTACGATCACCAGGAGAACGGCGAAGAAGAACATGATGATCATTGTGGCGGCGTCCTTTACCGTGGTGCTTAGCCAATAGCCCGCGCCCAGCGTGAGCACGCCCAGGCCCGCCATAATCCACTTGGTTTTGGGCTCGCGCTCGCCCACGGCGCCGCTGCGCAAAAGCTCGACGGGGTTGGCGGTATACACCTGCCTGACGGAGTTGAGGAAGATGAGCGCGAATGTGCCGCTGATGAGCGCGGCGGTATAAGCCATAGCGCTGCCTGAAACGTAAAAGCCAATGGCAAGCTGCTGCCCAACAATGCGCGCCAGAAGCAGCAGCAGCGCCTTATCCAGCAGCATGCCCAGGCCAAAGCCCAGCGCCAGGCTGATAAGCAGGATGACGGCCGTTTCCCAGAAGACCACGCGGCCCAGGTGCTTTTTTTCCATGCCCAGGATATTGTAGAGGCCAAACTCCTTCTTGCGGCGCTTGATGAGAAAGCTGTTGGTGTAAAACAGGAAGATGACGCTAAACAGCGACGTGACGGCCACGCCCAGTTGCAGGGCGAAGGAGAGCGTATCGCTGCCAATGTCGGGGTTGCCTTGCAGGGTTCCGATGATATACATCATGGCCGTGGTAACGATGGCGGTGAGAATATAGGGATAATAAACCTTGCGGTTTTTGCAGATGCCGCTTACCGCCAAGCGCAGAAAAAAGCCTTTACGCATGCAACGCGCCTCCCGTGGCGATTACCGTAAGGGTATCGCTAATTCGCTGGTAAAGGCCCTCCGCGCCGTCCTTGCCGCGGTAGAGCTGGTGGAACACTTCGCCGTCCTTGATAAACAGCACGCGGCCTGCATGGCTGGCAGCCTTTACCGAGTGCGTAACCATGAGGATGGTTTGCCCGTCCTCGTTGATTTCACCAAAGAGGGTCAAAAGGCTGTCGGTGGCGCGGCTATCCAGCGCGCCGGTGGGCTCGTCCGCCAAAATGAGCTGGGGCTGGGTGATGAGGGCGCGGGCCACGGCCGCGCGCTGCTTCTGCCCGCCGGATACCTCGTAAGGGAACTTGGACAGGATGCCGCCAATGCCCAGCTTGTGCGCGATGGGCGTAAGGCGGGCGTCCATTTCGCGGTAGGTTTTGCCCGCCAGCACCAGCGGCAGGAAGATGTTATCGCGAATGGAGAAGGTGTCCAGCAGGTTGAAATCCTGAAACACAAAGCCCAGGTTATCGCGGCGGAAGGCGGAGATTTCCTTTTCGCTGATGTTGGTAAGCACCTTGCCGTTTAGGCGCACCTCGCCGCGGGTGGGCTTGTCCAGCGCCGCCAGGATGTTGAGCAGCGTGGTTTTGCCGCTGCCGCTTTCACCCATGATGGCTACATACTCGCCCTTTTCCACGGTAAAATTCACATCGGTAAGGGCCTGTACCTGATTGGAACCAAACCGGGTGGTATAGATTTTTTGCAGATGATCGACTTCCAGCATTGCCATTTGGCATACCTCCCTTGCGTGTTTACAGGTACAGTATAGTGTGTACGCAGGGCGCACGCCATTTTCCTGCCTTACATTTTGGGCGGAAATCTTACAGTTTTGTCAGGTTGGCGAGGCTGGCCTTATTTGCGGGCCGCCCTTCCTGCCTGCGGCTTGCAGGGAAAGGGCGTGGGCGGCGGTATATATGCATGCTTTGAGGCGAAAGGGATGCGGGCCAGGCATGATTCCATAAGGAAAACAAGCAAAGCGGGCGCTATGAGGAAGCGCCTGCGGCGCTAAATCCGGCTTTCCGCAGGGCTGCGCCATGATACGCGTTTGGTATGATCAATCCGGCGGCGGCTTTTCCGGGGAAGCATGAATCCTAGGACGTTACCGCCCAAAAGACATTGACCCGGCAAGAGGCCCGCTTTAACGGGCCGCCCGCCGGGTCACAGAACGTCGGAAAAGATCGCCTACGGCGATCTTTTCCGACGAGGATTGCGCCGTTCGCCTACTCGCTACGCTCGCCGGGCGGCGAACCGCGCTTTTTCGCCGGGCCAAGCGCGACTATGCCGCCATGTGCCCATCGGTGGTATCCACCATCAGCAGGATCTGGGCTTCCTCGCCGGTGGCGGCGTCGATGTACACGCGGTATTCCTGGCCGTCGTATTGGCCGGGAATTTCGTAGCAGAGGCGCTCGGTATCGCGGTCGGGAATCACGCACAGGCGCGGTTTCCCGGCCTGGAGGCGTGGGTTGATAAGGGCCAGGGCCTCCTCGGGGGAAAGGGTGGGCGTAAGCCCTGTGCGGCGGGTATGGTTCATGAGGTAGTTATTGGCCTCAAGGCCCACAAGCTCGCCCGTGTCCATGCGCATTTGCACCTTGACCAGGTCGGGGTAGAGCAGCACGCCGTCCTGCACGGCCACAAAGTTGATTACGGCCAGCCCGTCGTACACCTGGTAGTGGTTGGCCTCCATATCGCCATAGCCGCGCGAGGTCAAAAACAGCCGGGCGGCCTGGGCGCATTCCTCCAGGGTGAGCGCGGCCTCAAAGGAGGCGTGCTCCGGCACAATCCATAGCAAATGGCCGCCCTGGCGGGTAACATCGGCATTGAGCACAACGCCGTCGGCAAGGGTAAGGCTGACGCCGTAGCTAGCCAGGGGGCCGCCGCTATCCGGCGCGGGGGCGGCGGAGGCGACGCGCTCGTCCCCTATGAAGGCGCGGGCGGCGGCCACGGCCTCCTCGGCGGTAATCCGCTTTGCGCCAAGGGCCTTGGGTTCGCCATAGCGGCGCGCATCGGAAAATACGCCGTCGTAGATGAGGGTGGGGTAGTCCATGCCGTTATCCTTATCGCTTACCTGCTCCAGGGGGCGGGCGACGAGGCTGGCCTCCTCATAAAACACGCTGCCTTCGCCGGATAGGCGCAGGCTTTCGCGCAGCATGGTGTCGCGGGCGGTGACAAACTGGCCCAACAGCAGCTGGCACTGGCTTTCCATCTCGGAAAGCTGCTTGAACTGCTCCTCCTTTACGCCCGTGCCGGACGCTACGGAAAGCGCCAGTATCATGGCGTAATCGGATAGCTGGTTGCAAAACTTCATGGTGTCGCTCATGGCGATGTGGCTTAGCGGCAGCGCCGCCAGGGAGCTTACCACGCCGTCCGCCTGGCGGCTGACGCCGGTGAGCAGCTCCACCTGTGTTTGCGCGTCGCCCGCAACAGGCGCTTTGCGCAGCTTAATGCCGATGGATTGCAGATGCTCCTGCGTTTCCGCAATGCGCTGCGCGTAGGTGTCCTCCAAAAGCTGCGCGCTGCGCTGGGCGCGCAGGCCGTAATCCATGCTTAAAAAAATGGCGATGATGAGCGCCAGGCTTAAAAAGGTATACAGGATCACGTGATGCTTCAGCTGCATGCGGCGCTTCCTCCCTAAATGGCAAAGTTGTGCTTGCCGATACTCAGCTGCACCGTGCGCGACCAAATCCACCCGTTGGTGGCGGTAATGGGATTGTAGTAATACAGGCAGCCGCCGGTGGGGTCCCAGCCGTTGAGCGCGTCGCGGGCAGCGCGCAGGCTATCGGCATCCGGGGTAAGGTTGATTTGCCCGTCCAAAACCGCGTCAAACGCGCCGGATTGGTAAATGACGCCGCTGATGGTATTGGGAAAGGAGGGGCTTTTTACCCGGTTGAGCACCACGGCGGCTACGGCCACTTTGCCCACGTAGGGTTCGCCGCGCGCCTCGCCGTGCACCAGGCGGCCAAGCAGATAGGCCTCGCTTTCGTTATAGCTGGAGGCGGCCACGCTGCCGCTAAGGCTGAGGCCTAACGCGGCGGCGGTGCCTGAGCCCACAACGCCATCCACCTTCAGGCCGTTTTTGCGCTGGAACCACACCACCGCATCGTAGGTTTCCTTGCCGAACACGCCGTCCACCGTGCCGCTGAAATAGCCGTATTGCTGAAGCTTCTGCTGGATTTGGCGCACCTGCGAGCCCTTATCGCCCCAGGCGACGACGGCCGCGTCGGCCCGGGTAAAGAGCATGAAAAGCGCAAAGGTAAGCAGCGCCGCGATGAATTGCAGCGCCAGCTCCCGCTTGGTAGGCTTTGGTTCCTGCTGCATACTAAATCCTCCCCTTCAAATACGTCGCTCACAGGGAAGGGTTTCCAGATAGCGGTGAAAGTATGCGCAGGGCGCGGCGCTTCTTGCCATACGGGCGCGCAAGCGTGTATAATGACGGCAGGCGGCCGTTGGCACGCCGGAACGGAGGAAGAAACGCTATGCGCCGGATTTTGTGCTATGGGGATTCCAATACCTGGGGCTATATACCCGCAAGCGGGGAGCGCTATGCGCCTGAGGTGCGCTGGACGGGCGTGGCGCAGCGGCTGCTGGGAAGCGGCTATACGCTGATTGAGGAGGGTATGAACGGCCGTACCACGGCGTATGAAAACCCGTTGAGCCCGGGGCGCAATGGGCTTACCTATTTGCTGCCATGCCTCATATCCCAAAAGCCGCTGGATATGGCGGTTGTGATGCTTGGCACCAACGACCTGCGCTGGACGGACGGCTACGGCGCGGCGGACGGCGCGCGCACGCTGGTGAAGCAGATCCGATTGTACAGCCATCTGGAGGAGAGCACGCCCATCTTTGTGAACGGGCCCAAGGTGCTGCTGGTTGCGCCCATCCTGGCGCATGAATGCATCAACGGGCGCGACGTGGTGGAGCGCCGCCATGCGTATCCCCAAAAGTCACGGGACTTTGCGCGCGCCTATGAGGCCGTGGCGAAGGAGCTGGGCGTGGCCTTTCTGGACGCGGCGCTGTATGCCCAGCCTTCCGAAAAGGACGGCATCCATATGGGGCCGGAGGCCCACCTGGCGCTGGGCCAGGCGATGGCGCAGGCAATCAGGAAGATGATGGAAGGGGTGTAACGCATGGAGCTGCTGGACGAGCTGGCCTTTGCGATGATCGCCTTTGACGCGGGCGACGCAAGGCGCATTCAGCATTTTTTGAAGGTGCGCAGCCTGGCCAGGCTGATTGCGCTCAAGGAGGGCATGGACGGGGAAGCGCGCTTTGTGCTGGAGGCGGCGGCGCTTACGCACGATATAGGCATCCATCCGGCTGAGCGCAAGTACGGCCGTTGCACCGGCAAGCTGCAGGAGCAGGAGGGGCCGCCCTGCGCGCGGGAGCTGATGGAGCGCCTGGGCTTTGAGGCGGCGGCGATTGACCGCGTATGCTGGCTGATTGCGCATCACCACACCTATGAGGGCATTGAAAGCATGGATCACCGCGTTTTGGTGGAGGCGGATTTTTTGGTGAACCTTTATGAGGACGGCGCATCCAAGGAGGCCGCCCAGGCGGCGCTGCGCGGCGTATTCCGCACGGCCGCTGGAAAAGCGCTGTGCAGGGAGATGTTTGCAATCCCAACGGACGGCGGGGAATAGCCCCAGCCATCAAGCAAAAATGCTTGACAGCCGGCCGCGGATGAGGTATACTGATTCGGCTGTCAAGATGAATTGCTTGATGGCGGAAGGAGCCCAGGTGTGAAGCCGGAAGCGTTGGACGGGCCGCAGCGCCTTGAAAAAAGCGTGGAAATTGGCACCCTGTGCGCCTTCTACGGCGGGCTGCTCACCGAAAAGCAGCTGGATATGCTCCGGCTGCATTATGAGGAGGATCTTTCCCTGGGAGAGATCGCGGAGCAGTTTGGCGTAAGCCGCCAGAACGTGCACGAGGCCATCACGCGCGCGGCGCAGAAGCTAAGGCGCTGCGAAGCGGCGCTGGGCGGCGCCAGGCGCATGGAGGATACCGTGCGCGATTTGCGCCAGGCGGCCGCGCTGCTAAACGCTGTAAACCGGGGCGTGCTGCCCCATAATGACAAGGAACGGCTGGAAAGGGCCGCGGGGCTTATCGCCCGGGCCATCAGCCGGCAGGAAGGGGAGGAGAACAGCCATGGCCTTTGAGGGGCTGAGCCAAAAGCTGTCCACGGCGCTCTCCAAGCTGACGTCGCGCGGCAAGCTAAGCGAGCAGGCCGTAAGGGAGGGCATGCGCGAGGTGCGCATGGCGCTTTTGGAGGCGGACGTCAACTACCTGGTGGTTAAGGACTTTTGCAAAAAGGTCACCGAGCGCTGCGTGGGCCAGCAGGTGCTGGACAGCCTGTCGCCCGCCCAGCAGGTCATCAAAATCGTCAACGAGGAAATGACCGCCCTGATGGGCACCCAGAACGCCAGGCTCACCTGGTCGTCCAGCGTGCCCACAATTTACATGCTGTGCGGCTTGCAGGGCGCGGGCAAAACCACCATGGCAGGCAAGCTAGCCAATTATTTGCAAAAAACGGGCAAGAAGCCGCTGCTGGCCGCGTGCGATATTTACCGTCCCGCCGCCATTAAGCAATTACAGGTGGTTGGCCAGCAGGTGAACGTGCCGGTGTACGAGCACGGCACGCAGGACCCGGTGAAAACGGCGCTGGAAGCCATCGAGCATGCGCGCAGCTATGGCCGCGACGTGCTGATTATCGATACGGCCGGCCGCCTGCACATTGATACCGAATTGATGGAGGAGCTCAGGCGCATAAAGGCCGCGGTAAAGCCGCAGGAAATCCTGTTCGTGGTGGACGCTATGACCGGCCAGGACGCGGTGAACGTGGCTAAGACCTTTGATAGCGAGCTGGGCATCGACGGCGTGATTTTGACCAAGCTGGACGGCGATACGCGCGGCGGCGCGGCGCTTTCCATCAAGGCGGTGGTGGGCAAGCCCATCAAGTTCTCCGGCACGGGCGAAAAGCTCAGCGATATCGAGCCCTTCCACCCGGATCGCATGGCCAGCCGCATCCTGGGCATGGGCGATATGATGACCCTGATTGAAAAGGCCCAGGAGGCCTTTGACGGGGAAGAAGCCGAGAAGCTTGTGAAAAAAGGCGCGCACGAGCTTACGCTTGAAGACTTCCTAAGCCAAATGCAGCAGATGAAAAAAATGGGCGGCCTGCAAAGCATGCTAAGCATGCTGCCCGGCGTTGGCAACAAGCTTCAGGACGTGGAAATTGACGACAGCGCCATGAAAAAGCCCGAGGCCATCATCCGCAGCATGACGCCGCGCGAGCGGCGCAACCCCGGCATTCTTAACGCCAGCCGCCGCAAGCGCATCGCGGCGGGCAGCGGCACCACCGTGCAGGACGTTAACGCCCTGATTCGCCAGTTTGAGCAGGCCAAGGGCATGATGAAGCAGATGATGGGCCGCAAGGGCAAGCACGGCCGCATGCGGATGCCCTTCTAAGGGCCCGCCGTTTTCCAAACCTGACAAAAATCACCCTTGCGTGGTTTTTTCAGATAAAAGCACATTTCAGAAGAGCATAGGAGGAAATGACAATGGCTGTTAAAATTCGTCTAAAGAGGATGGGCATGAAGAAGAAGCCGTTCTACCGCGTGGTTGTGGCCGACGAGCGCAGCCCCCGCGACGGCCGCTTCATCGAGGAGATTGGTTACTACGACCCCATGACTGAGCCCGCCACCATCAAGATTGATGTGGAAAGCGCCAAAACCTGGCTCAAGAACGGCGCCCAGCCTACCGACACCGCCCGCACATTGCTGAAAAAGAGCGGCGTTATCGAGGGCTAAGCCGTATGAAGGAACTGGTAGAATACGTGGCCCGGTCGCTGGTGGACAATAAGGACGCCGTGACCGTTACGGAAACTGTGGGGCCGGAAGCCACCATCCTGGAGCTGCATGTCGCGCCCGAGGATATGGGCAAGGTGATCGGCAAGCAGGGGCGTATCGCCAAGGCGATTCGCGCCGTGGTGCGCGCCGCCACCGCCAAGAATCAAAAGCCCGTATTTGTGGAGATTCAGTAACCCTACAACCTGTTGGGCGCACCGGGACAGATACTGGCCCGGCTGCGCCCAATCTTTGTACACGCAGGGAGAAACGGTATGAAGCATGAGTATTTGCTCCTGGGCGAGGTTGTGCGCCCGCAGGGCATTCGCGGCGAAGTGAAGCTGAAGCACTACACGGACGGCCCGGAGCGCTTTTTGGATTTGGAAACCGTCTACCGCGAGGAAAAGGGCGCTTACACGCCTATCCGCGTAACTGGCGCGCGCGTGAGCAAGGACGATGTGTACCTGACCCTGGAGGGCGTGGACGACCGCAACGCCGCCGAGCGGCTGCGCAATGTAAAGCTGTGGGTAGACCGCGCCCATGCGCGCGCCCTGGCCCCGGACGAAGTGTACATTGCCGATATCCTGGGGGCGAAGGCTTACGACACCAAGGGCGCGGAGATTGGCACGCTCAGGGAGGTGCTTACGCCGGGCGGGGTGGATGTGTTTGTGTTTGACACGCCGCGGGGCACGCTGATGACCCCGGCGCTGAAAACCGTGCTGTTGACCCTGGATGCGGAAAACGGCAAAATCGTTCTGGACGAGGAACGGCTAAAAGAGGTCGGGCTGTATGAAGATCGCAATTCTTAGCCTGTTCCCGGAGATGTTTGAAGGCTTCCTGAACGCCAGCATCATAGGCCGGGCGCGCCAGGACGGGCTTTTGGATGTGAGGCCCGTGGATATACGCCCATACAGCGAGAAAAAGCATAAGAATACCGACGACTATCCCTTTGGCGGCGGGGCGGGCATGGTAATGATGGCCCAGCCCATCGTGGACGCGGTGCGCGACGTGCGCAGCCAGGGCTTTGGGGGGCCGTGCATTTACTTAAGCCCGCGCGGCAAGCCGCTTACCCAAAAAAAGGTGGTAGAGCTGGCGCGGCATGAGGGGCTTGTTTTGCTGTGCGGCCATTACGAGGGAGTGGACCAGCGCGCCATCGACCTGGTGGTGGACGAGGAAATCTCACTGGGGGATTTTGTGCTCACCGGGGGCGAGCTGGCCGCCATGGCGCTTACCGACGCGGTGGCCCGCTATGTGCCCGGCGTGCTTGGCAGCGATGAAAGCACCGAGGAGGAGAGCTTTTCCGCCGGGCTGCTGGAATACCCCCAGTATACCCGGCCCCGCGTGTACGAGGGCCTGGAGGTGCCCGAGGTGCTTTTAAACGGCGACCACGCCAAGATACGCGCCTGGCGCAGGGAGCAGGCGCTTTTGTGCACGCTGCGCATGCGGCCTGATTTGTTTGAGGCCGCGGATATGACGGAAAAAGAGCGCACCGGTATCCTCCGGCGCGCGGAAGCTGTGGAAAGGCCCTAAAGGGCGGTTCGGAGGGGCAAAGCCCCTGCGAACAACAATCGTACCGGCTGGCTTTGCCGGCCGGGCGGGAAAGAACGCTGCGGTCGGGCTTTCCCGCGGCGTGAAGGAGGAAGGCTTATGCTGCTTCGCAAGCTGGTGGCGGCGCTGTGCCCGCTGCTTTTGTGCGTGGTAACCTGCGCGGCGTTTCGCTGGCTGGACGGCTGGCTGGGCGCGGGCAGCTTTATGGCGTTCGCCATCAAGGGGCTGCTGCTGGGCGCGGCGCTGGCGCTTACGCTGCCGCTGGCGGGCATACAGGCGCATACCAACGGCCTGGCCGCGTGGCTGCTGCTGGGCGCGGCGCTGCTTGCGCTTGCGCTTGCGTATCAGTACCTGGAAACCGTGGGGGCGGTGCATGTGCCGCTGCTTAGGGCCGTTTTATCCATCAACGGGCAGGTGGTGCTGGTTGAGGGCGCTGCGGCGGGATATTTGTGCACAACGGCGCTTTTGTACCGGCGCAGGTAAGGGGCCGCTGGGAGCGGCTTTGCCGGGCCAGGATCAGCGATTCGATGTATTCGCCGCTGGTAAGGCCCAGCCGGGCGGATTCCTGGAGCGCCGCGTCGTAGGCGTGCCGGCTTAACCGCAGGCAGACGCTTACCTTGTCGGGCGCGCAGCTTTCAAAGGCGCTCTCCAGGCCCTGTGTATCGGTAAAGAACTTGCTTTTCATGCCAAATTGCTCCTCCCTTGCGGGCGTTGGGCGAAAGGGCCGCCCGTGCTCATCCTATGCCTGGCGGCGGCAAGGGTTCGGCTTAGGGTGCCCCCGGAGGCGTATGGGCATGCACAACTGTGGGAAATGTGTTATAATAAAAAAGCATGTGCGTTTTTTGCCATGCGGATGGGAGGAAAGCCATGCTGGCAGCCGTGCTCCGCTTTGCCGCGACGGTG
Source organism: uncultured Eubacteriales bacterium (assembly GCA_900550955.1). GTDB lineage: Bacteria > Bacillota > Clostridia > Christensenellales > Aristaeellaceae > Limiplasma. The sequence continues at coordinate 48,846 of URUF01000008.1, read as the reverse complement.
GCGGCGGTTCCCCTGTGCGCCCGGTTTATGGATGGCGTGGCCCTGCTGGATGAAACCAATGCAATCATCGTGGGGCTGATTCTGGCGGTTATTTTTACGGTGCTCAGGCCTGTGATGCGGCTGATTCTTTCGGTGCTCAACTTTTGCACGCTGGGCCTTCTGAACGTGGTTGTGGACGCATGGCTGGTATGGACGGCCGCGGGGCTTGTGGAAAACAGCGTGCGCTTTGAAAGCTACTGGTGGGCGCTGGCTGTGGCCGTGGCCATTAACGCGGCGCGCACGCTGGTGGACGCGGTAAGCGGCGATTTGCGCCGGTGAAATACGGGAAGGATGGGGTTGGACTATGCACATTTTCTTGGTCAATGACGACGGAATTGGCGCAAAGGGCATTATGGCGCTGTGGAAGGCCGCCGTGGCGCGCGGCCATGAGGTGAGCATGTGCGCGCCGCGCACCCAGCAAAGCGCCGCCAGCCACCGCTTTACATTGACCGAGCCCATTTATGTGGAGCCCTGGCCCGTGGACGACCCCGGCTGCGAGGCGTTTTCCATTGCGGGCTCGCCGGTGGACTGCGTGCGCGTGGGCTTGCAGCAGCTGGTGAAAAAGCCGGTGGATCTGGTGCTTTCCGGCATCAACAACGGCTATAACGCGGGCATGGCGGTGCATTACAGCGGCACCGTGGGCGCGGCCATGGAGGGCGCGCTCAACCATCTGCCGGCCATCGCGTCCTCCATTCATCACAGGGCTGAGCCGGAAATGCTGGAAAACCTGGCCTGCTATACAATCGCGGTGGCCGAGCAGTATGTGGAGGCGCAAACGCCGCCGTGCACGGTGCTTAACATCAACGCCCCCTGCGTGCCGCCCGCGGAGCTAAAGGCCCCGGTCTATGCGCCGCTGGATATGGGCAACTTTATTGACGGATACGAGCGGCGCGAATCCCCGCGCGCGGGCACCTATTTTTGGCTGCTTAGCGGCTCCCGCACCGAGGAACCCACCCCCGGGTCGGATGTGTACTGCCTGAAGGAGGGGCATATCACCCTTACGCTGATGGGCAACCCAATTACGCTGGAAAAGGACATTTGGAGCGGCCTGCATATTCGCTGAGCCATTTGCAGAGAAGGAAGGCTAACCCCGTGCAAGATACCCAGGAACTGATCGGCAAGCTGAACCTGCGCGAAAAGCCTTTGAGCAAGGGGCACAGGCGCATTGCCGAATATATTGCCCAGCATTACGACAAGGCGGTGTTTATGACGGCCGGCGCGCTGGGCCAGCAATGCGGCGTGAGCGAAAGCACCGTGGTGCGCTTTGCCATGGCCATGGGCTATAAGGGCTACCCGGAGCTGCGCGAAAAGCTGCGCAGCCTGGTGCGCCAGCGCCTCACCAGCGAGCAGCGCTTTGCCATCACCTCCGGCATCGACCAGGGCATCGTTTTATCCACGGTGCTCAAAAACGATGCGCAGAACATCCGCAAAACCATGGAAGCCCTGTCCCAGAAGGATTTTGACGACGTGGTGCAGCGCTTGCTCAACGCCAGGCGCATCTATGTGATGGGCCTGCGCTCCGCCGCGCCGCTGGCGCAGTTCATGTATCATTACTTAAACGAGATTTTTGACGGCGTATCGCTGGTGAGCAACGCCATTGGCGATGTGTTTGAGGAAATCGCGCGCATTGGCGAAAGGGACGTGCTTGTGGGCATCAGCTATCCGCGCTATTCCGCGCGCACGCTGGAGTGCATGCGCTTTGCGCGCCAGAACGGCGCGCAGGTGGTGGGCTTTACGGACGGCGAGATGTCGCCGCTTTGCGGCGTATCGGACGTATGCCTGTGCGCCAGCACCGATATGGCCAGCTTTGTGGACAGCCTTGCCGCGCCCCTGTCGGTGATTAACGCGCTGATCGTGAGCGTGGGCCTCAACCGGCGCGAGGAGCTGGCGGAGCACTTCAAGCGGCTGGAGGGGATATGGAACGCGCACAGCGTCTATATCAACAAGCAGGATGAGTAGGGTGCTGGTGATTGGCGGCGGGGCCGCAGGGCTGATGGCCGCCGTTTCGGCCGCGGAGGCGGGCGCGGAGGTTACGCTGCTGGAACGCAACGAAAAGCTGGGCAAGAAGCTGTACATCACCGGCAAGGGACGCTGCAACCTTACCAATGCCTGCGACGCGGACACGTTTCGCAGGAACGTGGTCAAAAACCCGCGCTTTTTGTATTCCGCGTTGGATGCGCTGCCGCCGGAAAGGCTTATTGCCTGGATGGAGGCGCATGGCTGCCCCGTGGTGGTCGAGCGCGGCCAGCGCGCCTTTCCCAAGAGCCAGAAGGCCAGCGACGTAACCCGCGCCTTTGAGCGCGAGCTAAGGCGGCTGGGCGTGCGGGTTATGCTGGGCGCGCGTGTAAGGGCGCTTATGGTGGAGGGCGGGCGCTTAACGGGCGTTGCCCTGGAAAGCGGCGAAAGCCTGCGGGCCGACGCGGCGATTGTATGCACGGGCGGGCAGAGCTACCCCTCCACAGGCTCCACGGGCGACGGATGGGCGTGGCTGGAAGGCTGCGGGCATACGGTGTACCCGGCGCTGCCCTCGCTGGTGGGCCTGGAAAGCCCGGCGCAGTGGGTGCGGGAGCTGACGGGCCTGTCGCTTAAAAACGTGCGCATAACCCTTTCCCATGGCAAAAAGAAGCTCTATACGGAGCTGGGCGAGATGCTCTTTACCCACTTTGGCGTGAGCGGCCCGCTGGCGCTGAGCGCTTCGGCCTATATGACGGAGCTTGCGCCCGAGGACGTGACCTTCGCGCTGGATTTGAAGCCCGGCCTCACCTGCGAGCAATTGGACGCGCGCATCCTGCGCGACGTGGCCGGGGCCCCAAAAAAGCAGCTTGGCAACCTGCTGTGCGGGCTGTTCCCGGCGCGGCTGGCCGGCGCGGTGGCGCGGCTGTGCGGGCTGGACGCGCAAAAGCCCGCCGGGGCGCTGGGCCGCGAGGAGCGCGTGCGCCTGGTGGAGAAAACCCATGCGCTGGAAATCCCGGTAAGCGGCACGCGGGGGCTGGCCGAGGCCATTGTGACCCGCGGCGGCGTGAGCGTGAGGGAGATTGCGCCCTCCACCATGGAAAGCCGGCTGACGCGCGGCCTGTATGTGGCGGGCGAACTGCTGGATGTGGACGCCCTTACCGGCGGGTTTAATTTGCACATTGCCTTTTCTACGGGCTATCTGGCGGGGCGCGCCGCCGCAGAAAATACCCTTTGATTGGAAGTTAACGCTATGCAGTTCATTGTGTTAGACCTGGAGTGGAACCAGCCTACCAGCTATCAGAGCGCGGCCTACCGCCGCGTGGGCGACAGCCTGCTTTTTGAGGTGATCCAGTTTGGCGCGGCCAAGTTGGACGAGGGGTTAAACATTGTGGACACCGTGTCCATTCCGGTGCATCCCACGCATTATTTGACCATCCATCCCCGTGTGAAACGCATGACCGGCCTGACCCAGGAGGCGCTTTGCGACGCGCCCGCCTTCCCGGAGGCCATGGAAAGCTTCATGGACTGGTGCGGGGAGGATTGCGCCTTTTTAACCTGGGGCTGCGACGATATCAGCGTTTTGCAGCAGAATGTGGATTTTTTCCGCGTGGAGAGGCCCTTGCCCAGGATGTATGATATCCAGCGCCTGTATGCCGCCGCCGTGGGCAAGAGCGGGCAGACCGCCCTCAAGGCCGCCATGGAGGCCCTGGAGGTGGAGGAGGACGAGGAGCGCAGCTTCCACAACGCCATGCACGACGCGTATTATACCGCGCGCGTGTTCCAGCGCTTGCCCAAGCCCATGGATGTGCTGGGCTATGAGGAGCATCCCCGCAAGCTGTGCCATAACGAACGGCGCAGCCGGTTCCGCGTTACGGATATGGTGCCCTCCGTGGCGGAGGCCCTGGCGGGCGAGGCCCTATCCGCGCCCAAGTGCCCCACCTGCGGCCAGCCTACCAAGCGCCAAACGGAGCTGATCCCCCAGGCGGTGGGCAAGTACGTGGCCTTAAGCCGCTGCCAGCACCATGGGCTGATGTTTGTGAAGGTGCGCTTTTCGCAGTTGCCGGACGGGCAGAAGGGCATGCACCTAAGCGTGCTGCCTGCCAACCGCCAAACCCGCGCCTATGTGCATACCAAGGAGCTGCAATACCAGCTCAAGCGCAAGCGCGGCGATTACGACCACGTGGACGTGGAGGACCTGACCGGCGCGTTTATGAGCAATATGCCCTTTGAGGACGCCTGATGGGAGGTGCATTCGGTATGAAGGAAGGCGGGACCATTCGGGTTGCCGCGCTGGGGCAGGAGGGTACGTTTGCCGCCGGAATCAGCGTGGGCGAGGCGCTGAAGGCGCTTTTGCCCGCCAGCCAGGCAGGGGAAGCGCTGTGCGCCATGCGGGGCGGCGAATGCCTGGAGCTGAACGAAAGGCTGGAAGCCGACGCCTGCCTTTTGCCGCTTACCTACCGCGACGAGGAGGGCAGGCGCGTATATGAGCGTTCGCTCAGGTTTTTGTTTTTGCTAAGCCTGAAACGGCTGTATCCCGGCCGCAGGGTGCGCATGCTCAACTCGGTGGGCTACGGCCTGTACATGCGCCTGACCGATGGGGATATGGGCCATGAGATGGCCCGCGCCATCGAGGAGGATATGCGCGAGCTGGTAAAGCAGGATTTGCCCTTTCATAAGGAACGCTGGACGCGCGAGCAGGCCATCGCCTATTTTGAAAAGGAAGGCTGGATGGACAAGGCGGAGCTTTTGCGCTACCGCCCGCAGGAAAAGATCACCATGTACCGCATCGGCCCGCTGTGCGAGTACTTCTATGGGATTATGCTGCCCTCCACGGGCATGATACGCGCCTTTGCTGTAAAGCCGCATTTTCCCGGCGTGGTGCTGCTTGCGCCCTCGCCCGAGGCGCCGGAGGTTCCCGCGCCCTATGTGCAGCGCAGCAAATTCCTGCGCGAGTTTGTTACCTCGCAGCGCTGGTGCGGCATCCTGGGCGCGCAGAATGCCGTGGACGTTAACCGCATGATCAAGGAGGGCCGCATGCGGGAGTTCATCCGCATAAACGAGGCCCTGCACGACAAATCCATCGCGGGGATCGCTGATGAAATCGTCAGGCGCGGCGCGCGCGTGGTGATGATCTTCGGCCCGTCCTCCAGCGGCAAAACCACGTTTGCCAACCGGCTGAAGGTGCATTTGCGCGTGCTGGGGCTTCGGCCGCATCTGCTCTCCCTGGATGATTTTTACCGCAACCGCACGGACATTCCACTGGAAGCCGACGGAAAGCCCGACCTTGAGCATGTGGACGCGCTGGATATCCCGCTTTTGACCGAATGCCTGGAGGGCCTTCTGGCCGGGCGCACCGTAACCATGCCCCGGTTTGACTTTCAAACCTCAAGCCGCGCGCCCGAGGGGTACGAGCTTGCCCTGGCCCCGGACGAGCTGCTGCTTGTGGAGGGCATTCACGGCATGAACGACCGCATCACCTCCGAGGTGCCGGAGCAGCTTACCTACGGCATCTACGTAAGCGCGCTCAGCTGCATCAACCTGGACGATCACAACCGCATCCGCACAACGGATGTGCGGCTGCTCAGGCGCATCGTAAGGGATATGCGGTTCCGCAACACCTCCCCCGCCGAAACCATCGACATGTGGCCCAAGGTGCGCGCGGGCGAGGAAAAATGGATATTCCCCAACCAGGAAAAGGCGGATGTGATGTTTAACACGTCGCTGCATTACGAGCTGCCCGTGCTAAAGACCATCGCCTACGAGCTGCTTTTGTCCATCCCCCAAAGCGCACCCGAATACCTGGTGGCGCATAGGCTGCTCAAGGTGCTGCATTATTTCCTGCCTGTAAGTGGCCGCATGATGGACGAGATTCCGCCGTTGAGCATCCTAAGGGAGTTTATCGGCGAGTGCTCGTTTTACGACATGCATTGACAAATCGCCTGGTATATTGTATAAATAGGTGTTTGCAGCCGTAGCGGCAATAAAGAGAGGAACGGGCAAGTGTCTACTGTCATTTTGCTTTTGAAGGTGCTCATGGAAGCACTGATGGCATGGATGACCATCACGCTGGTCTTTCAACTGATCGTTGCCATCTTCGGATTCCGGAAGAATAGCCAGGATTACGATCCGCACGAACCGCAAATGCGTTTTTTGATACTGATTCCGGCGCATAACGAGGAAGCGGTTATTTCAGGCATCATTGAAAACATGAAGCAGATGGAATACCCTGCCGAACTTTATGACTTCTATATTTTAGCTGACAACTGCACCGATCGTACCGCCGAGGTGGCCCGGGAGCTGGGCGCAAAGGTATTGGAGTTCCACAAGGAAAGGGCGGATGAGCCCACGGGAAAATCCGTTGTGCTCCAGAAGGCGTTTCAGGCTCTGCAAGGGTATCAGGAAGCGTATGACGCGGTGTTTTTCTTTGACGCGGATAACCTGGCCGACGTGGGAATGCTGCGCGAGGTAAACAGCCAGTTTTTGGATAGCGACGACCGTACCGAGATCATCCAGTGCTACCTTGGCTGCAAAAACACCAAGGGGCTTGTGGCCTATTTCTATTACTTGACCTATACCATCTCCAACCGCTTTTTGCAGTACAGCCGTTACCGCCTGGGGCTGAACTGCGGCATTGGCGGCACGGGCTTTGCGGTGAAAACGCGCTACCTGTACAAGCGGGGCGGCTGGACGGTGAAAAGCCTGACCGAGGATACGGAATTGCAGTTCGCCGCCACGCTGGAGGGCCGGCGCGTGCTGTGGAACAACCACGTGCGCGTGTATGATGAAAAGCCCACCAGCCTGATGGCCAGCCTCAGGCAGCGCATCCGCTGGGCGCAGGGGCACTGGTTTGTGGCCTTCCACAACACCAAGCCGCTGTTCAGCGCCATTTGGCATCGCCGTATTTCCTGGGGCGAGTTCATCAGCATGCTGGTGCAGATGTATTTCCCCTCCACGTATGTGGTATCGGTTCTCAACTTTTTGCTGGTGTTTGCCTTTAACGCGCTGCTAAGCGGCCCGGGCGCGGGGCTGCCCAACGCGCAGGCGATGATGATCCAGTTGGAGCCGTCGTTTCTTAGCGTGGCGGTATTTGTTTATATGCTTGTTGTGCAGTTTGGCTGGGGCGCCTGGGCGGATAACCATCAGCCCTGGGCGCTGCTGCGCTTGCCGTGGATGCTTATTTCCTTTTCGGTAAACACGGTTGTTGCGGGCGTGGCGCAATTTATTGGCCTTTTCCGCTATAAGCAGCAAAACACTTGGGATAAAACCACGCATACCATCACCTGCGGCAGCGATAGCCTGCCTGGGACGTGCCAGCACGCGCAGGACAGGGCGGAGAAGGCCTGCGAGCAGGATGCGGACATGTAATCTTTCCTAAAAAAGGATAGGAGAAACCATGCGTGAGGAACAGGAAGCGCGTTGCCTGGTAAGCGTGATCGTGCCGGTATACAACGCGGAAAAGACGCTTGAAAGCTGCATTGGCAGCATTTTGAACCAGACCCACAGGGCGCTTGAGGTGCTGGCCGTGGACGACGGCAGCACCGATCAAAGCCTTGCCCTGCTGCGCAGGCTGGAGGCGCAGGACGGACGGGTACGCGTGTTTGCGCAGGCCAACAGCGGCGTGGCGGCCGCGCGCAACCTGGCGATTAATCAGGCCAGGGGCGTTTACCTGCAATTTGTGGACAGCGACGACTTTGTACCCCCGCAGGCCACGCAGCGCATGGTAGAGGCCATGGAAGCGCAAAGCTGCGACCTGGTGCTGGCCCCCTATACGGAGGTTATTGGAAACCTGCGGCAGAAACGCGGCTTTTTGAGCCAGGATATGGTCATGAACCAGCGGCAGTTTTTGGACAAGCTGAGCGAGCACCCCAACAGCTTTTTCTATTCCGTGCTGTGGAACAAGCTTTATCGCCGGGCGATTGTTATCAGGAACAGCATCCGCTGCGACGGCCGCCTGCCCTGGGGCGAGGATTTTGCCTTTAATACCGAGTATTACCGCTGGGCCATGCGCGTAGCCGTGCTGGCGGAGCCGGTGTATGAGTACATACGCAATCCCATGGGCCTGGCGTTGAGCACGTCGCGCCAGTGCGTGATTCACCCCTGGTACGGCATGAAGGTAAAGGTATGGCTGTACCGCTATTATGTAAGGCTATATGAGCAGGTGGGCCTGTATGAGGAATATAAGCACGTTTTGCCGCAGTATTTATTCAAGGTGACCATCAACAACTGAAACCCTTGCGGAAGCGCCTTTTGGAGAAGCGGGCGCTTCCGCTGTTTTAGCGTTGAGGCAAAAATTTGCCTGAAATGGTTTTCAAATGCCGCGCAATCAGGTATAATAGAAGAACATCAAGTGCGATTTTTGTTTCTAACGCACATTTTTTTCGGAGGATTTTTTAGATGTTACAGCGTATTCTCTGTTGCCTTCTTTGCCTGCTGATGGCCGCCGCGCCCGCCGCATCGGCGGAAACGGCCTTTACCATGGCGGGCTACGACGGCGAAAACAGCACGCATGATTGGAATACAAACCGCTTTTTTACGCGCATGGAGGCGCGCACGGGCCTGAGTTTTACCTTTCAGGAATATACCAACCGGGAGCAATGGCAGGCCGCCAAGGACGCGATGTTTGCCCCGGGCGGCCAGCTGCCGGACGTGCTGTTCAAGGCGGCGCTAAGCACGCCGGAAATGATTCGCTATTCCGATAGCGGGCAGCTGATTGACCTTAAGCCTCTGCTTGCGGAAAACGCGCCCAACCTGTGGGCGCTGCTCAATGAACATCCCGATTGGCTGGAAGCCATTACCCTGCCCAGCGGCAAAATTGCGGCGCTGCCGGCCCTGCAGGAGATGGCCTCGCAAAACGCCATGTGGATAAACAAGACCTGGCTGGAAAACCTGGGCCTGGACATGCCGGCGGATCTGGAAAGCCTGCGCGAGGCGCTTACGGCTTTCCGCGACAAGGATCCCAACGGAAACGGCAAGAGGGACGAGGTGCCCTTCGCCTTCCTGGGGCCGTGGGAGCTCAAGCTGTTTTCCCACGCCTATGGCGTGGTTGCCAACGACTATAACATCTATTTGGACGGCGCGGGCGAGGTGCGCTACTGGCCGGACGAGGACAGCTTTTGGGAAATGGCCGCCCTGCTGCGCGATTGGTACGCCAACGGCCTGCTTGACCCAAACGGCTTTACCACGGCGGACGCGCTTAGGCGCATCACGGACGATAAGGCCGTTAACACCTACGGGGCGTTTTTCGCGCCCACGCCCGTAAGCCTGGTTACCTACGATATGTCGCGTGATTTTGTGCTTTTGGAGCCGCTAAGCTTTGAGGGCGGGCAGGTCTACCGCGACCTGTTTGGACAGGTGGCGCGGGGCACCTTCGCCATCACCTCGGCCTGCGAGGACCCGGCTGCCCTGCTGCGCTGGGTGGATACGCTTTACACCCAGGAGGGCGCGATCGAGGCCATGGTGGGCGTTGCGCGCGAGGATTACGTTGTGGACGAGGAAGGCGGCTGGAACTGGAAGGGAGGCATAGAGGCCATGACCACCTCCACTTTGAGCGAGCTTAGCGTGTACGATACGGGCGATATGCCCTGGCTGTTTCCGCAGGCGTTTTACAACCGCTACGACGAGGAAAACGTGCGCCGCGTGAACGGCGAGCTGGAAAAACTGGACGCCTATGTGAAAAAGCCCTTCCCCACCTATACGCTCACCCAGGAGGAAAGCGCGCAGGTGGCGCAATGGCAAAGCGAGCTGGGCCCCTATGTGGATGAAACCCTGGCCCGCGTTGTGCTGGGCCAGCAGGAGGCGGACGGGGCCGCGCGGGAGGCCTTCCGGGAGGGGCTTAGGCAGCGGGGCATGGAAAGCATGATTGCGTTTTGGCAGAACGTCGCGCAACGCGCGGCGCGGTAATGGTTTTAGGGCAAGCGCGCTAATAACACCACCAAAGAAGGATGGAAAGCTTATGAACAAGTACGCCGAAATGATTAGCGAACTCAAAACGCCTGAGCTGATGAAGCGCCTTACGTATCTGTACGGACAGCGCGACGGCATGCTGGTGGCGCAGACCATGCGCTACACCCGCCTGCTCAAAAGGCATGAGGATGTGGTAAACGCCCCCGGCGTTGTGTATATGATCAGCGCGCCGGGCCGCACGGAGATTGGCGGCAACCACACCGACCACAACCGCGGCAAAACGCTGGCCGCCGCCGTGAACCTGGATACCCTGGCCGCCGTTACGCCGCGCGGCGACATGCAGGTGAATATCCACAGCGAGGGTTACGCCCCCTTGAGCCTTTCCCTGGAGGACTTGGGCCCGCGGGAGGAGGAAAAGGGCGCTACGGCGGCCTTGGTGCGCGGCGTTGCCGCCCGCATGAAGGAGCTTGGCTTCCGGGTTGGCGGCTTTGACGCGGTGATGACCTCCACCGTGCGCAGCGGCAGCGGGCTTAGCAGCTCCGCGGCTGTGGAGGTGCTGTTGTGCGCCATTTTTGACGAGCTGTATAATGGCAATAAGCTGGATTACAAGCTGCGCGCGCAAATTTCCCAGTATGCCGAAAACGTGTACTTTGGCAAGCCGAGCGGGCTGCTGGATCAGATGGCCTCCAGCGCGGGCGGGCTGGTGTATATCGATTTTCAGGACAGCGATCCCGAGGTGCGCGAGGTTTCCTATGACTTTGCAGCCAAGGGGTACGCCCTGGTGGTAATCAACTCCGGCGGAAGCCATGACGACCTGACCGATTGCTATGCCGCCATTCCCCGGGAGATGCGCGAGGTGGCTGCCTGCTTTGGCGAAAAGGACCTGCGCGGCGTAAGCCCCGAGCAGTTTATGCAGGCGCTGCCCCAGCTGCGCTCCCAGCTTAAAACCCCCTATGCGGATCGCGCCATCCTGCGCGCCGCGCATTACTTTGCCGAGAACCGCCGCGTAGCCGATGAGGTGGCGGCCCTGCAAAACGACGACCTGCCGGAGTTTTTCCGCCTGGTGGTGGAAAGCGGGCGCAGCAGCTACTGCTACCTGCAAAACATCTTCCCCACCCCCGCCCGGCAGGAGCTTTCCCTGGCCCTGATGCTGGGGGAGAGCAAATTGCAGGAGGACGGCGCCTGGCGCGTGCATGGCGGCGGCTTTGCGGGCACCACCCTCAATTTTGTGCCGCTTAGGCACCTGGATGTGTTTATCAAGGATATGGAGGCGGTATTTGGCGCGCATAGCTGCAACGTGCTGGCCATACGCCCCGTAGGCCCGGCGTGCATCAAGCTGGGCGAATAACCGCCGGGATGAAAGGAGTGCCAAAATGAAAAGGGTCTTTTTGATTGTGCTGGACAGCGTTGGCGCGGGAGCGCTTCCGGACGCCGCCAACTATGGCGACGCGGGGGCCAATACGCTAGGCCATATCATTGAAAAAATGCAGCCTGCGCTGCCCAACATGCAGTGCATGGGGCTGGGGCTGATTCCCGGCGTGGGCGGCCCGGCGCCCGCGCAGGTTGAGGGCGCGTTTGGCCGCGCGCGGGAGGTATCCGCCGGCAAGGACACCACCACCGGCCATTGGGAAATTACCGGCCTCAAGCTGGAAACGGCTTTCCCCACCTATCCGGACGGCTTTCCGCCGGAGGTGATTCAGGCGTTTGAAAAGGCCATCGGCGTAAAAACCCTGGGCAATTATCCCGCCAGCGGCACCGCCATTTTGGATGAGCTGGGCGAGGAGCACATGAAAACCGGCTATCCCATAGTGTACACCTCCGCGGACAGCGTTTTCCAAATCGCCTGCCATGAGGATGTGTACGCCCCGGAAAAGCTGTATGAGATGTGCCGCGCCGCGCGCGGCATCTTGCAGGGCCCGCATGCGGTGGGCCGCGTGATTGCCCGCCCCTTCACCGGCACGGGCAAGGGCGCGTTTGTGCGCACGCCCCGCAGGCGCGATTTTTCGCTGGAGCCCACGGGGCGCACGGTGCTCAACGTGCTGAAGGATCGCGGCGTGTTTACCATGGGCATTGGCAAAATTGAGGATATCTTCTGCATGAGCGGCCTTGTGGAAAGCGACCATGCGGCCGGCAACCCCGCCTGCGTGGATGCGCTGATGAAGGCGATGGCCCGCGATTTTACCGGGCTGGTATTTGTGAACCTGGTGGATTTTGACTCCGTATACGGGCACCGCCGCGACGTGGCGGGCTATGCGCAAGCGCTGGAGTATTTTGACAAACGCCTGGACGAGATCAAGGCGGCCATGCATGAGGGCGATCTGCTTATCCTTACGGCAGATCACGGCTGCGATCCCGTGCACAGCGGCACGGACCACACCCGCGAATACATTCCCATCCTGGCCTGGAAGCCCGGCATGAAGGGGCGCATTGACCTGGGCACGCGAAAGAGCTATGCCGATATTGCTGCTACGGTTGCCGAGCTGTTTGGCGCGCCGGAGCGGTTTGGGGCCGAGTCTTTTGCGAGCCAGCTGACGAACGCTTGAGGAGGACGAAAAAATGAGCGATTTGAACAAGGCGTATCTGGAAAAGATCGACGCCGCCGCCAAGGCCATTGAGGCGGCGTGCGGCAGGGCGGATATTGCGGTCATCCTGGGCAGCGGGCTGGGCGGCTATGCCGAAGCCCTGGAGGACGCGAAGTTCCTGGATTACAAGGATATCCCGGGCTTTCCCGTATCCACGGCGCCCGGCCACGCGGGCCGCTGGTGCGCCGGCAGGCTGCACGGCAAGCGCGTGTACATGATGCAGGGCCGCTTCCACTGCTACGAGGGCTACGACCTGCGCGATGTGACCATGCCCATACGCGTGATGAAGCGCCTGGGCGTGCAAACCCTGATTGTGACCAATGCCGCGGGCGGCGTGAACACCGGCTTTGCCCCCGGCGATTTGATGCTTCTGACGGACTTTATCAACCTGTCGGGCAAGAACCCGCTCACCGGCCCCAACCTGGACGAGTTTGGCCCGCGCTTCCCCGATATGAGCCATGCTTACGATGTGCGCCTGATGCAGCTTGCGCAGGATGTGGCGGCCAAGTTGGGCATCGCCCTGCAAAAGGGCGTGTACTGCTGGATGAACGGCCCCTGCTACGAATCGCCCGCGGAGATACGCATGGCGCGCGCCATCGGCGGCGACGCGGTGGGCATGTCCACCGTTCCGGAAACCATCGTGGCCCGCCATTGCGGCATGGATGTATTGGGCCTAAGCTGCATTACCAACATGGCGGCGGGCATTCTGAACCAGCCCCTGAGCCATCAGGAGGTTATGGAAACCGGCGAAAAGGTGAAGGACACCTTCCGCGCGCTGGTGGACGGCGTAATCGCCGCGCTGTAACTTTTTTGCGCCCGGCGGCGCATTCGACAGCTTTTTTGCTCCTTTCATGCGTATGGTATCCCAAGAAGGGTACCAGCCATGGAAGGAGTTTTTGCTATGAGAAACCATGCAAGGCGGCTATTGGCGCTGCTTTTGGCCTGCGCGGCGGTTATGGGCGCGGCTTTGGCCGCGCCGCTTGAGGAAGGCGTGCCCGTGGAGCTTACCTCGCCCAGCGCGATGCTTTTGGAAGCGGATACCGGCACGGTGATTTTTGAAAAGAACGCGGACGAAAAGCGACAGGTGGCCAGCGTGACCAAGCTGATGACCCTGTTGATTTGCTTTGAGGAGCTGGAGGCGGGACGCGTTAGCCTTGAGGACGATATCACCGTGAGCCAGGCGGCCGCCGCGCAGATTGGCAGCCAAGCGCTTTTGGACGCAAACGCGGTTTACAAGCTCAGGGATCTGCTGCATGCCACGATTATAGCCAGCGCGAACGACGCGGCCTATGCCCTGGCCGAGCACATCGCGGGCAGCGAGGCGGCTTTTGTGGAGCAGATGAACCAGCGCGCGGCGGAGCTGGGCATGGAAAGCACGTTCTACACCAACCCGACGGGCCTGCCGGACAGCCGCCAATACACCACCGCGCGCGACGTGGCGGCCCTTGCCTGCGAGGTATGCCGCCACCCTGATTATTTTACGCATGCCTCCGTATGGATGGACACGCTTACGCACCCCGGAGGCCGCGTGACCGACCTGACCAACACCAACCGGCTGGTGCGCTTTTACGACGGCTGCGACGGCCTGAAAACCGGCAGCGCGGACGCGTCGAAGTACTGCCTATGCGCCACCGCGCAGAAGAACGGCCTGCGCCTGATCGCTATCGTTCTGGGTACGGACAACAGCCAGAAGCGCTTTAACGAGGCGCGCGCCATGCTGGATTATGGCTTTGCAGGCTATAAGCGCGTGGTGATCTTTAGCAAAGGCGATCGTTTGGGCCGCACCGTTCCCGTGCACCTTGGCATGAAGGATACCGTGGAGGCGGCTGTGGGCGCGGGTTTGAGCATGCTGCTAAAGCCCGGGCAGGAAAAGCAGCTTTCCCTGGAGGTGGAGCTGCCCGAGCAGGTTGCCGCGCCCATTAACGCGGGCGACGCCATAGGCATTGTGCGCGTAAAGCTTGGCGATACGGTTATTGCGAAGCTATCCGCCGTAGCGGCCGAGGATGTGGGCATGCCCGGCCTGCTTTCGGCCTTCCTACGCCTTCTTGCCAACTGGCGCTAGGCAGGGGCTGAGCCCCTGCACCCCGGACCGCGGCCCTGAAAGGGCAGGCGGGGGTGGGCGTGGGGGAAGAAGGTTCGCCCGATGGCGGAAGGCCATCGGGCTTTGTGCCGCCGGGCCGCATACGGGCGGCCCGGCTTTGAGCTGCTTGGGGGCGCGGACGCTTCGCGCCGCGCTCTGCTTTTTGTGTGGTTTGGCGTAAGCGGGGTATGGGAGAGCGCTGCTTGGGGCGCGGGCGCTTTGCGCCGCGCTCTGCTTTTTGTGCGGCTTGGCGTGAGTGGGCGCTTTGATCAGGCGGCTAAGGGGCGGGTGGATATATCGTATACAGGGACGTGGAGTTGGAGCAACGGGTTGCGGAGAAAAAGGGGTTTTTGAAAAGCACGCAAAAAAGGGAAAGAGTATTGACTAGGCATATATGGTCTGCTATAATGAGTCGAATTCGCCCGAGAGGGCAAAGGAGGGTCAAAAATGAATGCTTTAAAGAAAATGGCGTGTTTGCTGTGCGCATGCACGCTGCTGTGCACAGGGAGCGCAGCGCTGGCTGAGGACTACACCGCCGAGGCGGACGGCATGGGCGGCAAGGTGCCCGTTACCGTAAGCTATGCGGATGGCAAGATCACCGCTGTGACTGTTGGCGAGAACGAGGAAACCCCCGGCATTGGCGACAAAGCCATTGAGGCCATCCCCGCGCGCATCGTTGAGGAGCAGAGCCTGGTTGTGGACGCGGTAGCGGGCGCGACCGTTACCAGCAACGCCATCATGCAGGCGGCGGAAGCTGCGCTTGTGGCCGTCGGCGTTGACGTAAGCGCCTTCCAGCAGGAAAAGCAGGCTGCGGAGCTAACGCAGGGCGAAACCGTGGAAACGGATATCGTTATCGTGGGCGCGGGCATTTCCGGCCTGATGGCCGCCTATGAGCTCAAGGAAGATTATCCTGATGTGAAGTTCATCGCGCTGGAGAAGCTGGACATGGTAAGCGGTTCCCTGCCTGCCTCCGGCGGCGCGATCGCGGGTATCAGCTCCGAGTACCACAAGCGCGATGGCGTGGAATGCACCCCGGAGGATTTTACCGCGCTATTCAGCTATACCTCCGGCACGGAGGTGCGCGGTGACTTTGTGGAGAAGGTGTACGCCAAAAGCGACGTGCTGCTGGAGCGCCTGATTGGCTATGGCACGCCCTTCACCAAGGAAACCGAGGCGACCAGCAAATATTCCGATAAGGTTTACGCTATCCGCACGGAAAACCGCGGCCAGAGCTTTGCGGATTTCCTGAACAGCTATGTGAAGGAAAACGCTTTTGATCTGCGCATGGGTACCGCCGCGCAGGAGCTGATTGTGGAGGACGGCAAGGTGGTTGGCGTTGTGGCCCAGGACAGGGAGCAGCGCTACGAGATCCGCGCGAAGGCGGTTATCCTGGCTACGGGCGGCTTTGGCAGCAATGCTGAAATGATGGCCGAATATCTTCCGCTGTTCGCGGACGGCTTTTTCTCCACCAATGCGGGCGCTACGGGCGACGGTATCGCCATGACCCGCGCGTTTGGCACCAAAATTGTGGGCGACGGCAGCATGGGCTCCGTGGTTGCCCCGGACGGCTCTAACCTGATCAACGTCAATTTCATGGTGAACCTGGACGGCGAGCGCTTCATTGGCGAGGCGGAACCCAAGTATGTGGTGCAGCGCGCTGTGTCCCAGCAAAAGGAGCAGGCTGCTTTCCTGATTGCGGATGCCAGCTATGCGGATATGGATACCATTCAGGCGAAAATTGAAAAGGGATTTGTAAAGCAGTACGATACCATCGAGGCCCTGGCGGCGGACAACGGCATTGACGCTGAAAAGCTTGCCGCCACGATTGAAAACTATAACAAGGCTGCCGACGCGGGCGAGGCCATTCCCGCCGCAGAGTATGAGCTGGCTGCGGCCAAGGCCACCAAGGTGGAAACCGCGCCCTTCTATATTGAAAAGATCACCCTGCGCACGTTTGGCACCATTCCCGGCATTGAGGTGGACGACGACTGCCGCGTGCTGGATGGCGAGGGCAATGTGGTAGAGGGCCTGTATGCTTCGGGCGAGCTGATTGCGGGCAACGCTTTCACGCGCCAGTATCCGGGCGTGGGCATTGGCGTGTCCTTTGCCGCCAACAGCGGCCGCTATGCCGCCGAAAAGGCCGCGGAAGGGCTATAAGCGCACATAATAAGCGCAAGCGACGGGCGGGAAGCGCAGGCTTCCCGCCCCTTTCTTTTTTAAAAGCGCCAGAGCGCCATTCAAAAAGCGCCGTTTCCAGGGTACATAAGCTCCTGGAAACGGCGCGCGGCTTAGGGTTTGTTTATCCGCGGATGGCGGCCTGGTACTTCTGGGCGCACATCTGCCGCACCTTGTCCATGGCCTTTTGCACTTCCTCATCGGTAAGGGTGCGGTCCGGCGCGCGGAAGGTGAGGGAGAAGGCCACGCTCTTTTTGTTCACGCCCACTTGAACGCCGCGGTATACGTCGAACATCTGGATGCTTTCCAGCAGCTTCCCGGCAGCCTTGCGCATATCGCCCATCAAGGGGCCTACGGCCACGCCCTCGTCCATCACAAGGGCCAGGTCGCGCGCCATGGCGGGGAAGCGCGGCAGGGGCTTCATCTCGCCCATGGGCTTATGGCTTTCCAGCAGCGTTTGCAGGTTTACCTCGGCGATAACGGCGCGCTTGGGCATATCAAAGCGCTCGCGCACGGCGGGATGCACCTCGCCCACTTGTGCGAACGCCACGCCGCCGCGCGTGAGGCGGGCGCTGCGGCCCGGATGATAGTACGCGTCCGCGCCAGGCTCTACGGTGCAGGCAATGCCGCTGGCATGCAGGATGGCCTCCACGGCCCCACGCACGGTGAAGAAGTCCACATCCGCGCCATACGCGCCCAGGCATAGGGTTTGCGTTTCGGTGGGCAGGCCCTCCTGCGTGAGATGGTGATGGTCAAACACCGCGGCCATCTCATAAAGGCTGGCGGCCTCGGTGGAGTGGTTCATGTTGAAGGCCAGGGTGCGCAGCATATCGCACGCCAGGGTGGGACGCATCACAGCCGCGTCCTCGCCCAGCGGGTTGCGAATGGGCATGGGCTGGGTGCGCGGATCCTCCTGCGGCAGGCCCAGCTTTTGGATTTCCTTAACGCCGGTGAAGCTGAAATTCATAATTTCCAGGTAGCCCATGCCGGTGAGCAGGCGCGCCACCCGGTTTTTGAGGGCCTTCATGGGGCTTACGCCGCCCTGGGTGGTTTCGCCGCGCAGGGCGGTTGCGCCAATGTGCTCGTAGCCATAAATGCGCAGGCATTCCTCGCAGATATCGGCCTCCCCGTCCAAATCCTCGCGGAAGGCGGGTACGGTTACGGTAAGGGTATCGCCGTTGCGCTCGCAGCCAAATTGCAGCTTATGAAGGATTTGCACCATATCTTCGGCGGGAATGGCAACGCCCGCGCGCTCCTGGATACGGCTGACGCTGGCGGTAATCGTCTGCTGCGGCTTGGGGGCGGGATACAGGTCGATCGCGCCGGTGACAACGTCGCCCGCGTCCAGCTCGTTAACCAACTGGCATGCGCGCTCCAGCGCTTCCATCACGGTGCCGGGGGCCACGCCGCGCTCAAAGCGGCCGCTGGCCTCGGTGCGCATGCCCAGCGCGCGGCTGGTAAGGCGGATGGCGGTGCGGTCAAAGGCGGCGCACTCGAACATAACCTCCCGCGTGCCTTCCACAATCTCGCTTTCCTCGCCGCCCATGATGCCGGCCAGGCCGGTGGCGCGTTCCTCATCGCAGATCACCAGGTCGTCCGTGCGCAGGGCGCGCTCGTTGCCGTCCAGCGTGGTAAGCGTTTCCCCCTCGTGGGCGCGGCGCACCACAATCTGCCTGCCGCGCACCTTGCTTAGGTCAAAGGCGTGCATGGGGTGGCCGTATTCCAGCATGATATAGTTGGTGATATCCACGATATTGTTGATGGCGCGCAGCCCGGCCCCGTGCAGGTATTTGCGCAGCCACAGGGGGGAGGGCTTGATGCGCACGTTTTTGATTACGCGCGCGGCATAGCGGGGGCACAGGTCCGGCGCTTCCACGCGGATTTTGACCTCGTTATGGATATCGCCGCCCGCCTCCTTCACGGCAATTTCCGGCGCGTGGAACACGGTGCCCAGGGCAGCCGCGGTTTCGCGCGCGATGCCGATGGCGCACAGGCAATCCGGCCGGTTGGCCAGGATTTCAAAATCCACGGCGGTATCGTCGATGCCAAGCAACGGGCGCACGTCTGCGCCCAAGGGGTAGTCCTCCTGAAACACCAGGATGCCCTTGTCCTCAACATTGGGATAGAGGGCGTTTGGCACGCCCAGCTCCTCGCCCGAACAGATCATGCCCTCGGAGGTCATGCCGCGCAGCTTGCCCTTTTTGATCTTTACGCCGCCGGGCAGGCGCGCGCCGTCCAGCGCCACGGGCACCAGCTCGCCAGCCGCCACGTTGGGCGCGCCGCAAACGATGTGCAGGGGTTCCCCGCCGCCCACATCCACGGTGCACTGGTGCAGGTGGGTGCCCTCCACATCCTCGCAGGTGAGCACGCGGCCTACAACCACCTTATCCATACCGCCGCTGATATCCTCCACGCCCTCCACGGCGGTGCCGGTCATAATCATGCGGTCGGTATATTCCTCCGGCGTAACGGGGATATCCACATATTGCCGGAGCATGTTCATAGCCAATTTCATAAATATCTTCCTCTCAATACACAAGCTATGGCTTGCGCCGCGCGGCGAAGCCGTGCGGCTCAGGCCGGCGAAAAAGCTCGCCTGCAGCGATCTTTTCCGCCGAAACAGGGTTCACCTGCGCCTGCGGCGCGGCCGGTGAACCCTGCAAGGAAACCTTGCTACGCAAGGCTTCCGAATCCACCGCACATGTCGCTGGATTCGGATTGTTGTTCGGAGGGCTGCGGCCCTCCGAACCTCCCTGGGGTTTCTCGACAGTCTGCGCCGTGCGGCTGCGGGATTTTTAAGGCCCTTGGCCTGGTGCCCCTGCCGTTATCTCAACTGGCTGAACAGGCGCGCGTCGCCCTCGTACAGCAGGCGCATATCGCGAATGCCGTAACGCTGCATGGCGATGCGCTCCAGGCCGATGCCGAAGGCGAAGCCGGAATACCTGGTGGAGTCGATGCCGCACATTTCCAGCACCTTGGGGTTGACCATGCCGGAGCCCAGCACCTCAATCCAGCCGGTGCCCTTGCAGATGCGGCAGCCCTTGCCATGGCAGTTCACGCAGGTGAGGTCCACCTCGGCGCTGGGCTCGGTAAAGGGGAAGAAGCTGGGGCGGAAGCGGGTGGTAACATCCTCGCCGTAGAGCTTTTTGGCGAATACCTCCAGCGTGCCGCGCAGGTCGCTCATGCGCACGTGCTCGTCCACCACAAGGCCCTCCATTTGATGGAACACGGGGCTGTGGGTAGCGTCCACCTCGTCGGCACGGTATACGCGGCCGGGGCAGATGATGCGGATGGGGGGCTTGCGCGTGAGCATGGCGCGGGCCTGCATGGGGCTGGTATGCGTGCGCAGAACGATGTTATCGTCCATATAGAAGGTGTCCTGCGCGTCGCGCGCGGGATGGTTCTTGGGCAGGTTCATCAGCTCGAAGTTGTAATGATCCAGCTCAACCTCCGGGCCCTCCATCACGTCAAAGCCCAGGCCGGTGAAGCATTCGATCAGCTCGTTCATCACAAGGGTGATGGGATGCTCGCTGCCCACCTTGGGCAGGGGGCGCGGCTCGGTAACGTCGATGGTTTCACGCTTTAAAGCGGCCTCGCGCTCGGCGGCCTGGATACGGGCTTGCGCCTCGTCCATGCGGGCGGTTAGCCACTGGCGCACCTCGTTAATCTGCGCGCCCACCTTGGGGCGTTCCTCCGGCGCAAGCTGGCCCATGCCCTTTAGCAGGGCGGTCAGCTCGCCCTTTTTGCCCAATACCTTCACGCGCAGGCTTTCCAGCGAGGCGGAGCCATCCAACGTATCCAGCTCGCCTTCTACCCGCTCTTTGATATCCCGCAGGGTATCCACAACAGACATCCTTAGTCCCTCCTTCAGTAATTGGCGAAGAAAACCGATGGTAAAACAAAAGCCTTCGCACCCATGCGACCATGGGACGAAGGCATACCGCCGCGTTGTACCACCCAAATTCCGCACAGGCAGCCAACGCCGCCGGTGCGCTCTTGGCCTGTAACGGGGCCTGGCCGTTTCCCTCTACGGGTTAGAGGCTTCAAGGGAAATGCTCGGAAGCGAATGACCCGCCGCTCCGTGGGCGGCTTGCAGCCCGCGCCCCGCGCGCGCCGCCCTCTCTGATACGGTAACGATGATGCGGGTGTTGTTCTTCGTCATCGCAAAACGTATTATAGCATGCGCGCGCGCGATTTGCAAGGCATGCGTTAGTCCATGCCTTCCATCCCTTCAATGCCCAGGGTAAGCTCGGGGGAGGAACGCCGCTGGCGCTGCGCCTCATACGCGGCGGGGTTTTCCATCCAGCGGTCCAGCGCCATGCAGCGCCTAACGCATTCGCGCACCATGCCCGTGCAGCTCAGGCTGAGGCTGTCGGCATAGGATTGCCATGCCAGGCGATCCTCCACGGTGAGCTCAAGATTGATTTGCTTGCGGCCGTTTTTGGCCCGGTATTTGTTGGTCGCATTTTTTTGGGCTAACGTTTGCGCCATATGCAAGGCCTCCCTCGGTGTAATGTGAAATTGTCGAAAGCGTCTGCCTATATTGTAACGTTTTTTTGTCCGTTCGTCAAATGCTGGAAAGAAAATTGTGAAACTTTCATAAAACAGTTTCACGCGAAAGGGAAGCAGACGCCGCCATTACCGAGGGAGGGGGAAGCGGGAGCGGAGCGCTCAGCCCGCCGAAGCGCCGCTTTGGGGCGGGGCGAAAAAGGCGACCGCAATGGCTCCGGGCCCTACGTGCGCGCCAATGGTGCTGCCGATGCTGTAAACGGGCACATATGCGGTATTCTGCCGCCATAGGGCGGCGCTGTCGTTCAGGTATTTTTGCAGCAGGCTGTCCTCCAGGCCGGAATAGGCCGTGGCATAGGGCATGGAAAAATCGATCCCGCCGGAGGCGTTTACCAGCTGCATCAGCAGATTATTCCCCTTTTTGGAGCCAATGGCCTTGCCAATGAGCCTAACCTCCCCATCCTCAATGGCAATAACGGGCTTTACATGCAGCATGGCCCCGGCGAGGGCCACCGTTGGGGAGATGCGCCCGCCCTTTTTAAGGTATTCCAATGTGTCCAGCAGGGCGATCAGGCGGATACGGCGCTTGGCCGCATCCAGCTGCGCGGCTATTTCGCGCGCGGGAAGCGCCTGGTGGATCAGCCGCAGCGCATATTGCATAAGCAGCCGCTCGCCAATGCAGGCGTTCAGGCTGTCCACCACGTATACGCGGCTGCCAAATTGCTTTGCCGCCTGCGCCGCGCTAAAATAGGTGCCCGACAGCTTGGAGGAAAGGGTGATGGCCACCACCTCATGGCCGGCAGAGGTGAGCTCCCTGAAGCGTTCTTCAAACTGGTAGGCGTTAATTTGACTGGTCTTTGGCAGCGCGTCGCTTTCAATGAGCTTTTCAAAAAATTGCCGGTGCGTAAGGTTTATGCCGTCCTGATAGCTTTCGCCGTCAAACAGCACCGTCATGGGAACCAGCGCTATCCCCAGGCTTTCCGCCTCGCGCATATCCACGTCGGACGCGGAATCGATCAATAATGCAACGGCCATATTCATTTCCTCCTTATGGGAGCCAGGGCTTCCGCCACATAGCGTTCCAGATTTTGGTTAATGGTTTCAAGCTGGCGGTAGAGCAACGCGCGCCCGGCCTCGTCAAGGCCTTCCGCGCCGGTCAAAAGCGCGCGCTCCGCCTTTTCCGTCACGCGAGCGGCCACGCTGGCCCCCTCCGGCGTGAGGAGGATTTTTGCGTTGTACTTTTTGGCCATGGCCGGCTGGGTATCCACAATCAGCCCGCGTGCGGCCAGCCCGGCAAGCGCCCGGCTGACGCTTGCCTTATCCTCCAGGCACAGTTTGGCAAGCTGCCCCTGCGTAAGGCCGTCGGGGTGGCGGCGCAGGTAAAACAGGCACATGGCGTGCACTCCCCGCAAGTCAAATTCCGTCATTTCCAGGCTTTTAATGCGCTGGATGGAACGGTTGATTTGCAGAATGAGCGAGGTAAAGGTTTCAAAGCGGTTATCCATTGAGGCCTCCTTGTTGATATAACATCAAGATTATAAGATCAACTTGTTGATATGTCAACATCTATTGCGCAAATTAGGGAGCGCGCTCAAAAGCGCGCTCCCGGCTGCATCAGTTTTCCAAAACCAGGCTTACTATGTTTTCCACCCCGCTCGCATAGCAGAACATATCCACGGGCTGGCAGCGCTCAAAGCGGTAGCCGCCCTGGCAAAGCAGCTGCAAATCGCGCGCCTGGGTGGGCACGTGGCAGCTTACATATACCACGCGGCGGGGCCGGGCGGCCAGCACCGCTTCCACCACGGCCGGCTCAACGCCCTTGCGCGGAGGATCAAGCACAACCACATCCGGCCTTAGGCCGTCCTTTACCAGGCGTGGCAGGAGCGTTTCCACGGCGGCGGCGTGAAACTGCGCGTTGGTAATTTGGTTGCGCCGGGCGTTGCGCCATGCGCCCTCCACCGCCTGCGGCACAATTTCAATGCCGATCACGCGCCCCGCGTGCCGCGCCATGCAAAGCGAGATGGTGCCGGCGCCCGCGTAAGCGTCCACAACGGTATCGGAGGGGGAAAGCGCGGCAAAGTCGATGGCGGTTTGGTAAAGCCGCTCCGTCTGCGCGGGATTGA
Source organism: uncultured Eubacteriales bacterium (assembly GCA_900550955.1). GTDB lineage: Bacteria > Bacillota > Clostridia > Christensenellales > Aristaeellaceae > Limiplasma. The sequence goes on along the minus strand of URUF01000008.1, from coordinate 25,480 downwards.
CCTGAAAAAAGGAAAGCGGCGGGATTTCAAAGGTAAGGCCCAGCAGAGTTTCATACACGGCCTCCTGGCCGTAAAGCAGGCGGCTGCTCCGGCCCAGGATCACGTTGTTGCGCCCGGCGTTCACGCTAAGGTGAAGCGAGCAAAAGCCCGGCGCGCGCTGCGTAAGCAGCCGCACCAGGAGGGGAATCTCCGGCAGGGCGTCCCGGGCGGCGGCCAGCACCGCCATCAGGCTGCCGCCGCGCGTGACGCGCACCACCACATGGCGCAGCAGGCCGCGCCCCGTTCGCTCGTCATAAGGCTGCACGCGGGCGGCGGTGATCCATTCCCGCACGGCGCTGATTACGCCGTCCAAGCCCGGCATGGCCACAAGGCAGCTTTCAATGGGTACGATCGCGTGGCTGCGGCGGCGGTAAAAGCCCAGCTCGGGCCTGTCCCAGCTGCCGCCCACGGGCAGCGCGGTTTTGTTGCGGCAATGCCAGGGGTCGCGCGCGCCGAGCACGGGCGGCACGTCCTGCTGGGCAAGCGCAAGCCCGCCTATGCGCGTAAGGCAGTCAAACACCTGGGCGCGCTTGGCCTCCAGCGTGGCCTCATAGCGCATGTGCTGCCCGCTGCATCCGCCGCATTGGTCGTAGACGGGGCAGGGCGGCGTGACGCGATCCGGGGAGGGAACGTCAACCTCGAGCAGCTTGCCAAAGGCATAGCGGGGCTGCGCCTTTACGCACAGCACCCCGGCTTCCTCGCCGGGCAGCACGCCAGGCACAAACACGGCCATGCCCTCGTGCATGCACACGCCCTCCAGCTCGCTGCCCAGGCGCTCGCAGCGCAGGTGGAGCCGTTGGTTCTTTTGGATCATAGCCCCTCCTTGCGGCGCGCAAGCGGCAGGGTGGCACGCCGCTCCAGCCACAATTCCAGCAGCGAAAGGGCCACGGCGCTTTCCACAACAGGCACGGCGCGCACGGCCACGCAGGGATCATGACGGCCATGAACGGCCAGCGTTTCGGGCCTTTGGCCGCTTAGGGAAACGGTTTGCTGCTCCAGGCTGATGGAGGGCGTAGGCCTGAACGCGGCGCGCACAATGACGGGCATGCCGTTGGTAATGCCGCCCAGCAGGCCGCCCGCGTGATTGCTTAGGGTAACCACCCTGCCGTTTTCAAAGGCGTAAGGATCGTTATACTGGCTGCCGGTAAGGCGCGCGGCCCCAAAGCCGTCGCCAAATTCCACGCCCTTTACCGCGGGAATGGAAAACAGCTGCGCCGCCATCACGGCCTCCACGCCCTCAAAGAAGGGCGCGCCCCAGCCGGCAGGCATGCCCGCGGCCACGCATTCCACCGTGCCGCCCAGCGAATCGCCGGCCTTGCGCGCGTTGAGGATGGCCTCGTACATGCGCTCGCCCGCCTGTGCATCCAGCGTGGGCACGGGCCTGGTATGGCAGCCTTCCAGGGCGTCCAGGTCCGGCGGGACGGGCAGGGGAGCGTCCGCTTCGGGGCCTAATTGCGCCACGTGCGCGGCGATGCGCACGCCCTCGCACGCCAGCAGCTGCATGGCAACGCCGCCCGCAAACACATAGGGCAGCGTGAGGCGGCCGCTGTGATGGCCGCTGCCGCGCAGGTCGTCAAAGCCGAAGCTGCGCGCCGTAGCGGGATAATCCGCATGGCCGGGGCGGGGCTTATCGGGCAAAAAGCCGTAGTCGGAGCTGTGGGTGTCGGCGTTTTCAAAAAGGGCGGCCAGCGGCTGGCCGGTGGTGACGCCGCCCATGAGGCCGCTTACGATGCGCGGTATATCGCTTTCGCGGCGGCCGGTGGCAATGGCGCTGCGGGCGGCGCGGCGTTGAAGGAACGCGCCCAACGCCTCCTCATCCAGGGAAAGGCCCGCGGGAAGCCCGTCCAGCACCACGCCCACGGCTTGGCCGTGGCTTTCCCCAAAAATCTGCACGCTGAGCATGCGCCCAATGCGGCTGCTCATTTCGCAATCCCTCCCAACTGGCGGTAGGCGTCCAAAAACCCGGGCCATGACTTGGCGATGCATTCCACGCCGGAAACGGTGATGGGCGCGTCCGCGATCAGCGCCGCGGCAGCCAGAAGCATGACCATGCGATGGTCGCCGCGCGCGTCAGCCTCAAAGCCGCCGCGCAGCCGGACGGGGCCGTGCACGGTGAGCGAATCCCCGTCCGACTCCACCTGCGCGCCAAGCTGGGCGAGCAGCTCCTGGGTGGCGGCCAGGCGGTCGCATTCCTTCAGGCGCAGGCGGCTGACCCCCGTAAGGACGGAAACGCCGTGCGCCTGCGTGCAGGTGAGCGCCAGAATGGGCGCGAGGTCGGGAATGTTGGAGCAGTCAATACGCGCGGGCATCAGGCCTGCGTGCGAGGGGCTTGCGGCATACAGCCCGCCCGGCGTTTGGAAAATGCGCATGCCCATGGAACGCAGCACATCCGCCACATGCGCGTCCCCCTGCAAGCCGTTTTGGCTAAGGTTGGGAACCATGATACCGCTGCCCATGGCGTTCATGCACAAAAACACCGCAGCCTGCGACCAGTCGCCCGCCACATCCGCCCCGGCGGGGGAGGGCTCAAGCGCGGGCTGGAGCGCAAACACGCCTTCGGGGCCTTCGGTATAGGCAATGTGGAACGCCTTCATCAAGCGCAGGGTCATATCCAGATAGGGGCGGCTTACGATGGGCCCGGCAACCGTAAGCACGCTGGGCGCGGGCGTGCCGGAGGCGCTGTTGGCATGCGCCAGCGCGATGAGCAGGCCGCTGGCAAACTGGCTGGATTGGGAGCCGTCAATCACGTACGCGCCCGCGGGCATATGCCCGGAAATTTCGACGGTGGCTAAGCCGTCCCCACCGGCGGGGATGCGCGTCATGCGCCCGCCAATTTGCTTTAGCAGGGGCTGGAATGCGTCCAGAGGGCGGTTGAATAGCGCGGGCGACATGCGGAAGCGCACGGCCTGGCCCCTCGCCAAAAAGGCGGGAATGAGCATGCGCAGCGCGGCGGCGCATGCGTTTACATGGCATTCCACCATTGGCGCGCCCGCTGCGGGCGCAGGAGCGGGGGTTACGTACAGCGCGCCGTCCGCGGCGCGCACGCTGCCGCCCAGGGCGGCCACGCCGTTCATCATGGCAAGCGTATCATCGCAAAGCGGGAGGGGAAAGCCGTTCAGGCGGCATTCCCCCTGGCCGAGCGCGGCCAGCAGCAGCGCCCGGTGCGCCTCGCTTTTGGCAGGGGGAACCGGCGCGCTGCCGCTGAGCCGCGCCGGGGAAAAGGTGATGGAGGTCATAGGAATACGGCTCCTTTCGGGCAGCAGGAATCATGGCGGAGAAAAGCGTTATGCAAAGGGAACAACCTTGATTCTAGCGCATCCCTTAGAAAAACACAATGTGAAATGTGCGCAAATCCAAAGGAAAACAAAAAAGGTTCCGCGCTTATACCGCAAGGCGCGGAACCCTTCTGCTGGGGCAAAATAGGGAAATGGGCTCCACTTGTTAGCTCAAACAGCCCGTCGCTTTGAGCACAAGCACCCACAAAAACACCGTAATGATGGAAAATACGGTGGTAAACACCACTTGACCGCCTGCAAGGTCGCTGTTTCCGCCCATCTGCTGGGCCATGGGGAAGCTGGAAACCGAGGTGGGCGAGGCATATACGGCAATGAGCGAGGCCAGCGCCACATCCCGTATGCCAAGCGCGGCAGCCAGCGGCAAAAAGATCAGCGGCACCCATACCAAACGCCCGGATACGCCCGCAATGAGCAGCTTCAGGTTGGCGCGGGCTTTGCCAAAATCCAGCGACGCGCCCAGCGCAAACAGCGCCAGCGGCGTTGCGATGGAGCCCAGCTTGCGCAGGGGCGTATCCAGCAGGGACGGCAGGGGAATCCGGAACCACCACAGCAAAAACCCCGCCAGCGTGCCCAGAATGAGCGGGTTGAGCACCACGCCCTTGACGATGGCCCAGGGAGAGGGCTTTTCCAGCTTATCGCTAAACACCATCAGCGCCACGGTGGACATAACATTGAACACCGGCACGACGACCGCCACCATCAATACCGCCACGGAAAGATCGCCCTCGGGATACATCATGGTTACCAGGGGGATGCCGAAGATGGCGTAATTGCTGCGCCCAATGCCCTGGATGAGCACCCCGCAGGACGCGCGGTCCCCACATAGCCGGGGCACGGCAAAAAACAATACGCCAAAGCACAAAAGCGTTGTAAACAGCGCATACATAAGCACGCGCCCGTCAAAGGCGGCGCCAAGCTGGGTATCCACAATGTTGAAGCACAAAAGCAGGGGCAGGAAGATTTTGAAGATGCAGGCATTCACCTGCCGGGCCGTTTCTTCGCTGACAAGCCCGGCGCGGCGGGCAGCAAAGCCAACAGCCATCATCACCAGCAGCGGAAATACTGTGTTGAGGGAAAACAGCAGATCATCCATGGGGCAAAACCTTCCTTTATGATCAGGCGATGGGAAAGGCGCTCAGCCCTATCAAAAGCTGGGCGGCGTAGTAAACGCCCAGGCTTGCAAAGCGCCAGGGCAGGCCCCGCCTATACACATGGTTCAGGCAAAGCATAAGGTCGGAAGCCACAAACAGCGCCGCGCCCACGGCGGCCAGCGCGGAGCGCTTCGACGGCGCCAGAAAGGGCAGCGGCAGCGAAAAGCCCAGCAGCGTTGCCAGCGCTACGGCATACAAAAACATCCCCCAAAACAGGCGGCGATCCTGCACAAGGCTTTTATAGCGCAGGCCAAACAGCCATAAGCCCGCAAGGGCGAGCAGGCACGCCGTAAGGCTCCACCAGGTAAAGGCGCGGTAGAGGCCCATGGCCGCCACGTAGCACATATGTCCCGCGAAAAACAGCGCGCCGCCAAGCGGCAGGAACACATTGAGAAGCACATCCGCCAGCACGCAGACGCACAGCCCCACAAATATGCCCAGGCTGTAAGGCTCCATGGGGGACAGCGCAAAGTGCGCGTAGCCCGCAAGGGCAGCCGCCATGGCGGTGGGCACAGCCTTGCAAAAGAGCGAGGCGGCCTTTTGACCGCGATGCTCCAGGCGGTAGCGCAGGGGCATGCATACAAGCCAGGTAAGGGCAAACGCAAACCATACGAAACCCATCAGGCCGCCGCTTGCATCCATACGGGCGCCCCCTTACAAAAATTCCGCCAGGCGCATAAGCGCGGCCTTGCTGCCCTGCAAACGTATTTTGCCGCGCAGCAGCGCGCCCATGGGGGATAGCTCGCGCCTGAATACGCGCAAAAGATCGGCTTCGTAGCCCAGGATGGTCACATCCACGGGCGCGGCGCAATCTAGCTCGCGGTATGCGCCGTTTTCCAGCGCAAAGGCGCGGGCATAGCCTGTATCGCTGGTCATGAGGCGGTAGCGGCCGTTCACGCCGCGCAGCGCATCCGTATGCTGGGCGAGCAGCGCGCAAATTTCATCCGTGAGCGCGCCAAGCGTTATACCGTCCTCCGCGCGGCGGTAGAGGGCTTGTAAATCCTGTTGAAGCTCTGCTTTTCCCAAAATCGTTTCCCTTTCAGCGCCCGGGCCGTATGCGTTTGAGAAGCGCCTCGCAGCCTCTAAGCACGTCGCGGTAGGTTTGGTCAAAATCGCCGGTGTACCAGGGGTCGGCCACGTTGCCATCCTCCCCGCAGAAGGAGAGCAGCTTAACCAGCTTGCCCTCGGGATCGCCCCCAAACAGCCGCCGCATGCTCGAAAGATTTTGCGAATCCATGCCGATGATGAGGTCGTAGGCGGCGTAGTCCGCCCGGGTAAGGCGGCGCGCGGTTTTGCCCGCGCAGGATATGCCGTGCTCCGCCAGCTTGCGCCGCGTGCCGGGGTGCACGGGGTTGCCCAGCTCTTCGGCGCTGGTGGCGGCGGAAGCGACGCGGATATGGGAAAGCCCATGCCTGCCAAGCAAATCCTTCATTACAAACTCCGCCATGGGGCTGCGGCACACGTTGCCCAGGCATACGAACAAAAGGCTGGCGGGCGACAGGTTACTCCTCATGCTGGAAGGCGGCGTAGGCCGCGTTTAGCAAAAGCTTGTGCATGCGCTCCATCTCCAGCCGGTCGCGCGGGGAGGTGTGGCCGTTCAAAAGCAGCGTTACAAAAAAGCCGTCGTCGGGGCTTACGGCAATCAGCGAGCCGCTGGCGGGATCCTTCAGGCCATAGCCGTCGCTGGGCCACAGGTGCCCCAGAAACGGGTCGGACCGCTTGGTAATGCGGAAGCCGTAGCCGCGGGCCTCGTTCAGGCCGCGGGTGCGCTCCGTGGTGGCCAGGTGAACGGCGCGGTAGGAGAAGGCGACGCCCTCATCGGTGCGGCCGTCGCCCGCCAGCATGGCGGAGAAGCGGATGGCGTCCTCCAGATCGGTAAACAGGCCCGCATGCCCGGCCACGCCGTGCAGGAAGCGGGCGTTGCCATCCTGGGGCTGCCCGGCCTGCCATTCCTCGCTTTCGCTTTCGGCTGAGGCGGGGGCTACGTCGTCGCCTGCGGGCAGGTAGCCGGTGCGGCTCATGCCCAGGGGCACGGTTACAAAGCGCTTAACCGCCTCGTCCAGCGGCATGCCAAATACCTTTTCCATCACAAAGCCCAAAAGTACAAAGCCCATGGCCGAATCGCGCACCTTGGCGCCTATGGGGCCGGCCAGGGGATGGCGCAGCAGCGCGTTTAACGCGTCATCGGAGTTTTCCGCCTCCTCAGGCAGCAGAAAATAGTGCGGCATGCCCGCCGTGTGCGTAAGCAGGCTAAGCAGCGTGATGCCTGCCTTATCGGCGGGCACATCCTGAAGCCACAGGCTGATGGGGTCATCCAGGCTTACAAGGCCGCGTTCCAGCGCGCACAGCATCAGCGGCACGGTGGCCATTACCTGGGTAAGCGAACCCACATCATAGCGCGTGGTATGGGTCACGCTGCGCTCGTCCCCCTGGGCAAGTTTGCCATGAACGCTGGTATACAATACGCGGCTGCCCTGCCCGGCGGCCATGGCGCAGCCGGGAAACGCTCCGTCGCTGACGCCGCGCAAAAGCAGCTCGTCCACTGCCTTCCACATAGACGTTCCTCCCTGATGACGGGCGAAGGGCCGCCCGGTATTTTTGCTATTCCCATTATAACACAGACCGCGCGCCTGGCAAAGGGCGGAAGGGACGGTTTTTGCCGGGCGAACGGGCGGTTTGCCTACGGCATAGGATGAACTGGCCGCCCTTTTCCCACCCGCGGCCTGTGAATGAGAAAGGAGCAATCAGCATGATGAACGATATTCCACAGCCGGGCGAAGGCGCCGGAATCCTGCTGGAACCGGGCACAACCGATTTATACGATATCCAATATGAGGGAACGCCTATTCAGCCGTTGCCAAGCCAGATACAGACGCCCAACGGGGGAGTAAGCCCCATACGCCGGTGCCCAACCGGCTACCGTTTAGCAACCGTGGAAAACGGCCAAACCTTTACCGATCTGTTGATCGAGAACGACGTGTCCTACCAGGCGATGCGCGCGGTCAATCCCAATTTGCCCACCACGCGTCTTGCGCCCGGAACGCGCTACTGCGTGCCGCCCAGCATGAGCCGCAGGCTGTGCCCCAGCAGTTCCAGCAGTAGCTATGTGATGGGCGTGGGGGAAACGCTGTTCACCGTTGCCCGAACGCTGGGCGTATCGCCCGGCGCGCTGCTGGCTACCAACACCGCCCTGGCCCCGTCCGATTTTAAAGCGGGCAGGGTGATTTGCGTGCCGTAACGCGGCAAAAGCCAACCCCGGCCCGGTAGGGCCGGGCCGGGGAAATAGGCGGTTACGCCTTCATGCGCCGGGCCACCTCGTCGGCCACGACCATGCCGCTCACGCCCGCCTGCATCAGGCCGCGCGTGATGCCCGCGCCGTCGCCCACGGTGAACAGGCCCTTGATGGCGGTTTCAAAATGCGAGTCCACCAGCACCTTGCTGGAATAGAACTTGACCTCCACGCCATAGAGCAGCGTATCGCGGCTGTACAGGCCCGGGGCCAGGTGATCGAACGCGCGCAGGGCTTCCACAATGCTGGTGAGGTGGCGCGCGGGCAGCACAAAGCTCAGGTCCCCAGGCACGGCCGTGGAGAGCGTGGGAATGGTGGTGGACTTGGAAAGGCGCGCCAAATCCGTGCGGCGGCCCTTGAGCAGGTCGCCCAGACGCTGCACCATGATGGGCCCGCCGGTAAGCATGTTGCCCAGCTGGGCAATGTAGCGGCCATATTCGATGGGCTGGTTGAACGGCTCGGTAAACTTGGTGGATACGAGCATGGCAAAATTCGTATTGCCGGTGCGCTTGGCCGCGTCCTCATAGCTGTGGCCGTTAACCACGGCGATGCCGCCCTCGTAGTATTCCTGGCTTACCTCGCCGCCGGGATTCATGCAGAAGGTGCGCACCTTGTTTTCGTACGTGTCGCTGTAGTAGACGAGCTTGGCCTCGTACAGGTCGCGGGTGAGGTGATCCATAATGGCGTTTGGCACCTCTACGCGCACGCCGATATCCACCTCGTTATTCTGGGTGCGCAGGCCCAGCTTGCCCACGGTTTCGCTCAGCCACTGCGCGCCGCCGCGGCCCGGCCCGGCCACCACATAGGGCGCGTAAACGATCTCGGGCTCATGGCCGCGCTGATGAAGCTTTACGCCAACTACCTTGCCGTCCTCACAGAGGATATCCTCCGCGCTGGTAAGCTCCAGGAATACGGTGTTGGTTTGGGTTATCAGGTAGTCGTGCATGGCGCCAAGCACCGGGCCCGCGTTTTCCGTGCCCAGGTGGCGCACGGGGCAGGGCACCAGGTGGATGTTATAGCGGCTGGCCTCGTAGGCGATTTCATCGACGCGGTTGTTGTTGAGGCCATGCACGGTTTTGCTGGCCCCGAATTTGAGATAGAGCTCGTCCGCATGGCGGATGTATTCCATCGCGCGCTTGTGGCCGATGTAATCGCTCACATGGCCGCCAACCTCGTCGCTGAGGCTGAGCTTGCCGTCCGAGAACGCGCCCGCGCCCGCCCAGCCATGCACGATGGCGCAGGGGTCGCAGTGCTTACACTGCCCGTCGATGCGGGCGGGGCATGCGCGGTGGCTGATGGCGCGCCCCGTATCCACGATTAAAATGCGGCTTTCGGGGCGGTTTTCCGTCATTTGCAGGGCGGCGAAGATGCCGGCAGGGCCTGCTCCAATGATGATAAGGTCAAAATTCCTGTTTTCCATGGCGAATCCTTTCTTTGTTTTGAGGCTGAAACTGCGCGAGGCGTCGCCTGAAGCGGCAAAAGCAGGCGTAGCCTGCCGGCCCCCGGCAGGCTAGCCGCCGCGGATGCGCAGCGCGGAGCGCCTGCGCCCCTTTTTTCAACGCGCTCCTCAAAGCCGGGCCACCCTTCGTGGCCCGGCGGCACACAACCCGGAGGCCTTCCGCCTCCGGGCTAACCCGCATATACGCTCCCGCGAACCGCCCTGCACGCTGCGGCCCCCATGGGGCCGCAGTCCGGGGGTCCAGGGGGTCACCCCCTGGTCAACCCCTGGAGGCGAAGCCGATTTTGCGCTGGACTTTGCGTAGGGTTTTGAGGGCCATGCGGTTGGCGATTTCCGCGTTTTCGTCCAGGATGGACTGAAGATAGGTTTTATCGGCCATGAGGCGCTTGTGCTCGGCCTGGAGGGGCGAGAGGGCCTCAATGACGCAGTCGCTTACGCGCTCCTTGAGCTTGCCGTAGCCCTGGCCAGCCAGCTCGGCGGCGGCCTGCTCGGGCGTTTGGTCGTTCAGGGCGGCGATGATGCTTAGCAGGTTGCTCACGCCGGGCTTGGCCGCGGGGTCGAAGCGGATTTCGGCCTCGCTGTCGGTAACGGCGCGCTTTACCTTGCGGCGAATCACGTCCGGCGGGTCAAGCAGGGCGATGTAGGTTTCCTCGGGGTCGGACTTGCTCATTTTGCGGGTGGGATCCAGCAGGCTCATGACGCGCGCGCCCGCTTTGCCAAAAACGCCGTCCGGAATGGTGAACACGTCGCCGTATACGCCGTTGAAGCGCTGGGCGATATCGCGGGTTAGTTCCAGGTGCTGCTTTTGATCGGCCCCGATGGGCACAAGGGAGGTTTGGTAAAGCAGGATATCCGCGGCCATGAGCGTGGGGTAGGTAAACAGGCCGGCGTTGATGTTGTCGGCATGCTTGGCGCATTTGTCCTTGTACTGGGTCATGCGCTGCAGCTCGCCCATGTAGGTAAAGCAGTTGAGAATCCAGGCTAGCTCCGCGTGGCCGCTCACATGGCTTTGGCAATAGATGATGTTCTTTTTGGGGTCCAGGCCGCTGGCAATGTAGATACCGGCCAGCTCCAGGCAGCGGCGGCGCAGGGCGGCAGGATCCTGACGGACGGTGATGGCGTGCATATCCACCACGCAGTAGAGGCACTGGTATTCATCCTCCGGGAAGCGGTTGAAGTTGCGCACGGCGCCTATGTAGTTGCCCAGCGTGAGCGTGCCGGAGGGCTGAATGCCGGAAAAAACGATTTTCTTTTGGGCCTGAGCGGCGGGCGTATCCATAAAACATTCCTCCTTGCAGAATGAGAGCGGTTATAGGGTAAGGGTGAGCACAATGCCCAGGATGATCACCAGGTTGCCAATCAGGCGGCGCGGGGTGATTTTTTCCTTAAGAACGAGGAAGCTTAACGCCATTACATAGATATAGCCGGAGGCTTCCAGCACGCTTGCGACGGTTAAATCCAGTGTGCGCAGGGCCACGACGTTAAGGAGCATGCAGCCAAAGAACAGCGCGTAGGCCAGGATGACCGGCGCGTTCAGATAGGTGCGCACGCCCGTGTATTTGGGCTGATCCGCCGCCTTTTTCAGGATGAGCTGGCTCACGGCCGATAAAAGCGGGGTGATAAGGTAGATGAGGACGCCGCTAGTCATGATCGGTCACCACGAGCAAAACCCCGACGAGCACCACCGCGATGCCCAACGCCTTTCCCCAGGTGAGGCTTTCGCCAAAGAAAACAAGGCCAAAGAGCGCCGTCCATAGGGTGCACACGCCCTTGTTGGCGTAGGCAAAGCTTAACGGCATGCGTTTAAGCGTTTGCTGCCATAGGATGGAATACGCCAGCAGCGTAAGCGCCTCCAGGGCCAGGAACACCAGCGTGGGCAGCGCTTCGCCGCCGGCCATGCGCAGCCCGGCCAGCTTGGCAAATACGCTAACCACCGAATACAACAGCAGGGTCAGGTGCAGCAGAAGCATGCTGCGCATATCCGCTTTGCTCAAAAGCATCCTTCCTTTCCAAGCCGCCCGCTAGGCGAGGCGGCGCAGGGCCCCCAGCACGGGGCTGTCGCCCAGGGCGCACTTTTGGGCCGGACGCAGCGCATAGCGGAAGGGGGATTCGGTAAAATCGATCAATCCAAGCTGGGAAAAGGCGTTGAGCCCGGCGCGGGTTTGCGCGTCGGTAAGCTGCGCCGCGTCCGCCAGCTGCCTTAGGCTGCGAAACACCCCGGTGCGCAGGGCCTTATACAGCACGCGGTAGTTTGCGTCGCCCGCGTCCACGGCGCGGGCCAGCGCGCGCAGCGACGCCGTTTGCGCAAGCACGCGCACCTGCGCCTCTGGCAGGCGGGTTCGCCACAGCGCCGCTTCATTGGGCAGCGCCTCGCCATCCAGCAGCCATACGTGCCGCCAGTGCCCGCCGCACAGCGAAAGCACGGGCGCGGTAAGCAGCGTGGCAAAGCCGCGCGGGTCGTCCGGGGCGTGGGCGCACACGTCCATATCGCCAAGCGCGAGCGCGCGAAGGGCCGTTTCATGCGTGCGGGAGATGAGCAAATGCCCGCGCGGGGAACCGACAAGCGCCGCGCCCAGCGCGTCCCAATCGGCTTCCTGTATGGATTCTGTATCCGGCACGGCATTTCCTGCCTGAAGGGCAAACGCGTCCAGCAGGGCGTTGAGGAGCGCCTCCTGCTCCGGCGCGCCGTCCGGGCGGCGCAGCGCCTCTGCGCGCGCTGACGCCACGGGCGTGATGGCCTTTACCTCCAGCTGCAGGCTGGTAACGCCGCGGAAGGTGTTGCGGCCCAGGCTGAACACGGCGTCCACCTCATCGGGCATGGAGGCGGCCAGGCGGCCCATGGAAAAGGCGATGCCGCCCATCATGCAGGAGCCCTGCCGAAGCGTAAGCTTGAGGTGCGCGCCGTCCGCGCCCACGGCGCGGCGTTCCTCGGGATGCAGCCCGCGCGCCAGGAACAGGGGCGCGGGATTGCCGCAGCCAAAGGGGGCCATGAGGGATAGCTCGTCCAGCAGGGCGCCGGTGCAGCTATCCAGGGCGACCTCGTCATCGTATTCCTGCGCCGGAATGAAGCAGCTTGGGTCCGCCTGCGCCACGGCGGCCTGCAGGCGCGCGTAGAAGGCCCCGTAATTTTCCACGGGCAGGGTCACGCCCGCGGCTTGCTCGTGCCCGCCATAGCGCAGAAGCAGGTCGTCGCAGGCCTTGAGGCAGTTGTGGATGTGCACGCCGGGCACGCTGCGCAGGCTGCCGTGCAGCAGGCCGTCGTGCTCGCTTAGCACGCAGGTGGGGCAGAAATACTTCTGGCACAGCCGCCCCGCTGCCAGGCCGATCACGCCCACATGCCAGCCCTCGCCGCGCACGATGAGCGCCCGGTCGCGAATGAAATCATGCTGGGCGGCCTTTTCCTCCGCAGCCCTGACGAGGTTGTGCTCCGCGGTTTTGCGCTCGGTATTCAGCGCGTCCAGCTCATCCGCCAGGCGGTCCGCCTCGGCGGGGTCGCTGGTGAGCATCAGGCGCACGCCCTTGCCCGCGTCGTCCAGCCGCCCGGCGGCGTTCAGGCGCGGGCCCAGCCGGTAGCCCAGCGCTTCGCTATCCACGGGAGAGGGCTCGCCGCTTACGCGCATCAGGGCGCGCATGCCCTCCCGCCTGCGGCTTTCAATCACCTTCAGGCCCAGGGATACCAGCACGCGGTTTTCATCCACCAGGGGCACGATATCCGCCACGGTAGCAAGCGCGGCCAAATCCAGGTATTCCAGGCAGCTTTCCGTGCCCAGCAGCGCCTGCGCCAGCTTGAAGGCAACGCCTGTGCCGCATAGCTTGCGGAAGGGATAATCGCCCAGGAGCGGGTTCATCACCGCATCGGCGGGGCTTTCCGAAAGCCCCAGGCCATGGTGGTCAGTCACAATGACGCGCATGCCCAGGCTTTGGGCCAGGCGCACCTCCTCGTGATTGGTGATGCCCAAGTCCACCGTAACCAGCACGCGGTATTCCTTTGCCAACTGGGTAACGGCTTGGGCGTTAAGGCCATAGCCCTCGGCGCGCAGCGGGGTATAGGGCTGGGCGGCAACGCCGTAGCGCCTGAGCGCCTGGGTGAGCAAAGCGCAGGCGCAAATGCCGTCCACATCGTAATCGCCATAAACAACGGTGGGCAGGCGCTGCTCCCTGGCGCTTGCGAGGATGGCCAGGGCCTCGCGCATGCCGTGCATGCGCAAAGGGTCGTGCAGCTGGCGGATATCCGGGTGCAAAAAGGCGTCGGCCTGCGCCGCGTCGCAAATGCCGCGGGCGTATAAAAGCCGCGCCGTCACCCCGGCGTAGGGGCGCAGCGCGGCGGCGGCGCGCCCGTCCAGCGGGCGCGCATCTCTTGCAAGGTAGCGAAGCAATGGGGAACCTCCTCCTAAGAGGGACGCTGTCAGTCCTTCTTTTCCTCGTGGTACGCCTGCTCGGTGTTCACGCTCCACACGTTGGACTTGTCGCTTACGCCCTTGACCAGGTTATCCACCGCCTCGAAGGCCGTGACCATGGAGTGGTCCATGTTGTTGTAGCGGTGCTGGCCGTTGCGGCCCACGCAATACAGGTTGTCAAAGCCGTTGAGGTAGGAAATCACCGTATCGATATCGTCGTAGGTATCAAAGTAGGCGGGATAGGCCTTCTGCACGCGCTCGCGGTGGCTCATGCGCACATGATCCGGGCTATCGATCACCCCCATGGTGCAAAGCTCCCGCGCGGCAAAGCGCACGCAATCCTCCTCGCTCATGCTCCAGAAATCGTCGCCCTCGTCGCAGAAGTATTCCAGGCCCACCCACACGGTGTGCTCGGGATCCTCCACCATATAGGGGGACCAGTTGTTGAAAATTTGGATGCGGCCCAGCTTGACGTTGGTATCCTGCACGTAAATCCAGCAATCGGGCACGATGTTGCCAAGCGTTTTGTGGGACGTTTCGTTTTTCAGGTTCAAGCGGTCCACCAGCAGGCCCACGGTTACATAATCGCGGTAGGGCAGGCCGGCGGCCACGCGCGCCACGTCCTGGGGCACGTCGTTCATGCCCGCCACCAAATCCTTTATGGGCATAGAGGAGAAGAATACGTCGGCCTGCGCCTCGTGCTCGCCCTGGGCGTCGCGGTAGCGCAGGCTTTTCACCCGGCCCCCCTCGGTGGTAAGGCCAAGGGTTTCCGCGCCTTTGATGATGCGGCCGCCGCGCTTTTCAATTTCGCTGGCAACGGTTTCCCATAGCTGGCCGGGGCCCAGCTTGGGATAGCGGAATTCCTCAATGAGCGAGGTTTGCACATTCTTCTGGCGCTGCGCCTTGGTAAGGAACACCTTGGAGAACATATCCTTCAGGATGCCAAAAATGCTTAGCTCCTTGGTGCGCTGCTTGCCCCAGCTGGCGTCTATCTCGCGGGGATGGCGGCCCCATAGCTTTTCGGTATAGCCCTCAAAGAACATGCTGTACAGCTTTTTGCCAAAGCTGTTGATGTAGTAGTTTTCCAGGTTGTCGTTGGGCCGCTTGTGCAGCGTGGCCGCAAGGAAGCTGAAGCCTACCCGGATAGTGGTGCCAAAGCCCATGGTTTTGAGCGTTTCCATTTTTAGGCTGATGGGATAATCAAAAAAATGCTTGTTATAGTAGATGCGGCTCACGCGGTTGCGCGTAAGCATAACGCGGTCTTCCTTTTCGGGGTCGGGGCCGCCGGGGGCAAGGGTCACGCTGCGGCCAAGCACCTTATCGTCGTAGGCGGGAGCGCCCTGCAGGGGCATCATGTCCGCCCACCAGTCCATTACGCGCTGGTCCTTGCTGAAAAAGCGGTGCCCGCCCAAATCCATACGGTTGCCCTGATAGCGTACCGTTTGGGAAATACCGCCGATAGCCTGGCTTTTTTCCAGAACCGTTACGTCATAGCCGTGCTTGAGCAGTTCGTAGGCGGCGGTGAGGCCGGCCGGGCCTGCGCCAATAATGTACACCTTTTGCATAAGCGCTTTCTCCTTGCCTGTTATTTGGTATGTGGTAAAGTATCAAACGGCGTTTGTCATGCCAGCTTTTTCTATTCGGAAGATAGTATACCCTGTTTTGAGCGGATTGGCAAGTATGGGGAAAGGAGGATGGGGGCTTTACAGAGGCCATTAAAAATGTTAAAAATTATAAAAGTTATTCAAAACGAATAGACAATTTTTGAGTTTGAATGATAAACTTATCAGTATCACCGCTTTTTATTTAGAGGGGAGATAGCACACGGATGATTTTTGGCAGAATTGCGGTGCTGGCGCTGTCGCTATATGGCGCGGCACGCTATGCGATGCGGCGTTTTCGGCTGCGGATGGAGGAAGCCGTCCCGTTTGTGATGGTTTGCATTGCGGTGGGTTTGGCGCTGGCCGGTATGCTTAACCTGCTAAAGGAGGCGGCGCTTGTTGCGTATGCCGGCGGGCTGGCGCTGGCGGCGGATTCGCTTGTGCGAAGGAAGGAGCCGCTGCGCGCGTTTGCCACGCCTGCGTTTTGGTTTTTGCTGGTTGGCGGCGCGGCCCTCGCGTGGCTTTTGCATGGCGCGCGTTTTACGGAATACGACGATTTTAGCCATTGGGGCCTGATAGCCCGCACCCTGCTGGAAAACGACGCGCTGCCCACGTTCCGGGACGCGGATATCAGCTTCCAGAACTATCCGCCGGGGAGCGCGTGCTGGGTGTATTATATCTGCCGCTTTGCCGGCGGCGGCGAGGGTATGATGCTGTTTGCGCAAGCGGCGCTCATGCTGGCCTGCCTGCTGCCCCTGTTTGGGCTGAACCGCAGGCGTCATGCGGCCGGGGCCGCGGCGGTGGGAGGCCTGGCGGCGTTTGTGTTTTTGGGAGGGGAAACGCTGGTAGGCTCGCTGTATGTGGATCAGCTGCTGCCGCTGGTAGCCGCAGCCGGGGCCGCTTTGGCGGCGGCGCATGCGGACGAAACGGAAAAGGCGGCCATGCTGGCGGCCCCGTTTGCCATTTACAGCTACCTGGTCAAAAACAGCGGCCTGCTGTTTTCCGCCCTGCTGGGGCTCCTTTTGATTGGCTGCGCTTTGCGCGCCGGGCGCAGAAGCGGCAAACTGCGCAGGCGGCAATGGGGCGCGGTGGGAATGGCGTGCGCCGCGCCGTTTTGCGTGTGGTATTTATGGAACCGGCATACCGCCATGGTTTTCCAAAACGCGTCCGCCACAAAGCATGCCATGCGCCCAGGGCAGCTTATGGCGGTGTTCCAGGCCAAGACGGCCGAGGATATTGAATTGGTGGTTGGCAATTTTGTGGCGGCATTGCCAACGGAGGCATGGATCCCGCTGCTTTGCCTACTTTTGATGGGCCTTTGCCTGGGCGCGGCGGCGCTTGCTGAAAAACGGGCGGATAAGCGCATCCTGACCGTTATGGCCGCGAGCGCAGCGGTTTACCTGGTTTACCAGATAGGCATGCTGGGAATGTACCTGTTTTCAATGCCCGTGGGCGAGGCCGTCCATTTAGCCAGCCTTTCGCGTTATAACGGCACTGCCCGTGTGCTGGCGGCCTATGCGGCGGCGGCCTGCGTGCAGTTGCTGCTCGATAAGCCGTGCTTTACGCCGCTTAGCCCCAAGGGGGCGCTGTGCGCCTGCGGCGCGGCGCTTTGGGGCGCGCTTGTGTTGTGGCGGGCGGGCGTGCCCAACCTTGACGCGCTAACCCTGCGCCAAAACTACCCCAATACGCAACGCGCGGAAATTCAGGAAATGATACGCGCCCATCAGATTCCCGCCGGGCGGCGGTATGTTTTGCTGGGAATGCTGGACGGCGGCATGGCCTATAACCTGTTTCAATATGAGCTGCGGCCTCAAATGCTTTCTTTGAACCTGGAGGACTGGCAGCAGGCGGACGCCGTGATTATTTATGAGCCCAAGCCCCTGGAGATGGTCTATTTGGAGGAAACGGTCCTTTCTGCGCAGCGGCCGCCGGTGATATACGATTGCCGTAAGCCGTGATGCAGAATGGCAAAGCGCGGGGCGAAGGGGCCGGCTCTCCTTGCGGGGTTTGGGGCGGCGTCCCAATTTTCTGCGCCGCAGCGCCCCTTAAGAGAGCAACGCGCCAGCCCTGCCGGGCTGGCGCTGCGCCTTTAGGCGGCTATATGGATTTATCAACGGCTTGCCTTACGGCGTAAGCGGCTCCTCCGCCTTTTCCACTGGCTGCGGGTCCGGCAGCGGGGGCAGCTCGCGAATATCGGAAATGCCAAAATGCTCCAAAAACCGGTCCGTAGTGGCGTACAGGATGGGGCGGCCCAGCGCCTCCTTGCGGCCAACCTCCTTAATCAGCCCCTTTTGCAGAAGGGATTGAATGGAGTAATCGCACTTTACGCCGCGCACCAGCTCCACCTCGCCCTTGGTGGCGGGCTGCCGGTAGGCGATCACCGCCAGCGTTTCCATGGCGGATTGGGATAGGGTTTGCCGCTGCACAGGCTGCAAAAGGCGCTCCACATAGGGGGCGTATTCCGCGCGCGTTTCCATGCGCAGATGGTCGCCGTAGCGCTTTATGGCTACGCCGCGGCTTTCGCAGGCGCGCTCCAGCGCTTCCACGGCGTTCATCAGCTCCATTTCGCCAAGCTCCAAAGCGGCTGCCAGGTCGCGGATGGCCACAGGCTCGCCCGCGACAAACAATATAGCCTCCAAAATCTGGGGGATCTCATTCATCTCCATCGGTTTGTTCTCCCTCCTGCGCCTTTGGGCCGGGCACCAGCAAAATGCGGTCGAACGTGGCGTTTTGCATCACATGCGCCTTGCCTAGCTTGAGCAGCTCCAGCAGCGCGATGAACAGCGTGACCACTTCCTCCCGGTCCGGCGCGGCGCTGAAGAGCTCGTCAAACCCGGCGCTGCCTATCGCCAGGCGGCTTTCGATGGCCTCCATGCAGCCCTCCACGGTGTGGCTGTCCCGGCGGATATCCCGCAGGCGGAAATCCACCTCGCGGGGTTGGGGCGGCACGCGGCTTTGCACGCGCAAAAGCGCCTCCCATAGGGCCTGAAGCGTAAGCCCGTCCAATTCCAGCGTGGGCGGCGGCAGGGGATATTCCTCCGGCAGCTTGCCAAACACCTGCCGGGCGCTCTTTTCAAATTGCGCCATGCTTTGCGCGCTTTCCTTAAACTGCTTGTAGGCTGCCAGGCGGGCGATGAGCGCCTGCTCGGGATCCTCTTCGTCCTCCTTGGGCGGCTTGGGCAGCAGGCGGCGGCTTTTAATCTCCACCAAGAGGGCGGCCATAGCGATAAACTCGCTGGCCTCGTCCATATCAAAATCCGGGGCGGCGCGCACGGCCTGGATATACTGTTCGGTGATTTCGCTTACAAAGATATCCTTAAGGTCGATTTTGGCCTTCCCCACCAGATGCAAAAGCAAGTCCAACGGGCCGTCAAATTGCTTGAGATGGATGCTGACGGCCATTACCGCGCCCCCGCTATGAGCAAAAGCAGGTTGAGCACGCCATCCTCAATGGCGCCGGTTACGGAGGTGAGCACCCCTGTGAGCGAGCCGGAGAGGCACAGCACAATCAAAATGACCTGCGTAATCTGGAACAGGTTTTGGTTCAGGCTTAGCTTCCCCTTAAGCACGATATCGTTTAGGATATGGAACCCGTCCAGCGGCGGGATGGGCAGCAGGTTAAAAATACCCACGGCCAGGTTCATGGAGGAGAACAGTAGCAAAAAGCGTTGGATGTACTGCACCCAGGGATAGCGCATGGCGTCCGTGTTCTGGCTGCCGCCCCCGCTTAGCAGCACGGCGTAGCCGATGCCATCGGAGGAAAGGAGCTCCTTGGCCCCGTAATAGGAAATTACCTCCGGCTTCCACAAAAGCCCGTTGAAGCCGACCGCCAGCGAGAGGGATAAAAGGAACAGCGTAAGATTGACCGTGATGCCCGCAATGCTCACCAAAAAATCGTCCCGGCGGTAGTTCTGAAAGTTGCGGGGGTTGACCGGCACCGGCTTTGCCCAGCCAAAGCCCAGAAAAATCAGGCACAGCGTGCCCACCGGGTCCAGGTGCCTGCGGGGGTCCATGGAAAGGCGGCCCAGCATTTTGGCGGTGGGGTCGCCGCACCGCCAGGCAACGTAGCCGTGCGCGATTTCATGCAGAATAAGCGTGAGCAAAATGGACGCGGCAAAATAAACCAGATATACAACAAAGCCGATCGGGTCCGCGGTCAGCCATTGGTACCAGCTTTGCAGCCTGTTGAGAATCCCCATGAAAACGCCTCCTTCAAAGGGGTATCCAGATCATTATACCCGCTTAACCGTGGCTTGGCAAGGGCTGCGGCGAAGGCGGCTTATCGCCCGCCGTATTGCCAAAAAGGGCTGCCCGGCAAGGAAAAGGCTGTGGCGCATTTTGACGATATAGCCTATAATAGGCGGGGAGGTGGAAGCATGCGCTACAAAATCCAGGAGGCGGCCAAGATGCTGGGCATCAGCCCGCAGACGCTGCGGTTTTACGAGCAGTATGGCATTTCCATGCACGAGCGCGTGGGGGAAGGGCAATACCGGCATTACTCCGATGCCAGCATGGATTTGCTGATGAGCCTGCGCAAATGCCGCAACTGCGGCTTTACCGTTGCGCAGACCGCCGGGATCATACGCCAGGAGGATGGCGGGCGGCTTGCCCTCACGCTTCGGGAACGCGCCCAGGAGATGGAAAAGCAGGCCAGGATGCAGATGCGTATCGCCGAAAGCATGCGCGCGATCGCGGCGCTTACGCAGCAAAGCGAACCGCTTATTGGGCGGTATGAGGCGCGCAGGCGGCCCGCGGCCTGCGTTATGGTTGTACAGCATGCCCAGGTGGAGCGGCTGGATGCGCAGGCTATGGCGCGCGTGGCCGAATGGGTGGAATGGCTGCCGCTTGCGCGCTGGATGACCCGTTACCCCGTGGCGGAGCTTCCGGCGCAGGCAAGGGCGGACAGGGGTTTCCTGGTGGATGAGGAAACGGCGGCCTTTCTGGGGGTGGGCAGCCAGGAGGGCATTGAGCGCCTGGAGGAGTGCGACTGCCTGTACACCATCATACGCTGGCACAGCGCCCGGGGCGGGCCTATCGACGGCGTGCGGGAGGGGCTTTCCTATATGCAGAAAAACGGCCTTGTGCTTGCGGGCGCGCCGCTTGTGAGCACATTTTGGAACGTGGACGCGAACAACGATCCTATCAGCTATGGGGAATGCTGGTTTCCCATCCGGGAAGGATAGCGCGCTTGACCTTCATATACCTGTAACCTTTATAATAGGGAAAAGGCCGGCTCAAAGGGGCCGGTTGCGAAAAATAAAGGAGGAGTAAGGTATGAAGATCAAAAAGAGCCTTGGGATACTCCTGGCGCTGGTACTGGCGCTCAGCCTGGGCACAGCGGCCCTGGCGGAGGAGTACACCGCCTCGGCGAAGGGTTTTGGCGGCGATGTGACCGTCACCCTGACCATTGAGGATGGAAAGCTGACCGCGGTGCACGCCGAGGGCCCAAACGAAACGGATGGCGTGGGCACGATGGCGCTGGAGCAGCTGCCGGTAGCCATGGTTGCGCAAAACAGCGTGGCCGTGGACGCCGTAGCAAGCGCCACGGTAACCAGCACGGCCGTGCTTACCGCCGCGGCGGACGCGCTGAGCCAGGCCGGCGTAACGCTTGAGCCTGTGGAGGCGGCTCCCGCGCAGGCGGAGGCCGTTCAGCCCGCTTTTGAAAACCCGGATGTGATCGTGATCGGCGCGGGCTTCTCCGGCATGAACGCCGCTTTGGAAGCGGCGGAGAACGGCGCCAAGGTATACCTGATTGACAAGAATAACGCCATGGGCGGCTCCATCCGCTTTGCGGGCGGCACCACCTCGGCGGCGGGCGCCAAAATGCAGATTGAGGCCGGCGTGGAGGACTCCCCGGAGAACTTCCAGGCGGATATCGTGCGCATGGGCGGCGGCACCAATGTGGAGGAGCTTACCAAAAAGCACACCGAAAACGCCGCGGCGGCTATCGACTGGCTGGACAGCCTGGGCGCTGATTTTGGCGACCGGGAGCCCAAGATGTCCTCCTCCTACGACGCTTTCAACGTGCCGCGCGAATACCGCGTGCAGGGCGGCGGCAAGGCCATGGTGGAGCTTGTGAAGCCCCTGATTGAGGCGCATGTGGAAAAGGGGAATATCTCCCTGCTGCTGGAAACGGAAGTGGCGGATATCATCGTTGAGGACGGCACCGTGAAGGGCGTTACGCTCACCGACGGCCGCGAGTTCCGCGCCCCGGCGACTGTTCTGGCCACGGGCGGCTACGGCCATAACGAGGAATTGCTGCACCGCTACAACTACAAGAACGTGCTCACCATGTCGCCCTCCTTTGTAACCGGCGATGGTTACAGGTTTGCCGAGAAGGCGGGCGCGGTGTTTAACAACATGGATTACCTGCCCGCGTATCCGGGCGGCGTGCCGGTGGGCGGCTTTGACGTTTCCTGCACGGCCTCGGTGAAGTACCCCGGCGTGATCTGGGTGGACAACACCGGCAAGCGCATCGTCAAGGAGCTGGACAGCCTGGACAGCGAGCGCAAGGCGGCCTATGCCAACGCGCCCGAAAACCTGGTGTACATCCTTTTGACCCAGCAGATGAAGGATACGCAGGATCCCATCCTTAGCGTGGGCGGCGGCTTCTTCGGCAAGGCGGACGAGGGCTGGGCGTACTTTGACGAGCTGCTGGCCTCCGGCAACTGCGTATACAAGGGCGAAACCCTTGAGGAGCTGGCGGAAGCCGCCGGCATTGACGCGGCTGGCCTCGCCGCCACCGTGGAGGCTTACAACGGCTATGTTGAGGCCGGCGAGGACAAGGACTTTGGCCGCGCCCCCGAAAGCATGGTTAAGCTGGAAGGCCCGTTCTACGCCATCAAGACCTGCCCGTATGTGATGCTCACCAAGGGCGGCCCGCTTATGAACCCTGACGCGCAGACCCTCGACGCCAACCACGAGCCCATCCCGGGCCTGTACCAGTGCGGCGAGCTGACCGGCGGCGCGAACGTGGGCGGCAGCGCCAACATCGGCGGCCTGGCCAACACCAGCTGCATCGTGTGGGGCAAGATCGCCGGGGCGAACGCCGCGGCTTACGCCCTGGGCAAGTAACCGGTTCTAACGGCTGTTTCATCCGCCGGCCTTTATGGGGCCGGCGGGTCAGGCCGTCGAAAAAGCTCGCCTACGGCGATCTTTTCCGCCGAAACAGGGTTCACCTGCGCCTGACGGCCTCGGTTTTATCGGCGCGCGGAGCACTGCCGTGCTCCGCGCTTGTAAAACCTCACGGCTGCGGGTCGCTAACTGCCTTCGGCAGTTGTGCCCACTGGGCACCCGCTTCCCTTCGCCCCAGCCGGTGAACCCTGCAAGGAAACCTTGCTTCGCAAGGCTTCCGGCCCCACCGCGCATGTCGCTGGGGCCGGATTCCATTTGGAGGGCTGCGGCCCTCCAAACCTCCCTGGGGTTTATCGACAGTCTGAAAAGCCTCGACGGCGCTTTTAGCGCCTTCGAGGCTTTTGTTTGCATATCGCGTTTTCCGCCTATTCCGCCAAGCGGCCCGCGCACCGCGCAAACGCCGCCAAAGCCAGCGCGCAGCAGCCCGCCGCCACGGCCAGCGCGGGAGCGGGCTGCAAAAGCATCCCGGCGGCCAGCGCCGCCCCGCCGCATGCGCAAAACCACGGCTCGGCTTTCAAGTGCGCCTTTCCCCAGGCGGTCTGATCCTTCAGGGTGGCCTTGGTGCGCAGGCCCCAGATGCTGCCAAAGGGCAGCCTGGGCAGGAGCCTGCCATAGATCATAAGCACGCAGCCAACGGCCATCGCCCCCGTATGCATGGAAAGCGCCATGCCCTCGCACGCGCCCGCGCCTCCCCGAAAGTAGGATAGATACAGGTGCGCGATCGCCGCAATATCCAAAAGGAACAGGCACGGCACGCCGATTGCCAGCAGGGTGGAGCGGTTCATGCCGCCATGCGGAACCTTGTTTTCAAGCTCCCACAAATCCTTTCGATACGCGCGCAGGTACGCGCGGTCCATAAGCGCGTCCACGCCCAGCAGCGCCGCCACCCACAGCAGCATCACGGCGCGCGGGCCCGTTATGCCGGGCAGCAGCCAGGTGACGGGGCTTAGCCTGGGGTAGCTGAGCGCGACCATCACAACCGCCATATATTGGGCGATGGGGTAAAACGTATTCAGCGTCAGCTTTCCCTTCTTACGGTATTTCATCGGCAGGCTCATCTCCCATAGGCTCAAAATAATCGATGTATTTGGTAAAAATCAGCTTGCCCAGCCTGCGCACGCCGCCGTAAAAGTGGCGGCGCAGCAGCGGCTCCAGCTCCTTTGTGTTGCCGGAATCAATCAGGTTGAGCATTTCGGCATGCTCGGCCAGCACATCGTCCACGTTGTTGCCCTCCAGAATATCCAGCGTGCAAAAGCGCGTATAGCTGGAACGCGGGCTGCTCAGGCGTTCCCATAGATAACGCTTTTTCATATAGCCAAACCAGGTTTCATGCATGGCCATATCGGTGCGCAGAAAGCGCGCCGCGTCAAACTGGCGGGGCGCGTTATGGTACAGCTCCCCCAGCGCCTGTAACTGGCTGAACACCTGGCGGGTCTTTTCCACATCCAGGGCCGTGCAGGTACGTATAAAATCGCGCATCACCATGGTTTCCACGGCCAGGCGCTCGTAGATGCACTGGTTGATAATATCAAAATCCAGCCGGGTGACGATGCTGCCCTTGCGGGGGATAATCTGTACCAGCCCGTTTTCCTGAAGCCGCTGCAAAACGCTTCTAACGGGCGTGCGCGACACATGGAACCGTTGGCAAAGGTAATTTTCGCTAAGCAGATCGCCGGGTTTAAAGGCAAAGCGAAGAATTTCGCCAGCAAGTTCCTGGTACATCTGTTCGTGATCCGTGGTAAGCAGTTGAGCCATATTGCGCCTCGTTGCATGTAAAAGCAAGTATAGTTCTTTTTCTTTATTATATGTGGCGGCGCTCAAAATGTCAACAAAGCATGTATACAAATATAGGTTTTCAAAAACACCCCATTTCAATGGTGAAAACGGTTCGTTTTTGAACACATTGTCCATATTCTTTCACTTCAAAATGGCTCCATTTTATGTGATTTGTCTAAAAATGGGCGATTTTTCATTTTCTCATTGCGTTTTTGAACTCTCCATGGTGCTATATGTATACAAGTCTGCGCTTTAAAGGCGCAAAAACATATTTACTAGGAGGTTCCCGCCATGAAAAAGCTGTTTGCTCTGGTACTTGCCGCCGTCATGGTTCTGGGCTGCGTAAGCGCCCTGGCCGAATCCGATCCCTATGCCAGCCTGGGCAACTACACCATGATTGTTGGCCATGCCCAGCCGGAAGGCAATCCCCGTTACATCTCCATGGAATCCTTCGCCAAGGACGTTGCCGAAAAGACCCATGGCCACGTGACTGTTGAAGTGTTTGGCAACGGCCAGCTCGGCACCGAAAAGGAAATGCTGGAGCAGGTTGTTCAGGGCGTTACCCAGGGCATGCGCGGCGGCCAGTTTGACTTCAGCCCCCGCCTGCTGATGTTCACCCTGCCCTTCCTGACCAACACCCGCGCCGAGGTAACCGCCCTGCTGCAAAGCGACCTGGCCAAGAAGGTGTGCGCCGAGGCCGAGGAAACCACCGGCACCGTGATCATCAACCTGTGCGACGCCGGCGGCTACCGCCAGTTCTCCAACAGCAAGCACCCCATCAAGACGCCTGCTGATCTGGTTGGCCTGAAGATGCGCACCAACGGCATGAAGACCATTGACATGACCTTCCAGGCAATGGGCGCTACCACCACCACCATCCCGTACTCCGACCTGTACATGGGCCTGAAGACCGGCGTTGCAGACGGTCAGGAGAACCCCTGGGTCAACGTGGAAGGCATGAAGTTCTATGAAGTGCAGAAGTACATCACCGAAATCCATTATAAGGTGTGGATCGGCCCCATCGTCGTGAACGCCGCGTGGTTCAAGAAGCAGCCCGCGGACGTGCAGAAGGCCATCCTCGAAGGCGGACGTCTCGCCACCGAAAACAACCGCAAGATGATTGCCGAAATGGAAACCGACCTCGTCAAGGTGCTCAAGGACAAGGGTGTAGAGATCCTCGCCAAGCCCGAAGACGAACCCGTCTGGCAGGAAAAGGCCATGGGCGTATGGCCGCAGTTCTACGACAAGATCGGCGATATTTCCTTGCTTGACACCATGATGAAGTCCCTCGGACGTACGCGTCCGCAATAACGCCTGCCGAGCCCGGAGGTGGCTTCC
>URUF01000007.1 GCA_900550955.1 uncultured Eubacteriales bacterium | reverse complement strand
GCTCGCCGGGCGGCGAACGGCGTAAGGAAACCTTGCTACGCAAGGCTTCCGAAACTGACGCACATGTCGTCAGTTTCGGAATACAGCTCGGAGGGCTGCGGCCCTCCGAACCTCCCATAGGTTTATCGACAGTCTGAATCACCCCATGGCTTAAACCATGGGGTGATTGGAACAGCGGTTTTACAGCGCGTTCAGCACGGGGTCAATATCGCAGTCGTTGCCCTCCAGCGCGGCCTGATTCGCCATATCCTCCTCACTGGGGTTGGAGGCGGGCTGCGTGGTGGAAGCGGCGTTGCTATCCTGCGCGGAAGAATCCGTCTTCACAGGCGCTACGTCAGCCGCATTTGTCTGCGTAGTTTCCTTCTTCACAGGCTCCACAACAACTACCTTATGGTACTTGCTTGTTCCGCCAACCGTTACCTTCACATAGAAGCTTGTGGCCTTCTCGTCCGCTCCAACGGTTACTTTACCGTCCTGCGAGCACACGGTGGAGGTGGGCTTTACATCATCCTTGCGCTTTACAATGCTCCACACGGCGCCCGTCTTATCCGCGCCCGTTACATCAATGCTGAACTGGGAGTAGTTGCCGCGGGCAATCATATCCGCCGCCTTGGTAAACTTGATCACAATGCTCTGCTCCAGCTTATCCAGCTCGGCAAGGCGCTCGTCATCCAGTTCCTCCTCGGGCTGCGCGGCCGCCGCCGCCCTCTTGGCAGGGGCATTCTGGCTGCTGGCTGCTTTTTCACCCTGGTCGCCGGCAGCGGCATCCTGTTTTTCCTCGCCAGCGCTGTTTTCTTCCGTCTTCGTTTCGCCAGTGGGCTTCTCATCCAGTTCGCGCTGCTCAACGATCGTTCCGTCATCATTCTTAACGATGATGCCGGAGGTTACCGTTTCCGCAGGCTGTTTGGTATCCTCATCCTGCGAACCGTCGCCTTCCGCCTCGTTGTCACTGGCAGGCGCTTTCGGCTCGCCATCGGGCTGCTCGGATTGTTCGCCCTGCTCGGGTTGCTCGTCCTGTTCAGGCTGCTTGCTATCCTCATTCTGCAAGCTGCCGTCTACGGCCGCGTTATCGCCAGCAGGCGCTTCCGGCTCGCCATCGGGCTGCTCGCCCTGCTCGGGTTGCTCGCCCTGTTCAGGCTGCTTGCTATCCTCATTCTGCAAGCCGCCGTCTACGGCCGTGTTATCGCCAGCAGGCGCTTCCGGCTCGCCATCGGGCTGCTCGGGTTGCTCGCCCTGCTCGGGCTGCTTGCTATCCTCATCTTGCAAGCCGCCGTCTACGGCCGCGTTATCGCCAGCAGGCGCTTCCGGCTCGCTATCGGGCTGCTCGGGTTCCTTGGCCTGCGCATCGTCAACAGCAGGCTCTTTCTCCTCGCCACCCAGTTCTTTCTCTTCTACAATGGTAATGGATACTCCGTTATTGGTAGGAATCGTCGCAACCGTCTGCTTCTCGCCCTCCGCATCCTTTTCAGGTTCAACGGCAGCGCTGGGTTCCGTTGCCTCATCCTTTGCGGCGTTCTCCACATCATCGATAAGGCCGCTCATGTCAACGCTCTTCACGTTCGGGTCGGTCGCAAGCGAAGCGCCGAGCATAGCGTCCGCCTCCGCAACGGGCCCTACCGCAAACTCGTCCGTATCCAGCTCCAGGCTCATGATCGCAGCTTCAGCTGTTTTGGCCGGCTCCACAATCTGCACCGGCACCGTCGCGCTCTTGGAGGGATCATCAATGGAGGTGGCGGTTACGTTTACATAGGCGGCGGTTTCAGTCGCGGAAACATTCAGCACGCCGTTCTTGATAGTCGTTCCGCAGTTGGTCGCGGTAAAGCAGCTCCAGTCCACACCCATCATGGAGTTGGACACGCGCGCGTCAAACTGCGCGCTGCCGCCGCGCTCAACCGTGGTGGGCGCCTTCACAAACACAACGTTGATCACGTCGTCCGCGCCTGTGCCGCTAATCAGGCTAATAGCCAGCGTGCCCGTATACTTCGTGCCATCAGCCAGCGTTACAACAGCCCTTGCCACAAGGTTCTTATCAACCGTTTCCGTAGCGCCCACCACCAGCGTGCCGTCGCTGGTCATGCGGGTGCCGTCCGTGGTGGCATAGTCCACAAACCATTCCACGTTCGTAAGCGTGCCGGTATAATTGTCCATCGAGGCAGAGCACTGCACAATGGGACGGTTGGTGCCGTTAAGCTCTACCACAGTGCGGTCAGCGCTCACGGTTACGGTACGTTTGATGTTGAACTTCGCCACTACCATGCTGCCGCCCGCAGCATAGGTGGTGGAGCTTGCGCCGCCCACAGTAAACACATTGGCTGGCACGGTGCTTAGCGTATATCCCTGGTTTGGCGTTAGCGTAAGCTCTGCGGTGTACTCGGTTACGTTGTCAAACTTGCCGTCCACCACGTTCTTCCAGGAAACGCTTACCTTGTACTGCGGCGTATCAAAGGTAGTATTCTTCGCCTCTGCGCCCGGCACGGGGGTCTGGATGCCGCTGATGTAGTAATCCGTCACGGCAACCTGGCCCTCGGTGGGGAAATCCGCGCTGGCGGTATTGCCGCTTACAGTGGCAGCTTTGCCGTTGAGGGTGATCTTCGCGCCGTTCATGCTGTAACCGCTGGCGGGCGTAATGGTCACCTTCGCGGTGTAGGTTGTGCCGGGCTTAAAGTGCCCATACTGGTCAAACTCTGCGGGCAGGTTGTTTTCCATCCATTGGATGCTGGCCTGCATGGTGACCTTCTTGTCCTTGCTTTCCTGAATGGTCAGGCTGGTGCTCTTAATCGGCGTTTTGCCGGCAACCACATCGCCCACGCTCAGGTTGCCGCTGATGGCCTTGTACTGCACAACCTTGGCCGTGGTAGCGGACTTGGTATCGGAATAATTACCCGTGCCCTTTACCGTTACGGTGATCTGCTGATCCTTATCGGCAGCCGTCAGCGCATAGGTATTGTCGCTGCCGGCGGCTTTCACAACAGTATTGCCGCGCTTCCATTCATAGGTTACGGTCGCCTGGGCCGGGCTCACGCTCGCCTTGAGCTCATGGCCCACTTCGGGCGAGGCGGAGCTTGCGTTCGCCTTGGTAGAGGTGTTGGTAATGGATACGCCGGTCACCTTGGCGCTGCCAACCACGGCGCTGGTAAAGGAGCTGGTTGCCTCGCCAGAGTAATCGCCGCTGCCCACGGCGCGCACCCGGATGGTCTTGCCCACGTCCGAGCCTTGCACCTGATAGGAACCCGTGGTATTGGCGACCGTTTCGTTGCCGATCGTCCACACATAGGACAGGCTGCTCTTCACGCTGTTAAGGCTGGCGGGGGTCAAATCCACCGTCAGGGTATCGCCCACCACAGGCGCGATGTTGTTTAGCTTTACGCCGGTGATGCGCTTATCGCTCACCACAGGGCCTACCGCGCCGCTGGTAGCCTCGCCGGTGTAAACGCCAGCGCCCACGGCCTTTACGGTGATCTTTTTGCCCACATAGTCCGCGGCAAGGGTAAAATTCTTGCCGGTAACGCCGGATACCGCCACGCCATCCACCATCCAGGTGTATGCGGCGGTGGCGTCCGCCGGGCTGGGAACGGCATAAACCGTGCTGCCCACAACCAGCGAAGGCGCGTTAATGCTTACAGAGGCCAGGCGCGCGCCAGCAACGCGGCCGGTTTCGGCGCTTAGCGTGCCGGTGTAGGGCGCAATGCCTTCCACCTTCAGCGCAATCACCTTGCCCAGGTCGTTTGCGCCTACCTTATAGCTGGCGGTGGTAGCCACCTGCTCGCCGTTTGCCGTCCAAGTATACTTGGCGGTAGCGGCGGCGGGCTCCACCGTGGCGGTCAGCACATCGCCAACGATGGGCTGGGTCTTGCTCAACTTCACGGAATACAGGTTCAAATTGCTAAGCACATTGCCGCCTGCCGTGCACACGGCCACGCCGCCCCAGCCGTCCTTGCCGGTTACCTTAAGCTGGATCAGCTTGCCAAGGTCGCTTTCCTGCACGGTATAGGTTGCCTCCGTGCTCACCTGGCTGCCGCCCACGCGCCAGCTGTAACTTACATCAGCCGCGGAAGGCGTAAGCAAGGCGCTAAGCGTATCGCCAACGAAGGGCTGGTTCTTGCTCAGCTTTACCTCGGTCACCCAGCGGTTGGCAACCACAGCCTCGGTGCTCTTGCTCTTGCTGCCGGTGTACGCGCCGGTGCCGGTCACCGTCAGGGTGATCTTCTTGCCCACATAGCTGCGCAGCACATTCAAGCTGGCGGTGTTGCCCTGCTCTATGCCGTCAACCTTCCAGCTGTACTTCACCGTAGCGCCCTCGGGCTTCACAGTAGCCTGCAGCACATCGCCCGCTACGGGCGTTACAGGCAGGGGATAGTTAAAGCCCACATCCGTAATCTGCAACGAAGCAGGCGCAGGCGTGGAGCCGAAGTCCAAAAACTCCGTCATCATATAGCCCATGGCGCCATTGATGGAAATATGGCACCATTTGCTGCCGCGCGCAAGCACCGTTACCGTCGTGCCGGGCCGGTACAGTTGCAGCCGCTTGCCGCCCTCGGTAGCGCGCAGCCAAACGCGCAAGCCGTTTTTGCTGGTCACAGTAGCGGTACCGATACCCGAAACGGCGCCGCTGGTGGAACCGGTCGAGCCGGTATTGCCCACCGCGCCAAAGCGCAGATAGCGGTTCATCATCCAGCCAACGGTACTGCCTATGCGCAGCTGGGACCATTCAATGCCCTGCTGCTGCACAACCACCGTTGTGCCCACGTCGTACTTGGCCACTACGCGGTAGGCTTTGCTGGGGCCCTCGCGCAGGCGGACGCCATAGCCGTTATCGCTGGTCACAGTAGCGTAATCCTCCGCCAGAGCGACCGACGCCATCAGCGGCGTAACGCCTACCAGCAGCGCCGCGATCAGCAGGATGGAAAAGAAGCGTTTCATCTCGATATCCCTCCGTTACCCAGTGTATGTGAGGTGGCGCGCCATATGGATATGGCTACTCCATACAATGCTTCCTTCTGGCATTATACAGATTTTGAGAAGTTTTGTAAAGGGTTTTGAATTAGTTTCTTCAAATTTTTGATACAAATTTGTAAAAAACTATCGACGTTCTGACAAAACCATTTCATTTTTGCCCTTCGAGCGCCCCTAAAATGGCTTGTCTTTTAGAAAACGAACCACATTCCCCTTTTCTTCCCACAAATGGAGAAGTTTCTTTGGCAAATTTCTGCCTTCCCTCCTCATGGTATAAGACGGAATACCGGGCGTAAAGGTTCACTTCCTGTATCATTTTTCTGAAACCGCAGCGCCGTCATGCCAACGCCCCACGCAGCCCGCCCCGCCTAACGACATTATAATAGGTAGAAGAACCCTTCGCTTCGCCGCGTTCCATTGACATTCATATACAAATCGATATAATGGGTATATAAATATCAGCATTTACAATCCGGCGCGGTTATGTTAAACTTTTAACGAATCAGAAAGGAGTGGTATCCCATGACTGACACGCATAAGCTTGTAGACAGTGTGGAACGCCTGGAAGAAGAAATTGCCCTCGTCCGTGCCGCGCAGAAGGAATATGCCGGGTTCACCCAGGAACAAGTGGATAAGATTTTCTTTGCCGCCGCCATGGCCGCCAACAAAATGCGCATTCCCTTGGCCAAGCTGGCCGTTGAGGAAACCGGCATGGGCGTTGTGGAGGATAAGGTGATCAAAAATCACTTCGCGTCCGAATACATTTATAACGCCTACCGCAATACCAAAACCTGCGGCGTCATTGAGGAAGATAAGGCCTTTGGCATTACCAAAATCGCCGATCCCATCGGCGTGATCGCCGCGGTGATCCCCACTACCAACCCCACCTCCACCGCCATTTTTAAAACCCTTGCATGCCTTAAAACCCGCAACGGCATTATCATTTCGCCCCATCCCCGCGCCAAGCGCAGCACCGCGGAGGCGGCCCGCATCGTGCTGGAGGCGGCCATTGAAGCCGGCGCGCCCGAGCACATCATCTCCTGGATTGACGTACCCAGCCTGGATATGACCAACCTGGTTATGAAGGAATGCGACTGCATCCTGGCCACCGGCGGCCCTGGCATGGTGCGCTCCGCCTATTCCAGCGGCAAGCCCGCACTGGGCGTGGGCGCTGGCAACGTGCCCGCCATCATTGATGAAAGCGCGGATATCCTTTTGGCTGTCAACTCCATTATCCATTCCAAAACCTTCGATAACGGCATGATCTGCGCCTCCGAGCAAAGCGTTATCGTGCCCGCCTCCATTTACGATAAGGTACGCGCCGAATTCGCGGCCCGCGGCTGCTACTTCCTCAAGGGCGACGAGCTGGATAAGGTGCGCAAGACCATCATCATCAACGGCGCGCTCAACGCCAAGATCGTGGGCCAGCCCGCGCATAAAATCGCCGCGTTGGCAGGCGTTTCCATCGACGAGCATTATAAGGTGCTTATCGGCGAGGTGGAAAGCGTGGAGCTGAGCGAGGAATTTGCCCATGAGAAGCTCTCCCCCGTTCTGGCTATGTACAAGGCCGCCGATTTTGACGACGCCATGGCCAAGGCCGAGCGCCTCATCGAGGACGGCGGCCACGGCCACACCGCCAGCGTTTACCTCAACCCCGATACGCAGCGTGAAAAGCTCATGCGCTTTGCTGAGAAGATGGAAACCTGCCGTATCGTGGTCAACACGCCGTCCTCGCAGGGCGGCATCGGCGATCTGTACAATTTCAAGCTGGCTCCTTCCCTCACGCTGGGCTGCGGCTCCTGGGGCGGCAACTCCGTCAGCGAAAACGTTGGCGTGAAGCACCTGCTCAACATTAAAACCGTCGCCGAAAGGAGAGAGAACATGCTGTGGTTCCGCGCGCCTGAGAAGGTCTATATCAAAAAGGGCTGCCTGCCTGTCGCGCTTCGCGAGCTCAAGGAGGTTATGGGCAAAAAGCGCGTGTTCATCGTTACCGACAGCTTCCTGTACCATAACGGCTACACCAAAGCCGTTACCGACCGCCTGGACGAGATGGGCATTGTGCATACCACCTTCTTCAACGTCGCGCCCGATCCCAGCCTGGCTTCCGCCCGCGAGGGCGCGGCAGCCATGACCGCCTTCCAGCCCGATTGCATTATCGCCATCGGCGGCGGTAGCGCTATGGACGCGGGCAAGATCATGTGGGTGCTTTACGAGCATCCCGAGGTAGACTTCCTGGATATGGCCATGCGCTTTTGCGATATCCGCAAGCGCATCTACACCTTCCCCAAAATGGGCGAGAAGGCCTACTTTATCGCCGTGCCTACAACGGCCGGTACCGGCAGCGAGGTAACTCCCTTTGCCGTTATTACGGACGAGCGCAGCGGCGTGAAGTATCCCCTGGCGGACTACGAGCTGCTGCCCAAGATGGCCATTGTGGATGCGGATATGATGATGAACGCGCCCAAGGGCCTCACCAGCGCCTCCGGCATCGACGCCGTAACCCACGACCTGGAGGCCATCGCCAGCATGATGGCTACCGATTATACCGACGGCCTGGCCATCCAGAGCCTGAAGATGATCTTTGATTATCTACCCCGCGCCTATAACGACGGCCCCAACGACGCCGAAGCCCGCGAGAAAATGGCCAACGCCGCCACCATGGCCGGTATGGCCTTTGCCAACGCCTTCCTGGGCGTATGCCATTCCATGGCGCATAAGCTGGGCGCGTTCCATCACCTGCCGCACGGCGTTGCCAACGCCCTTATGATCAATGAGGTCATCCGTTTCAACGCCTCCGAGGCTCCCGCCAAGATGGGCACCTTCCCCCAGTACGACCATCCCCACACCCAGGCGCGCTACGCCATGGTGGCCGATGCGCTCAAGCTGGGCGGCGCTACCGACGCCCAGAAGGTTGAAAACCTTATCAAGGCTATCGACGTATTGAAGGGTCAAATCGGCATCAAGCCCTCCATCCGGGATTACGGCATCGACGAGCAGGACTTCCTGGACCGTTTGGACGATATGGTGGAGCAGGCGTTTGACGACCAGTGCACCGGCGCCAATCCGCGTTACCCGCTCATGAAGGAAATCAAGCAGATGTATTTGAACGCTTACTATGGCGACGCTCATAAGCAGTAAGGAGGGCGGTAGCGATGAAACTGGAAAAGGTGATTGCGGTCCGTACCAACAAGACCGTGTACCGCGACGGCGACCAGGTTATCAAAGTGTTTGACAGCGATTATAGCAAGGCCGATGTGCTCAACGAGGCGCTCAACCAGGCCCGCGCGGAGGAAACCGCGCTCAACGTGCCCCGGCTTAACGAGGTTTGCATGGTGGACGGGAAATGGGCCATCATCAGCGAATACATTCCCGGCAAAACCCTTGCCCGCCTCATGGAGGAAAACCCCGATAAGCGCGACGAATACCTGGAGCTGTTTGTGGATTTGCAGCTCAGGGTGCACAGCCAAACCTGCCCCCTGCTCAACAAGCTCAAGGATAAGATGAACCGCAAAATCAGCCAAAGCGGCCTTGACGCCACCACCCGCTACGAGCTGCATACCCGCCTGCAAGGCATGCCCACCCATACAAAGCTTTGCCATGGGGATTTTGACCCCAAGAACATCATCATCCGCGACGACGGCGAGGCTTTCATCCTGGATTGGTCGCACGCCACGCAGGGCAACGCCAGCGCGGACGCGGCCCGCACCTACCTCCTGTTCTGGCTCAACGGCGATATCGACGGCGCGGAAAAGTACCTAGATCTGTTCTGCAAAAAGAGCGACACGGCCAAGCAGTATGTGCAGAAGTGGATCCCCATCGTGGCGGCCAGCCAAAGCGTAAAAGGCAAGGCCGAAGAACGCGAGTTCCTTTTGCACTGGGTCAACGTGGTAGATTATGAATAAGCCATCCAATGCTTGTAAGAGGGCTTGACCGCCGGAAAAAGCGGTGTAAAATAGAAATGACCAAAACAAAGGAGCAATTTGTATGAAGATCACCATCTGCATCGGTTCCAGCTGCCACCTCAAGGGCTCCCGCCAAATTGTGGAGGAGTTGCAGCGCCTTGTGGCCGAGAACGATTTGAAGGACAAAATCGAGCTTGCCGGCAAGTTCTGTATGGGGAATTGCCAAAACGGCGTTTGCGTTGCCGTGGACGAGGAGAACTTCTCCCTTAAGCCCGAGGATACCAAGGCGTTCTTTGAAAACGATGTGCTTCCCCGCTTGAAGTAAGCGGCTTTTCCCCGGTTGCCAATGGGGCTGATGCGTTGTCACATCAGCCCTGTTAGCCTGCTCCTACACCGTTTGCCTAAGGAGGGCTTCCCCCATGCTTGAAGTGCTGAACCTGAACGAAAACAACTGCGCGGATTGCTATAAATGCATCCGCACCTGCCCGGTCAAGGCCATTACCTATGCCAACAACACCGCCGAGATCGTGCATGACGAATGCATTCTGTGCGGCAACTGCTTTGTTTCCTGCCCGCAAAAGGCCAAGCAGGTTCGAAACGACGTGCTGCGCGTGAAGGCCGCCATCGCTGGCGGAAAGCGCGTGGTATGCAGCGTAGCCCCGTCCTTCATTGCGGATTTTCGCATCCAATCCGTTGATGTGCTGGAAAAGGCGCTCAAGTCCCTCGGCTTTAGCGAGGTGCAGGAAACGGCCGTCGGCGCGCAGATGGTCAGCGACGAATACGCCCGCATCATGCGCGAAGGCAAGCAGCGCATCATTATTTCCAGCTGCTGCCCCTCCATCAACACGCTCATTCAAAAGTATCATCCCAGCATGCTGCCCTATCTGGCCAAGGTGCTAACCCCTATGCAGGCGCACTGCAAGGCCATCAAGGAGCAAACGCCCGACGCCTTTACCGTGTTTATAGGCCCCTGCATCGCCAAAAAGGCCGAAGCGGACGGCAGCCCCTATACCGATGTGGCCCTCACCTATGACGAGCTGCGCGAGTGGCTGGCCGCCGAGCATATCGAGCTGCCTACCGACCATGTAGCCTCCGGCGATGGCAAGCTTTCGCGCCTCTATCCCGCCACGGGCGGGGTGCTCAAGGCCACTGATAAGGTGGATGGCTATCGCCGCATCGCCATCGACGGCGTGGATAACTGCCGCGCCGTGTTTGACGAGCTGGATAACGGCGCCTTTGGCAACGTGTTTATTGAGATGAGCGCCTGCGAGGGCAGCTGCATCAATGGTCCCTGCATCCGCGAGCATACGGAGCGCCGCTTAAAGGGCGCGCTGCGCGTAGCCACCTATGGCGGCGAGCAGCGCTTTGACGCCGAAGCTCCCAACAGCATTTCCTGCAATTATCCCTTCCTGGGCGGCAAAAAGGTGAAGTTTGGCGCCGAAGCCATCAATGATATGCTCTATAAAATGGGCAAAACCAGCCCCGAGAAGGAGCTTAACTGCGGCAGCTGCGGCTATCCCACCTGCCGCGAGAAGGCCATTGCCATCCTGGAAGGCAAGGCCAAAATCGAAATGTGCCTGCCCTTCCTAAAGGAAAAGGCCGAGAGCTTCTCCGACAGCATTATCAATAACACCCCCAACGCCATCCTCGTTTTGGACGAGGACCTGGTGGTGCAGCAAATCAACCGCGCCGCGGTAAAAATGTTCAAGCTAAAGGACGCCGGCGACATCCTGCATGAGCACGTCGTGCGCATTCTCAATCCCGGCGATTATCAAAACATTATCACTTCCGCGCTGCACACCACCACCCGCAAGCATTTCCTTGCGGACTATCAGCTCTACGTTGAGGAAACCATCCTCTACGACCGTCAGTACCACATCGTCATCTCCATCATGCGCGACGTAACCGAGCAGGAAACCCTTCGCGGCCAGGATGCCGAGCTACGCAAGCAAACCGTGGAGATTACCGATAAGGTGATTGAAAAGCAAATGCGCGTTGTACAGGAGATTGCCTCGCTGCTGGGCGAAACCACGGCGGAAACCAAGATCGCGCTCACCAAGCTAAAGGATGCGATGAGCCATGAATGACCTGTGGATTGAAACCGGTTATATCAGCCTCAATCACGTAGGCGAAACCCTCTGCGGCGACAAGGTGGAAATTACCGGCGGGGGCGACGACGACCTCACCCTGGTACTGGCCGACGGCCTGGGCAGCGGGGTCAAGGCGAACATCCTCTCCACGCTTACCTCCAAAATCCTTTGCACCATGATTTCCGGCGGCATTCCGCTGGAGGAGTGCGTATCCACCATCGCAAGCACGCTGCCGGTATGCAGCGTGCGCCAGGTGGCCTATTCCACCTTCACCATCATCCGTATCTTGGATACCAAAATGGCGCACATCATTCAGTTCGACAACCCCGCCACCATCGTATTGCGTCACGGAGAGCTGTTTGATTATCCCAAGCTTACCCGCATTATTTCCGGAAAAACTATTTGGGAAAGTACCTTCCCCATCGAGATGGACGACGTGTTCATCGCCATGAGCGACGGCGCGGAGTACGCCGGCGTAGGCCAGGCGCTGAACTTTGGCTGGACGCGCGATTCCATCGCGGACTATGCCATCGCCAATTACCTGCCGGAAAACAGCGCCAAATCCACGGCCAGTATCATCGTTGACGAGTGCAACCGCCTCTACGAAGGCCGCCCGGGCGATGATACCACCATTGCCGTGGTGCGTGTACGCAACCGCCACCCCGTTAACCTTGTGGTAGGCCCGCCCGAGCACAAGGAGGACGATGTGCGCATGATGAACCTCTTTTTTGCCAAGGAGGGTACCAAGATCGTGTGCGGCGGCACCACCAGCAACGTGGTTTCGCGCTATTTGCATCAGCCCATCATTGCCTCGTTGGATTATCACGACCCCGAGGTGCCGCCTATCAGCCAGATTAAAGGCGTGGATCTTACCACCGAGGGCGTGATTACGCTAGCCAAGGTGCTTACCTATGCCGAGGACTTCCTTGACCAGGCCAAGCTTGCTCCCGTATGGGCCGTGCAAAAGGACGGCGCCAGCCTGATCGCCAAGGAATTGTTTGAAAACGCCACCGACATCAACTTCTTTGTGGGCCGCGCCATCAACCCCGCGCATCAAAATCCCAACCTGCCCATTACCTTTGGCATTAAGCAGCAGCTCATCACCAGCCTTGCGGACTGCCTGAAGCGCATGGGCAAGCACATTCGGCTCTCTTATTTCTAGGAACACAGGATGGAGGAATATTCACCTATGCTTCTGTTTGATACATATGTACAAAAGCTGAAATACAAGGTGCTGTGCGAAGTGGCCAAGCATGCCTATAACGGCACCCTACAGGATTGTTACCTCGACATTCCCAAGGTCATTTCCCCCGGCCCCAAAAGCGCCCTGCGCTGCTGTATCTATAAGGAGCGCGCCATCGTGGCTGAGCGCGTAAAAATCGCTATGGGTGGCGATAAGGAAAATTCCAACGTGATCGAGGTTATCGGCATTGCCTGCGACGAATGCCCGGTCAGCGGCTACCGCGTAGGCCCGGATTGCCGAGGCTGCATCGCCCACCGCTGCTCCAGCGCATGCCCCCGCAACGCCATCAGCTTTGATGAAAACCATCACGCGCATATCGATCCCGATAAGTGCATTAATTGCGGCAAGTGCGCCTCCGTATGCCCGTACAGCGCCATCCAAAACCATGTGCGCCCCTGCGAGCGCGCCTGCAAAATCAAGGCCATCCAGGCCGGCGAAAACCACGTGGCGCATATTGACGACAGCAAGTGCATCGCCTGCGGCGCCTGCGTATACCAGTGCCCCTTTGGCGCTATCCAGGACAAAAGCTTCCTGCTGGACGCCATCCGCCTGATCCGCGAAAGCGAAAACAACCAAAAGTATAAGGTGTACGCCGTGGTCGCGCCCTCTATTTCCAGCCAGTTTGTATACGCCAAGCTGGGCCAGGTGATCACAGGCCTTAAGCAGCTGGGCTTCTTTAGCGTGGTAGAGGCCGCGCTGGGCGCGGATATGGTTTCCTACCGCGAGGCCAAGGAGCTTTCCGAAAAGGGCTTCCTCACCTCCAGCTGCTGCCCCGCCTTTGTAACCTATATTGAAAAAACCTTCCCCTCGCTCATACCCTATATCAGCCACAACCTCTCCCCCATGGCCGAGGTGGCGCGCTTCATCAAATCCACCGATCCTACGGCGAAAATCATCTTCATTGGCCCCTGCACGGCCAAAAAGCATGAGGTACAGTTGGAAAAGGTGCGTCCCTACGTGGATTGCGCCCTCACCTTTGAGGAGCTGCAAGCCTGGATTGATAGCCGTGATCTGGATCTTCCCTCCCTGGAGGAGGGCGTGCTGGACAACGCCAGCTATTACGGCCGCATCTTTGCCCGCAGCGGCGGCCTGAGCGACGCCGTGGCCCAGGCGCTCAAGGAGCAGCAGAATACCGAGTTTATTGCCAACCCCGTCATCTGCGACGGCATTGAGGCATGCCGTGTGGCGCTGCTCAAAAAGCAGAAAAACCTGCTGAAGGAAAACTTCATTGAGGGCATGGCCTGCGTTGGCGGCTGCATCGGCGGCGCGGGCTGCCTCACCCATGGGCCCAAGGACAAGGGCGAGGTGGACAAATACGGCCACGAGGCCTATGAGAAAACCATTACCGCCGCGCTGGCCCAGTGCGCGTATGATGTGGAAAAGTAACCATCCAAGGCATAGCCAAAATCCCCGGAGCCTTCCCGCTCCGGGGATTTTGTCGTTCTTCTCCGCACCGCGCTGGCGTCTGCTGCCAACCGTCCATTCAGCTTCTTTTCAGCAGGGCCCCGGCAATTCCGCCGCCCGCCACGCCCATGGCGATATCGCTCAAGTAGGCTGTAAAGGGTAACTGCTGGCCGGAAAGCAGCGCATACAGCCCCACGCCGATAGCCATGTAGCAAAGGCCCAACACCGCGCCCCAGAGCAACCCGTTATCGATGCCGCGCCTAACCAGCGCCCATACGCCCACAAAGATGGAGCCAAGCTTAATGATCTGGTTCACCACACGGATGACCGTATCGTCCGGGCGCAGCCATTGCATCAGCAGCGCAAACAGCAGCACGCAGCCCAGCGTTACCAAAATGGAGATCAGCAGGCCGCCCAGCAGCTGCTTGGGCGTTGAGGCGCGGCGGCGCGACCGCCTGCGCGTGGTTCTGTTTGCCCCCGGAGTCGCATATGCAGGCATATAAAAAACCTCCCTTATTCGCTTTGTATAGGATATGCGAATAAGGGAGGCCTCATGACACAAGCGGCGGTTAGTTCAAAACCTCGCTGTCATTTTCAATGGCTACTTCCTCCACATTGCGGATGGCCCAGCGCGCAAACACCAGCTTTACATTGTCGCGCCCCACGCTCAGCTCAATGGTATCGTCCTTGATATTGGTAATCGTGCCATAGATGCCCCCGATGGTGCATACGCGGTCGCCGGCCTTAAGCGCGGCCAGCATTTCCTTAACCTTCTTGTCCTTCTTTTTCTGCGGACGAATCAGCAGGAAATAAAACACCACAAACATCAGCACCAAGGGCAGCAGCATGCTAAGCATTTCGCCCATGCCCGCGCTTGCAACGGCGCCTTCAGCGGCAGCCGCGCCATCCGCAGCGGCGGCGCCGGCGGCAGTCCCGGCATCCGTAAGACCCAACATCATCTGAGAAAGAACATTCATCGTTTGGTATCCCCTTTCCAACAATCGATAGGATGATTATAGCAAATCCGCAGCCAAAGCACAAGGCCCAAACTGTGAACAGCCCGTAAAGAAACCCATCAGCGATGGTTGCGGTTTGGCCCGCGAAGCAGGTCGCCCGCTTCCAACGCAACAGGCGTTGCCACGTATAGCAGCGTGCCCGCAACAGAGGCCGTTTCCACTTCCTCCCCCGTTGCCGCCAGCCGCATGGAACGCGCCGCAAACGCCTTGGGGCCGGATGGGGTAAGCGCCTCCAGCCTGTCGCCCACATAGAAACGGTTTTTCAGGCGCACCAATGCTTCCCTCCCAGGCTGCGCGCCCTCTATCACTTCGCCCACATATTCCATGCTCTGGCAAAAGCCGCCGGCTCCGGCCGGGGGCGTGGGCGCTCCGTAATAAAACCCGGTGTTGCTTTGGCGGTGGCTGGCTTTGTTCAATTCTTCCGTCAGCACGGGAACGGCGGCCTTGTACGCCTCCACGCCCTCCCTTTCCAAAAGGTCTACGGCGCGCCGGTAGGCGGACACAACCGTTGCCACGTAATACGCCGTTTTCATGCGGCCTTCAATTTTCAAGCTGCCTATTCCCGCATCGCGCAGCTCGTCAAGATGGGCGATCATGCATAGGTCGTAAGCCGAATACAAATACGCGCCATGCTCGTCCTCGCACACGGGCAGGTATTCGCCGGGACGCTTTTCCTCCATTAAATGATACTGCCAGCGGCAGGGCTGTGCGCACGCGCCCCGGTTGCCGCTGCGCCCCGTAAGCGCGGCGCTGAGCAAACAGCGCCCGCTGTACGCCACGCACATGGCCCCATGCACAAAGGCCTCCAGCTCCAATTCCCCGGGCAGGCTGCGGCGCATGGCCGCAATCTTTTCAAGGGTCAATTCACGCGACAGCACAATGCGCCTGGCGCCCATGGACTCGTAAAAATGCTTCGCCGTCCTGCTGTTGAGCACATTGGCCTGCGTGCTGATGTGCAGGGCCAAATCGGGCAGCTGCTCATGCAGCATGAGCGCCGCGCCGGCATCGCTCACAATGGCCGCATCCACGCCCGCGTCCAGCGCATCGCGCGCGGCGTCCAAAAAGCCCGGCATATCCTCGTCCGTTGGCAGAATATTCATGGTCGTATAAAACCGCACGTTGTTCGCATGGGCATAGCTTACGGCCTCCCGAAGCGCCTTTGGGCCAAAATTGCCCGCATATGCGCGCAGGCCGTAGCGTTCCATGCCGCCGTACACGGCGTTTGCGCCGAAGCGCACCGCCGCGTAAAGCTGCTCCATGCCGCCCACAGGGGCTAACAGTTCCAGCGCCATATCTCACATACCCCGCTCCGCGTCGTAGGCCTTCCACAGGGGCGCATAGATGGCGGCGGCGCGCTCATGCTCCTCCAGGGTGCGGCTAAAGTGCAGCTCGCCCGTGTTGGGGTCTTTGCTGCAAAAGTACAGGTATTTTTCCGCCACGTAGCTCTCGTCCGGGTAGAGCGCAGCGTTGATGGCTTCGGGCGAGGGGTTGCAAATGGGGCCCAGCGGCAGGCCGGATACGCGATACGTGTTGTAGGGCGATTCCACCGCCATATCGCTGCTTCGAAGCGCCATGCGGCGCTCGCCCGTCACATAGTGCACAGTGGGGTCGCTTTCCAGCCGCATGCCTTCCTTAAGGCGGTTATGGAACACCGCGCTCACCTTGGCAAAGTCCGCCTTTTTGGCTTCCTTTTCAATCATGGAGGCCAGGGTAAGCACCTCGTCCATGGTCATATTCAGCTCGCCGGCGCGCGCCTGCCACTCGGCGCTGAACACCTTGTCCGTCTGTGCCAGCAGCTTTTTCACAATATCAACGGGCTTGGCGTTGGTATAAATCTCATAGGTGTTGGGTGAAAGGTACCCTTCCAGAAGGTAGCGGCGCTGGCTCACGTTGTTCGTTGAAAGCTCGTCCGCGATAAAATAGTAATCCGTCACGCCCTCGCCGGTTTTGCAAATGGTAAGGAACTCAGCCGTATCCTCAAAGATGCCCTTTTCCTTAAGCGCCTGGGCGATCACTTCCACCGTCGTGCCGGGAATAATGGTGATATCCGTGGTAATGGGCTGCCCATCTCCCGTGGTAAGCAAATCGGCGATTTCAAACATATTCATGCTTTTTTGAATCAGATAATCGCCCGCCTGAATCTTCTGGCCCAGCCCGGCAAAGTCGCAGTAATACTTAAAGAACGTGCGGCTTTTAATCAGCCCTTGCTGCTCCAGGTTGTTGGCCACGCGGGTCAGGCTGTTGCCGCTGGCTACTGAAAAGGCGATCTCCGTTTGATCCGCAGGATCCACGGGGCTCAAAAAATGCTCGTCTATGGCGCTGTAAATGCCCGAAACCACGCCAAACACAATCAGCAGCGAGGCCAAACCAATCAGCGCGGGGCGCAGGACGCGCCAAATGCCGCTATACCAGTAAAAGCCGTACTCGCGCTCATCACGCAGGGTTTCGTGGTCATATTCTCGGTTGCGGTCGCGTTTTTGTCGCACTCGGGTGCCTCCTTATGCTTCCTTTATATCCACATTGATGCCCACCTCGCGGGTCAGCCGCTCCAGCGTTTCGGCCACCAGCTGCTGCGCGCGCATCTGCGCCAGCAGGTATTCCGTCACTTCCTCGCTTTGGTACAAAAGCGCGCTCAGCTTTTCAAACTCCGCGGTGTCCTCCTCGCGCGGCTCCGTTCCGGCCATGGCGGCCATTTGCAGCGCGGCCTGGGCGCGGGTAAAGCGCTCCAGCAGGCGGCGGTTTACCTCGTCGCTCAACACGGTTTCCTTGAGCCGGTTATATTGTGTAAACGCCTCGGTGCGCCGCAGAGCCGTAAGCAGTTCATCCGCCGCTCGCGCAACCTCGTTTGGCATGGTCATACCAGGAACCTCCTCATCCGTGACGATTCTTTCTTAGTATAACGCAAATGGGGAAAAATTTCATTCCTTTTTTGGAAATAGGCCTGGCATATATTGCGTGCAGAAAAAAATACTTTTTTTGCGTTGATATATTGACATCTCCTCATCGATTCACTATAATATTAGTAAGTTCACCGAACAAACTAACTTAAAATAGGAGATGGCCTCCGTGCAGCCTACCAACCAGCAACTTATCAAGGCTACCAACATGAAGAACCTATTCCTGTTGATCCAGAAGAACAAGGCGCTTTCCCGTACCGCTCTGGCCAAGGCCACGCACCTAAGCAAAGCGACCGTTTCCGCCCTGATCGATGAGCTTATCGCCAAGGGGTATGTGCTGGATTGCGGCGCGGGCACAAGCGCCACCACAGGCCGAAAGCCCAACACCCTTACGGTTAACGGGGGAGAAAACTGCGTGGCCGTTTTTCAATGGCATAAGGCCCGGCTAAACGCGGCCCTCATTTCATTAAGCGGCGATGTGATTTATGAGATGCGCATGTCCAGCGACCGCCCTTTGGATTATGGGCCCTTGACCACAAAAATTTTCCGTGAGGAGCTGGAAACCTATAATCCCAAGGTAAAAATTTTAGGCGTATGCGTTGTGGTTCCCGCCATCGTGGATAACGTAAGCCAGCGCATTCTCTCCACGGTTCTCAATATGAGCCTTGAGGACGATATCCTCAAGCAGCTGCGCATCAGCATACCCGACTACCCCATCACCGTGCTCAACGATACCGCCTGCTATGCCTACGCCGAATGTGTGCATAGCGATATGGACGACGCGTACTATACCTTTTTGAACATTGGAAGCGGCGTAGGCGCCGTTACGCTGGATCATGGCCGCTTTTTCCGCGCCGCCAATGGTATGACCACGCAGTTTGGTCACTTCTCGGTAGACCGCAACGGGCCCCGCTGCAACTGCGGAAGCTTCGGTTGTTTGGAGCGCGTTATCGGCGAACTGTATCTTTATGAGCGTTCCAAGCGGGAAGGCTGCGCCACGCTCTTTGCCAACGAGGAGGAAGCCAGCTTTGAAAAGCTGGGCCAGCTTGCCGCGCAGGGCGATTCCGAGGCCCTAAAGCTGATGGACGCCCTTGCGGCGGATACGGCCTATGCCGTAAGC
Source organism: uncultured Eubacteriales bacterium (assembly GCA_900550955.1). Taxonomy (GTDB): domain Bacteria; phylum Bacillota; class Clostridia; order Christensenellales; family Aristaeellaceae; genus Limiplasma. Next base: position 66,016 of record URUF01000007.1, on the reverse strand, counting down.
AATCTCATCAGCCTGTTTAATCCGCAGGAGATTGTTGTGGGCGGCAGCGGTATGGCGCTTGGCGATGCCTACCTCAAAGCGGTTAACGAGCACCTAAGCCGCCTTGGCTTCCCGCTTTTTATGAAACGCGTGAAGCTGCGCTTCTCAACCCTTAGCAAGTCCTCCGCCCTAACGGGCGCGGCGCGCTACTTTATTGATCAGTATTTCTCCTTTGATGGGGAAATGCCAAACGAACTATACATTGGATAACGGAACGTTGAAAGGAGTGGAAACAATGGCTGGTATTTCTTTGGGCCTTTGTGTGCGCGATGTGGAGGGAATGGAACTGGAGCAGCAATTTGAGCAGGCAAGCCGCCTTGGCTTTACCAACGTTCAAATTGCCATGTGGCAAATGGAGCACCTTACCCCTGAGCACGCGCATCAAACCAATGCGCTGCTCCAAAAGTACGGCCTAACCTGTACCGAGCTGTGGTGCGGCTGGACCAAGCCCGCCTACTGGGATTTTCACAGCGGTCCCTCCTGCCTGGGGCTGGTGCCGGGGGAATACCGTTTCCTGCGCCTTCAGGATTTGTTCAAGGGCGCGGCGTATGCGCGCGAGCTGGGCGTTACGGACGTGATTACGCATCTTGGTTTCATTCCCCAGGATCCTACGGATCACAACTACGTTGGGCTCATCCACGCGCTAAAGCACCTTACGGCGGAGCTTAAAAAGCACGGCCAGTTCTTCTCCTTTGAAACCGGCCAGGAAACGCCGCTGATCGTTAGGCGCTGCATTGAGGATGTGGCGGCGGATAACCTTGGCGTAAATTACGATCCCGGCAATTTGCTCATCTATGGCAACGGAAATCCTGTGGACGGTTTGGACCTGTTGGGCGGCTATGTACGCAGCGTGCATGCCAAGGACGCCACCTATCCCGCCTCCGGCTATGTGCCCGGCGAGGAAAAGGTCATGGGCGAAGGCCAGGTAGATATGAAGGCCTTGATTGAAAAGCTGAAGCGGCATGGGTTCAATCGCGTTATGTCCATTGAGCATGAGCGCAAAGGCATCAGCGCCGAGCAAAAGGAGCAGGAAATCCTGCATGCAAAGGCCTATTTGGAAGCGCTGATTTAAAACGTATCCGTTCCCTTTTGGGATACTAATGAGAAAGCGCGCTTCTCATTGGCATAAAATAAAGGAAAGGTGGAAAAGAATCATGAACCGAAAGCTCCTCCGAATGATGAGCGTACTGTGCGCATTGGTACTGCTGGCCTCTGTACCATGCGTTTCGTTCGCTGAACCCCTTGAGCCTGTCACTTTAAGGGTTATCATGCGCGGCGAAGCTCCCAACGATATGGACAAGATCGTTGCGGAAGCGGAAAAATTGATGGCTGACACCATCAACGTAAAGCTGAACCTGGTTTGGTGGCCCAATTCTGACATTTCCAGCATGACCCGTGTTTCACTGGCCTCCGGCGAGCCAAACGACCTGCTTTGGCATCCTGGCCGCACAGATATGACCACGTTTGTCAATATGGGCGCTCTGCTGGAACTGGACGACCTGGTGGAAGAATACTGCCCCAATTTCCTGGCGGACCGTCCCGCGCAAATGGTTGAGTACAGCAAGTACAAGGGCAAGCTGTATGCCCTGCCGCTGGGTGTGTACAACAAGTCCGGCCATCACTACAACGTGCGCGACGACCTGCGGAAAAAGCTGGGAATGGATCCCCTGGAAAACCGCGAGGATATCATTGAATTCGCCTATAAGGTAAAGGAGGCCTATCCCGAAATCCCCGCCATTGTGCCCGGCTCTCACGGGCAGGAGCAATTCACCTCCTGGGCAACCTTCCCCCACCTCTCCGGCAAGCGCGACGAGAACTTCCTCATGCCCTCCGACGCGCTCTCCGGCGACCTGATGCTCTATTACAAAAACAACGATGGCAAGGTCTATAACTTCTTTGACGAGCCCGACCCCGCCATTACGGAATCCCTGAAGGAAGCGCGCCAGCTGTATGAAGACGGTATCATCTACGAGGATTGCCTCAGCCTGAGCACCTACCGCGACGCCATGGCTGAAAACAAGGCCGCCGTTGTCATGTGGGGCGACATCATTCCCGAGCCCACCTACGTAAACCGCTTAAAGAGCGTTGTGCCTGATGGCGAAATCGCCTCCGTGTTCAACTACACCACCGAGCCCGGCCAGTTGGTTGCCACCTTTAAGGCGTGGAATTACCAGTCCGTAGCCAAGGTATCCAAAAATCCCGAGCGCTGCCTGCAATTCCTGGAATTCACCCAGCAATCTCAGGAGATTTACGACCTGTTTGCCTATGGCATCGAGGGCGTGCACTGGACGGATGAGGGCCCCGGCAAGTACCTCAACATTTCCTCTGACTATCGCTGGTTCCCCTACCTGTGGGTATGGAACCCCAAGTATGACCGCGTAGTGGCAAACGCCACCGAGAAGGAATTTGAGATGGAAATGTTCCTGCGCCAGGCTCCCGCCGAGGACTTTGTGGAGCAGTGGACCGCGCCCCTGCTGTTTGACACCGAAAACGTACAGGATGCGCTTGCACAGTACACCACCGCCCAGGCGCAGTACTATGGCCCCATCTTCAACGGCGTTGTTGATACGGACGAATACATGGAAATGTTCCGCGCCGCCGCTTACGACTCCCTGAAGGTAATCCAGAACGAGCTGCAATCGCAGATTGACGCTCTGGGCGACCGTTCCTTTGTAAACGAATAACTCCCACCTGCGTAAGGGGAATCCCCTATTCGGGATTCCCCTTATCTCTCCCCATTTTGCCCCATTTTTCGCAGCCTCGCCTGCGTTAGGAGGAGTACGTTTTGAAATTTCTGCACGAAATCAAAAAGAACTACATGCTCTATCTTCTTTTGCTGCCGGGGCTGATTTGCATTGTTCTTTTTTCCTACCTGCCTATGTCGGGCCATCTGCTCGCTTTTAAAAAGTTTACGGTTGACGGCGGCATTTTCCACTCCCCATGGTCCGGCTTTAGCAACTTTACCTTCTTTTTCAGCAGCGGCGAATGGAAGCGCATCATCGGCAACACCATCTATCTGAATGTGCTGTTTATTTTCTTTACCCAGTTTTTTGCGGTATTCCTGGCGGTTATGATTAACGAGGTGCGCAACACCTTCATCAAGCGCGTATCTCAATCCCTGGTTTTCTTGCCCTACTTTGTTTCCTGGCTGGTTGTATCGCTGATGCTTCAGGCGCTCCTAAACGGCTCGGACGGTTTAATTAACCAGTCCATTTTAAAGCCCCTCGGGTTTAAAAAGTATCCCTTCTTCATGAAGCCGCAAATCTGGCCCGCGATTTTAACCATCTCCAATGTATGGAAGTTTGTGGGATACTACTCCGTCATCTACATCTCTGCAATCATTGGCGTTTCGCCGGATCTGTATGACGCCGCCCGCGTGGACGGCGCGTCCAAATGGCAAGAGATGTTTTATGTTACGCTGCCGCAAATCCGGCCTACCATCCTAATTATGCTGCTATTGGCAATCGGCCGCATCTTCTACGGCGACTTTGGCATGATTTACGGCATCATCGGCGATAACGGCGTGCTGTTCCCCACAACCGACGTAATCGATACCTATACCTACCGCGCCCTGCGGCAGTTCGGCAATTTTGGGCAATCCTCTGCTGTAAACCTGGTACAGTCCGCGCTGGGGCTTGCAACAATTCTTGTATTCAACAAAATCGTGCGCCGCATTGACCCGGATGCCTCGCTGTTTTAGATTTAAGGAGGGGAAAAAAGCATGTCCCAGCTTCACCTAACCCACACGGAGGTCAAAACGCCTCGCAACCGTATCAAGGGCAACCGCGGCTTTCATATCTTTGTGGGGATATTCGTCGGCCTGTTTACATTGTTCTGCTTCGTGCCCTTCTGGCTGGTGGTGATCAACTCCTTCGCCTCGGAGGCCAACATCGCGCGCAATGGCTTTCAGCTGTGGCCCAAGGAATTCTCTTTAGACGCATACACCTATGTGTTTAGAGGCAAGCAGGTGTATTACAGCTACCGCAACACGCTAATGATCGTGGGCATTGGCACGCCGCTTGCGGTGCTGATTACCGCCATGTATGCCTACGTGCTGGCCCATCCCAAGGTACGCTATGGCCGGCAGCTTTCCTTCCTCACGTATTTTACCATGATTATGGGCACCTCCATGGTGGGCTTTTACATTCTAATTTCCACATGGATGGGCATGCGCGACAACCTATGGGCTCTCATTCTGCCGCGGGTGATCAATCCCTTCTACGCGTTCATCCTGGTAGCCGCCTATCGCGGCGTTCCGCATGAGATTTACGATTCCGCCGCGCTGGACGGCGCAAACGACTGGCGCGTTTTCTTCCAAATCGTATTGCCAATCACCATTCCCGCCCTGGCCACGGTAACGCTGTTTTTTGCCCTGTATTATTGGAACGACTGGTGGCTGGCCCTCCTGTTTATTGACGACTATAAGCTGCATCCCCTGCAAATGATGATTCGTAGCCTTATTGCTTCCATCACGGCGTCGTCGTATCTGGCGGCTGAGAACATGACGGACATCGCCATCCCCACCAATGCGGTCAAAATGGCGGTGGTATGCATCACGGTGGGCCCCGTTATCCTGGTTTATCCCTTTGTGCAAAAGTTTTTTGTAAAAGGCATCACGGTGGGCGCTGTTAAAGGCTAAATTGAGGAGGGAAACGGTATGATTGAAGTCAACAATCTGGTAAAGCGCTATGGAACCAAAACGGCGGTCGATCATATCGGCTTCCACATTGGCGATGACGAGGTGGTGGGGTTTCTAGGCCCCAACGGCGCGGGGAAAAGCACCACCATGAATATCCTTACCGGCTATATCTCCGCTACGGAGGGCAGCGTGCAAATCGACGGGTATGACGTGCTGGAAACGCCCCGGGAGGTAAAGCGCCGCATAGGCTTTTTGCCCGAGAACCCGCCGCTGTATATGGATATGACGGTGGATGAATACCTGCGGTTTGCATGCAGCATCAAGGGCGTGTCCAAACCGTGCGGGCGGCATATTGAGGACGTCTGCGAGCTGGTGGGAATCGCGCATGTGCGCAAGCGGCTAATCCGCAACCTATCCAAGGGGTATAAGCAGCGCACGGGCCTTGCCCAAGCCCTGGTGGGAAACCCCAGCACCATCATCCTGGACGAGCCTACCGTTGGCCTTGATCCCATCCAGATCATTGGCGTGCGCAACATCATCCGTGATCTGGGCAATCACGCTACGGTCATTCTCTCCAGCCATATCCTGTCGGAAGTGCAGTCTATCTGCAAGCGCGTGCTGGTCATCAGCGATGGCAAAATCTGCGCGGACGGGCTGATTGATAATCTTTCGCGCGATGTGGAGGAAAACCACAGCCTGCTTTTACGCATTATGGGCTCTGAAACCGGGGCGCGCCAGGCGCTAAGCGCCGTGCCGGGCGTGGTGGAGGTACGGCCTTTGGCCTCCGGCGAGGAGGGCGCGCGGGACTACCTGGTACGCGGCGCGGACGGAAGCGATTTGCGCGCGGCCGTATTTGCCGCCGCCCGGGACGCGGGGCTGATATTGCTAAGCATGAAGCCAACCGGCATGAGCCTTGAGGAATTGTTCCTAAAGCTGACGTCGAAGGGAGAGATGTAAGAATGCTTGCCATCTACCGGCGCGAGCTGCGCTCCTACCTGTGTTCTCCCATAGGCTATGTATTTATCGGCATGTTCCTGCTGATCTCCAACCTCTTTTTCTACCTCAACAACATTCTCATGGCCAGTTCAAACATCGTTCCCCTGTTTATGAACATGCAAATGCTGCTCATGCTGCTCATTCCGCTGCTTACCATGCGGCTGTTTGCCGAGGAATTCAAGCAAAAGACCGATCAAATGATCTTCACCGCCCCGCTTCGGCTTTCCGCCATCGTATTGGGCAAGTTTTTCGCGGCTCTTACGGTTTTCCTTATCTCCCTGGCCTTTACGCTTCTATGGGTCGTCATCGTTACCCTTTACGGCACGGTGCCGGTTTTAAGCGTTGTGGGCAACTATGTGGCGATCATCCTTGTGGCCTGCATGTTCATAGCGATTGGGCTATTCGTTTCCGCCCTTACGGAAAACCAGCTGATTGCGGCGGTTCTCAGCTTTGCGGTCTTTTTTGGCCTTTATCTGCTGGATTACGCCGTGTCCGCCATCGATATCCAGGGCGTTAAGCAGGTAATCAGCTATCTTAGCGTATATGTGCGCTTCACCGGTTTTACCAGGGGCATCTTCTTTGTATCGGACGCGGTATTCTACCTTTGCGCCACAAGCGCGTTTCTGTTCCTGACGGCAAGCGTGCTCAAGCGCAAGCAATGGTGCTGATAGGCTCAAGAAAGAGGGATATATCATGCGGAATAAACGCCTGTCAAAAAAACTGAAATACGGCTCCTCCTCTGTGCTGTTCACACTGTTGTGCCTGGTTGCAATCGGGCTGGTTTACGTGGCCTCCGAGCTGCTTACCGAGCGGTTTGGCCTTTCCTTTGATATGACGGAGGGCGGCATTTATGAAGTGTCCCAGGAAACGAGAAACTACCTGGATACGCTTGAGGATCCAATCACCCTGACGGTGCTGGCGGAGCAAAACGATTACGAAACCTTGCAGGGGTATGCGCAAATCAATGAGCTGATAAAGAAATATGTGCTGTACAGCCACGGAAAAATCAGCGTGAGATACGTAAACGTATATAAAAACCCCTCCTTTTTGCAGAATTATCCAACCGCTTCCGCCCTGCGCGAGGGCGCGGTGATTGTGGAAAGCAGCAAACGGTTCAAAGCCTACCAGATTGATGATTTTTATGAGTTTACAACCGATGCGGCCATGAATGAAACCTATATCAGCGGTAATGTGGCCGAGCAAAAGCTCACATCCGGCATTCAGTTTGTTACCATGGACGTATTGCCCCAGATCGTACTCATCACCGGGCATAACGAGGCGGCCATGAATGAGTTTGACAGTCTGATTTCGCAAAGCAACTATCAAGCCTCCACCATCAATCTGCTGAAAAGCGACATTCCCGATGGCAGCAACCTGGTTATTCTTAACGCTCCGCAAACGGATTTTACCGCCCAGGAAATCGAGAAGCTGGACCGCTATCTGGAACAGAACGGAAGCGCCGTTCTCTATCTATATTCTCCCAATTACGGCCAGCACCCCGTTTTGGAGCGCTTTGCCGCCGACTGGGGCGTGCGGCCCGTAAACAGGCTGGTGATCGACCCCGACCGCTCTGTGGGCAGCCTGAGCTACATCGCGCCGTTTGTGATTAAAAGCGATGTAACCAAAACGCTTGAAAGCACGACGAACTCCATTCTGATGATGGCTATGCCGGGGCATTTGGAGCTGCTGTGGGAAAGCCGGGGCTACCGCAAGCTGGTTCCGCTGCTGCGCTCCTCCGGCGGCGCATACGCCAAAAGCATGGACGCGCCTCTTACAACCCTGGAACAGGAGGACGCGGATGTTTCCGGCTCCTACTGCCTGGGCGTAATGTCAGAGCAGCGGCTTGTGGAGGGCTCTAAGGAAAGCGTGTCCCGCGTATTCTTCTATGCGTCCGATACGCTTTTAGCGGACGGCTTTTTGCAAACGCCCAACCTTATGAACCGCGCCTATGCAACCTCGCTGCTAAACTATCTATACAAGCAGGAAGGCGGCATGGTTTTCCCCTCCAAAACCATGCAATCCGACCAGCTTACCATGACGGGCGATGTTGCCACAACCATCTTCTGGCTGCTGGTGGTTGCTCTCCCCGGCGCGACGCTTTTGGCGGGCCTGCTGATCTGGAACAAAAGGAGGAGGCTGTGATGAAGAAATGGCTTCCCATAGGCGCAGCCCTGCTGGCGATTGCCATACTGATAACCGGAATAGCCCTTTTAAAGCAGAGTCCTGCCCCGCCCACGGAGCCCCAGGCAACGCCATTGCCCGTGCTGGTGCTGCTGGATAAGGCGGACGCCGCCCCTGTACAAGTAACCCTTTCGTCTGAAAGCGAAACAGCGGCCTATGTATATAACCCGCACAACGGCCTGTACGCCGCCTCCGCATATGACGAACGCCTTGCCTTTGATCAGGCCGCGCTATCCAGGCTGTTTACCTCCCTGACGCGCCTTGTAAGCCGCAAGAAAATTGAGGAAGCGCCGCAGGACCTGAAGCTGTACGGCCTGGACGCGCCTGTTTGCACCGTGGAGGCGCTCTATCAGGACGGCTCGCGCCATAGGCTGCAAATCGGCTCGCGAAGCCCGCTGGAGGACGGATACTTTGGTATGCTGGATGAAGATCCGGCCGTCTACCTGCTTTTAACCTACGATGTGGAATCCTTCCTGAAGCGCCTGTATGACTACCGCTCCTATTCCCTGTTTCATACGCTGGGGGAAGACGCCGAGTATTATGCGCTTACGGTGCGGGAACTGCTGATTGATCTGGGCGATGCGCAAAGGCTTCACCTTTTCCGGCCCGCGGACGGCGCAAACGGGGAGGTGCATAGCATACAGATTGATGAGCCCGTAACCGTTACCGGCGATGAATACGCCTTTTACCAAAAGGTTATCAGCCCGCTTTTTAGCCTGAACGGCGCAAAGCTTGTGCTTGTGGAGGATAACCCCGCCGATCTGGCCCAGTACGGCCTGGACGCGCCCTCCACACTCCTTCTTAGGGACGATGGAGGCGAAACCCGGCTGCTGATTGGCGGCGAGCGTGAGGGACGCACCTACCTGATGCGTGAGGGCGTGCCAGCCGTACTCTCCGTGAAAACGGGCGCGCTGGCATTCCTAAAGCTGGATTATTCCCAAATTATGGACCGCCTTGTCTGGCTTTATACGATCAACCAGGTGCAAAGCCTGACCATTGCGCGCGCCGGGCAGACGGATGTTTTGGAGGTTCAAGGCGGCAAGCGCTTCACCCTCAACGGCGCGGCTGTTGAAGAAGAAAAGGGCCGCGCCATATACCGCAGCGCGATCTCCTTGATGTATGAGGATCGCGCCGAGGAAACAGCCGCCCATGGTCAACCCGAATGTACGCTGACCCTAGCCATGCTGGATGGAACGCAAACCAGCCTGTCGCTCTACGCGCTTAACGAGCGGCAACTTGAGGTGGCGCGGGACGGAATTGCCACAGGCTTTTATATCAACAAAAGCGGCTTAAGGGCCATTCTGGAGGCGCTGGAGTAACCATACATGCCTAAACGGGCGTCGCCAATTCACAAAGCATGCATACGGCATTACACTTCGGATGAGAGGATGAAACACATGGTCACAGTTGCTGTTGTGGGCGTGGGAGGCATGGGCAAAACCCACCTGGACAATCTGCGAAGCATGGAAAATGTAAAAATTGACTCCATTTGCGACCCCAATCCCTCCATCGCAGCCCTGGCTGAAGAGCTGGAGGCAGGCTATTATACCGATCTGGATGAACTGCTTAGCCATACTGCGGCGGAAATTGTGATGGTTTTTACGCCCACATTCCTTCATGCCCGCCAGATAGAGGCTGTTTTGCGCTCGGGACGGCACTGCATATCGGAAAAGCCGCTTTGCCTGTCCTCCAAGCAGGCCGCCGGATTGTTCGCGCTGGCCGACGAGATGCGGGTGTGCCTGTACGTGGCGCAGGTGCTCCACTTTACCAAGGAATATCAATTGTTAGAGGAAATCGTCCGTTCCGGCCGGTATGGACGCGTAAAGGATGCGTTTTTCTACCGGCTTACGGAGCGCCCCAAGTGGCTGACGGGGAGCTGGCTGTTTGATCCCGAAAAAAGCGGCCTGATTCCCTACGATCTGCACATCCATGAGCTGGATTTCATCGTAAGCCTGTTTGGCAGGCCGGCGGCTGCCCGGCGTCACCAGGCGCTGGCGCAAGCGCAGCAGGAGCATTACCGCTTCCTCTATTCCTATGACGATTTAACCGTCTGCGCGGAGGCAAGCTGGTACAACGCTCCCATCCCCTTTACGCACGGCTTCCGGCTGTGCTTTGAGCACGCAGTCGTCGTGTACGAAAACCAGCGTTTCGTCGCTTTTGAAGAAGGCGCGGCAGGGGAAACGCTGCTTATGGAAACCCCCGCCGCGGATGGCGGCACCGCCATTAACGTAAGCTCTCCCCTGCCCTACCTGCATGAGCTGGAGCATTTCTTCGCCTGCGCGTTTGAAAACAAAAAGTCGGATGTTGTGAAAGAGGAAAACGTGCTGATTGTGTTAGAAACACTGGAAGCCCTTTTGGAAAAGGGCGCATAAGCCGCGCCGCCTTCCACGCCGCATTCTAAAAGCGCCGCGCCCGCAGGGCGGCGCTTTTTATGCGCTCGTTTTTAACCATGCAATCCAAACATACCCGCCCCCTCCCGCGCATATCGTTTGGCAAGCGCAAGTAAGGAGGGTTTTTGACCTATGGAACAAACCTTTGATCTGTACCGCGATATTGCGGAACGCACGGATGGCGATGTATATATCGGCGTGGTGGGCCCCGTTAGAACCGGCAAAAGCACGCTCATCAGCCGCATGATGGAGGAGCTGGTGCTAAGCGGCATGGCCCCCGGCCCCAAGCGGGACCGCATTTCCGATGAGCTGCCCCAAAGCGGCAGCGGCAAAACCATTATGACCACGCAGCCCAAGTTTGTGCCCAGCGAGGCGGTTTCCGTTTCCTTGGGCGATCAGGCCACCGTGCGCGTGCGCATGGTGGATAGCGTAGGCTACCTGGTGGACGGCGCTTTGGGCACGGAGGAGGACGGCGCAGCCCGCATGGTGCATACCCCCTGGTACGACTATGATATTCCCTTTGAGCAGGCCGCCGAAATTGGCACGCGCAAGGTCATTGCCGATCACGCCACCATAGGCCTGGTCGTCACCACCGACGGCTCTATCTCCGACCTGCCACGCGAGGCTTATTCCGCGCCTGAAGAACGCGTGGTGCGCGAGCTCAAGCAGCTTGGCAAGCCGTTTATCATAATCCTGAACTCCCGCACGCCCGACTCTGAAAGCGCCCAGCGCCTGCGCGACGCCCTAAGCCAGCGCTACGCCGTGCCCGTGCTTGCGCTGAACGCCAAGGAAATGGGCATGGACGATATCCTGGGCGTGTTTGAGCAGGTGCTGTTCCAGTTCCCCCTGCGCGAAATCCAGGTTTCCGTGCCAGGCTGGGTGCACGCCCTGGACGAAAGCCACTGGCTGGTGCAGCATGTGTTGGAGGGCGTGCGCAACGGGGCCGCGCCCATCGCCCGCATGCGCGATCATGTGGACTTTGCCCAGGCCTTTGCGGACTCGCCCTATTCCGACGGCCTGCAAAACGACGGTATCGACCTGGGGCAGGGGCGGCTGCGCTATGTGCTGCCCCTAAAGGACGGCCTTTTCAACCGCGTGCTGGGCGAGGAATGCGGCACGGAGATTCGCGGCGACGCCCATCTTTTGCGCCTGATGAAGGAGCTGGTAGCCGCCAAAACGGAATACGACCACGTGGCCGACGCGTTGCGCAGCGTGCGCGAAACCGGCTATGGCCTGGTAACGCCCACCATGAGCGAGCTAACCCTTCAGGAGCCCGAAATTGTGCAGCAGGGCAGCCGCTTTGGCGTAAAGCTGAAGGCCAACGCCCCCTCCCTGCACATGATTCGCGTGGATATTGAAACCGAGGTTTCCCCCGTAGTTGGCACCGAAAAACAGAGCGAGGAGCTGGTGCGCTACCTGCTGGAGGAGTTTGAAAACGACCCGCAGAGCATATGGAACACCAACTTTTTTGGCAAAAGCCTGCATGAGCTGGTGCGCGAGGGCTTGAGCAACAAGCTTATGCGCATGCCCGCGGACGCGCAGGAAAAGGTACAGGAAACCCTCAGCAAAATCATCAACGAGGGCAACGGGGGCATGATTTGCATCCTGCTGTAAACACGGCGGCGCTGCGGAAGGTCTTTCCTTCTGCAGCGCCGCTTGCTTTGCTTCGCTTTCTTACCGCCCCATGGCAAGCGCCTTTTTCAGCCTTGGCTTCACACGGCGCTTTGTGCGTGTGGAGAGCGGCTTATCCGCCTTGCGGGGAAACGTATCGTGCAGCGCCCCGTTTACATCCACATGGAATCCCCAGCCCCAAAATTGCTTTTTCAGCTTTTCCTTCATACGCTTCTGCTCCTTTCGCATTCTCGTTTCTTCTTTATACCAGGAAACGTACCAGCGAGATCAGCGGCGAGGCCAGCAGAATCAGCAAATTCTTGCCCCAGGGCGTTACAAGCGCCTCCACGCCGTCCTCCTGGGCGTAGCTTCCGTCCGCCTCCACCCGCAGCGACTGCGCGCGCATCTCCCGCATGTGCAGTTCCAACTGCCTGTTGATTTCCTCGCTGTGAATTACCAGCATCAGCTCCGTATCGCTGTACGCGCTGCGCATATCAAAGTTGAAGGAGCCAAACACGCTGATATCATGATCGATCAGCATGGTTTTTGTGTGCATGGAGGCATTGCCCTGAAATTCATACAATGCAAGCTGCATTTTGGTAACCATGGGCCTGTGAAACACCGCGTCCGACGAGGCCACAATATTGTTGCCGCCCGCGCGCGAGTTGGTGATAATCTGCATATCCGGCGGCAGGGCCGCGGCCTGGGCCAAATCGTCCCGCATCCGGCTGTTTAGCACCAGATAGGGCGTTTGAATCCATACGCGCTCCTGGGCCTGACGCATCAGGGCGGTCAATCCAGCCCACACCTCAGGCTCCTTCACCCCCGCGTTTGTGGGATTGTGCAGCAGTGCAAAGCCGTCGATGGGTGTGGTTTGCGCCTCCCAGTCCACAGGGGCCATCGCCCCGGCATAGGTTTGGCACAGCCCGGCATACCGCGCGTTCAGCTCGCCGCGCAGCGCCTCCACCGCTTCGCGCCTGCCTGCGGGCAGGCCTGTGAACTGCGGCTTGCACCGCGTTTCCCACAGCGTGTCAAAGTACGCGGCCAGCGCCGCGCAGGCGCTGCCCTCCGCCGGGCTTTCGCGCCACACCAGCACATCCATATCATAGTTGTAGCTTGGATGCCCCTCCTGCGTTAAAAACTCATCGGAGATATTGCGCCCGCCCAGCACAAAAACCCGGTCGTCCGCAATCACGTATTTCTCATGGTAGCGCGCGCTTAGCCCCCATGGCTCCAAAAGATTGACGGGGTTGTAATACCGCACCTCAATATTGGGATGAGCGCCCAGCGCATAGCCAAGATTGCTGCCCAGCAGATTAAACGCGCCAATCAGGCCATCCGTCAAAATACGCACGGAAACGCCCCGGTCGGCAGCCGCCAGCAGCGCGGACGCGATGGTCATACCGCTTTCGTCATCCGCATACAAATAAGTGCCCACCACCAGCGAGGTTTTGGCGTTTGCAATCAGGTTCAGCCTGGTTTCCAAAGCTTGCTGGCCCGTGGGCAGAATCGCCGCCCGGTCGCCTTGCGCCGGCTGCCGCTCCACTATGGCGGATACGGCCTCCGACTTAGGGCCTGCGGGTACGGCCGCATAGGGCGCGACAGCCGCCAGCACGTATAGCGCCAAGAAGGCCGTAAGCAAGCGGCGAAGCGTTTTGCCCAGGCGGTGCTTTCGCATAACAGTTCCTCCTATAATCCTCCCTGCCGTTTTTATGATAGCAGACAAAAATGAACAGAATATGACAGAACGGAAAAGGAACCGCCTTATTCGCGAAAAAGTGCGTTTTTTCCCTTTTGCGCCGTTTAAGGTTGTGCTATGATAGTATAGACTGCTGAAACCGGGGAGGGAAAACCAGCCATGGACCGTAAACGCTTCCGGGACACGCTGCTGCTTGCCTTGTGCATTATCGGCATCTATTTTTTATTTGAACATGGCGGCGCGCTGCTGGGCTTTTTTCAAAAGCTGTGGATGATTCTTGCGCCATTTTTGCTTGGCGGCGCGTTGGCTTTTATCCTAAACGTGCCCATGCGCTTTTTTGAGCGGCATGTGCTTCGCTTTATGGACCGCGCGGCATGGAGCCGCCGCCTCAAGCGGGCCGTGGCCATGATTATGGTGCTGGCGCTGGCCATCCTGGCGATTTATCTGGTTATGTCCCTTGTTATCCCGGAGTTGATCAACACCGTCACCTCCATCGTTAGGGCGGTGCCCGGGTTTATTGCCCGCGTGGATGAAATGCTCGCGCCTTACGGCATCAGCATCAGCGAATACATCAATTCCAGCTTCACCATTCCCTCCGCCACGGAAATGAACGCGCAGATTGAGGATATGATCGACCTGGCGCTCAAAGGCGTCGCCTTCTCGGGCACGGTTATTGGCACGGTATATCAAAACGTGCTGAGCGTGTTCTTTACCATCATGTTCACCATCTACTTTCTCTACGGCAAGGACCGCCTTCGCGCGCAGTTCAAGCGCCTTATGGCCGCCTATCTGAAACCTGAACCCCTGCATGAAACCCTTCGTGTGGCGGCCCTTGTGAACAACACGTTTTCCAGCTTCATCACCGGCCAATGCCTGGAGGCGCTTATCCTGGGCGGGCTGTTCTTCGTGGCCATGTCCCTGTTCCATATGCCCTATGTGCTGCTGATCAGCGTTTTCATTACCATTACGGCGCTTATTCCCGTTATCGGCGCGTGGATGGGCTGCATCGTAGGCGCGTTCCTGATTCTTGTAAGCGACCCGCTGCTGGCCATGTGGTTCGTGGTCATGTTCCTGGTGCTCCAGCAAATCGAGGGCAATCTCATTTACCCGCATGTGATGGGCAACGCCATCGGCCTGCCCTCCATTTGGGTGCTGTTTGCGGTGGTGCTGGGCGAAGGGCTGCTGGGCATCATTGGCATGCTGCTGTTCATCCCGCTCACCTCGGTGGCTTATAGCCTACTGCGCGAGCAGGTGAACCAGCGCCTTGCCAAACGCGGCGAAACAACCAAGACAGACGGCGTGTAAGCCGTTTTGCGGCAATAAGGAAAGAAGCGCGCGCTCCGCTGCCGGCGCATGCGCTTCTTTATTTATCCCTTTGATAGCGTCAGCTTCCGCCCGTTTTCCGAAACCTGCTCCATCACGCCGTCGCATATGCGGTAGGCCTCCCCCAAAAGCAGCGTTTTCCCGCCGCGGCGATAGAGGTAGCTGCCGTCCGGCAGGGCGTAAAAGGTATGCCCATGGCTATCCGCATAGGTGATATCCTCAAACAGGCGCATACCGTCCAGCCAATCGCCGCGCACCATCTGGTAATGCGGCAAAATCATCACATCGGTAAGCCCCAGTCCCGGCAGGAAGCGCTCATACTCCGGATCCAGCGCCTCCCCCTCCAGCTCTGGCTGGGCGTAAACGGTGGAGGCCGCATTCATCGTACCGGCGCTAATGCCCATAATCACGCCCGTATAGTCCTGCAAAAGCCCCGCAAGCCCAATATGCTGAAAGAACGCGTTCTGCGTAGGCACATGTCCGCCTGCCAGAATGATGAAATTGCTATTGGCAACCAGCGCGGGCGCGTCATCCTCATTCCGGCTGTCCAGCACGGCAAAGCGCGCAAAGGGCATGCCCGCCTCCTGAAAGGCGTTTCGCATGTCCTGTCCAAAGCGCTCCGTCATTTCCGGCGTATCCGGCGAGGAACAGATGAACAGGCAGCGCACGTCCGGCGGCAGCGCCGCCTTCATACGCGCAACAAATTCGTTTGCAGGGTTCAGCACAGCCCTGTCCAGCCCGTTCAGGCATGGGCTGCTGGTTAGAAACAGCGTCATATTCTTCCCTCCATAAGCGCATGCGCCGGGAGCGATCGCTCCCGGCGCATCTGCATACCGCCTAAATCAGCCGCCCAGGTAGGCCTTGCGCACGCGGTCGTCCGCAAGCACTTCGCGCGCGTCGCCGGACATGGAAATTTTGCCCGTGCCCAGCACGTATGCCCTGTCCGCAACGGAAAGAGCCATCTGCGCGTTCTGCTCCACCAGCAGAATGGTGGTTCCGGCCTCATGCAGCTCCTTGATAATGTCAAAAATCTGCTCTACCAGAATGGGGGCCAGGCCCATGGAGGGCTCGTCCAGCATGAGCAGCTTAGGCTTGCTCATCAGCGCGCGGCCCATGGCAAGCATCTGCTGCTCGCCGCCGCTTAGCGTACCGGCAACCTGCTTTTCACGCTCTTTTAACCTGGGAAAGCGGTTGAACACGTTTTCCAGGGAGCCCTCAATTTCCGAGGCCGGACGGGAATACCCGCCCATTTCCAGGTTCTCCCGCACGGTCATCTGCTGAAACACCCGGCGGCCTTCGGGGCACAGCGCCATGCCAAGGGAAACAAGCTTGTAGGCAGGCACGCCCGCAAGGCTTTTCCCCTCAAAGGAGATGGCGCCGCTGCGGGGCTTCAGCAGCCCTGAAATGGTATTCAGCGTTGTGGACTTGCCCGCGCCGTTCGCGCCAATCAGCGTTACGATCTCGCCCTCGTTTACCTCAAAGGAAACGCCCTTGATGGCGTGAATCGCGCCGTAATACACATGGATATCCTCAACCTTCAGCAGGCTCATTCCTCTTCCTCCTTCCGCTTGCCAAGATAGGCTTCAATCACGGTGGGGTTGGACTGAATCTCGCTGGCGGTGCCCTTGGCGATGATGCGGCCGTAATTGAGCACACAAATGCCCTCGCAAATGCCCATCACCAGGTTCATATCATGCTCAATCAGCATAACCGCAATCTGGAACTGATCGCGAATCTTAATGATGTTCTCCATCAGCTCCTCGGTTTCATGCGGGTTCATACCGGCGGCAGGCTCGTCCAGCAGCAAAAGCTTGGGATTGGTTGCCAGCGCGCGCACAATTTCCAGCCTGCGCTGCGCGCCGTAGGGCAGCGAGCCGGCCTTTACATCCGCCATACCCTGCATATCAAAGATGGAAAGCAGCTCCAGCGCCTTTTCATGCTGTTTTTTCTCCTGCCGCCAGAAAGCGGGCAGGCGGAAGATGCCGGAGAACATGCCGTATTTCACCTGGTTGTGCAGGCCGATGCGTACATTATCCTCCACGGACATGTTTCCAAACAGGCGGATGTTTTGAAAGGTGCGGGCAATGCCCAGCTTATTGGCCTGCACCGCATTCATGCCGGCGGTATCCTTACCGTCCAAAATCACCACGCCGTTGGTAGGCTGGTATACCTTGGTAAGCAGGTTAAATACCGTGGTTTTGCCCGCGCCGTTAGGGCCAATCAGGCCCGCGATCTCCGTGCGGCCAATGGTCAGGTTAAAATCCTCCACGGCCTTGAGGCCGCCAAACTCAATGCCCAGATGACGCGTTTCCAGCATGGGGCGCTTGTCTACATCGCGCTCAGGCACGATGGCATAGCTGGGCAGCGGCACCATTTTGGTATCGGATTGCCGTTTGTTTTGCGTCATGCCGCATCACCTTCCTTCCTGCCGCCCGAGGGCGATTTGCGCTTGAACAGCGCCTTCACGCTTTGCAGCCTGGCGGTGATGAAGGGGCTGTTGGTTGCCAGCATCACCAGGATGAGAACCACGGCGTACACCAGCATGCGGTAATCGCTAAAGGCGCGCAGCATTTCAGGCAGTATGGTAAGCAGCGTGGCCGCGACAATGGAGCCGCGAATGTTGCCAATTCCGCCCAGCACCACAAATACCAGCACAAGAATGGAGGTGTCAAATTTGAATTTGCCAGCCGCCACGGTAGAATAGTTCAAACCATAAAGCGCGCCCGCCATGCCCGCCAGCACCGAGCTGGTAACGAAGGCCATCATTTTGTACTTGGTTGCGTTAATACCCACAGACTCCGCCGCGATGCGGCTGTCACGGGTGGCCATGATAGCGCGGCCCGAGCGGCTGTTCATCAGGTTCAGTACCACAAACAGCGTAAACAGGATCAGCACAAATCCCATTGTGAAGGTGGCGATTTTATCTACGCCCACGGTGCCCTTGGGGCCCGCAAGCACCGCCTTGCCCGGCAAATTGGGGTTGTTAAAGCCAAAGTACAGGGCCCCGCCCTCAAGGTTGATATATATGCAGTTGATCAGGTTGCGTATAATCTCGCCAAAGGCTAACGTCACAATCGCCAAATAGTCGCCGCGCAGCCTGAGCACGGGAATGCCGATCAATACGCCCGCGATTCCCGCAAACACGCCGCCCACGAGCATGGAAAGCAGCAGGCGCACAATCTCATTTTCCATTGAAAACGCGCCCAGGAACCATGCCGAGGCGATAACGCCGCTAAACGCGCCCACGCTCATAAAGCCCGCATGGCCCAGGCTCAATTCGCCGGACACGCCCACTACCAGGTTAAGCGATACGGCCATCACAATGTACACGCAGATAGGCACCAGCTGGCCCTTGAGCGAACGGCTCATGCCGCCGTTGGCCGCCAGCACCTGGCATGCGATAAAGGCCACGATTACAATGCCATAGGTAATGAGGTTTTCGATGGCTTTTCTGTTCTTCGTTTTCATCCATCTCACCTCACACTTTCTCGCTCACAGGCTTGCCAAGCAGGCCCGTGGGCTTAACCAGGAGCACCACAATCAGCACCGCGAATACCAGCGCGTCGCCAAGCTCGGTGGATACATAGGCCTTGCCCAGGATCTCGATCATGCCCAATAGCACGCCGCCCACCAGGGCGCCGGGGATGGAGCCGATGCCTCCAAACACAGCCGCAGTAAAGGCCTTAATGCCAGGCATAGCGCCCGTGGTGGGCATCAGCGCCGGATAGGAGGAGCACAGGAGCACGCCCGCAATGGCGGCCAATGCCGAGCCGATGGCAAAGGTTACGGAAATGGTGAGGTTTACGTTAATGCCCATCAGCTCAGCCGCGCCCTTATCCTCGCTAACGCCGCGCATGGCCTTGCCCATCTTGGTCTTGCTGGTGAACAGCGTAAGCGCAACCATAATAACGATGTTTGCCAAAATGGTTATCAGCGTTTCGCCCGTGATTTGCAGCCCGCCGTCAAACAGCCTAATGGCCGGGATGGATATCGCCGACGGGAATACCTTGGGGTTTGCGCCCCAAATGAGCAGCGCGGCGTTTTGCAGCAGGTAGCTTACGCCGATGGCGGTAATCAATACCGCCAGCGAGGTCGCCTGCCTGAGGGGCTTGTACGCCAGCCGCTCGATAATTACGCCCAGAAGCGTACACACAACCATGGCGGCGGCCAGCGCTACAACAGGCGGCAAACCCATGTACTGCATTACGCAAAAGGCGATATATGCGCCCACCATGATGACGTCGCCATGAGCAAAGTTGAGCATCTTTGCGATGCCATACACCATTGAGTACCCCAACGCGATGATGGCGTATACGCTGCCCAAGCTGATCCCATTAACCAGATGGGACAGGAAGGAAATCATATCCCCATTCCCCCTTCTTGTGTAATTGCGCAGATAACGCACGAAGGTAACCAACAACAGTCAGCGGTTTGATGCGGTTCTGACTGCTCTTGGTTACCTTTATTGCGTGTATGCATCTGCGCGCGGCAAAAGCTGCCCAAAAGGCTTGCTGCCCGGGCGGGCGCACGGCGCGCCTGCCCGGGCAGCGGATTTTTCCAGCTTACTTGGTAGCGCCCACATACACGCCGTCCTGAATCACAACGGCGGTAGGCGTCTTGTTCACAGCGCCGGTAGAATCCCAATGCATGGTACCGGTCAGGCCGGCAACCTCCAGGTTCGGGAATTCGGCAATCAGCAGCTCGCAGGCTTCCTCGGGCGTGGTAGCGGCAGTGATGCCGGTGTTCACCATCGCCTGGTACAGCGCATACATGCCGTCATACGCGTCAGCCGCAAACTGGTTGGGAATCTCGCCATGGAGCTCCTGATACTTGGCCACAAAGCTCTTGGTCTGCTCATCCTCAGCATCGGCAGAGAAGGGGGTCAGCAGCATTACGCCCTCGGCCAGGCTCTTGTCGAAGCCTTCCAGGCCCAGGATGCCGTCCATGCCGTCCACGCCAAAGAAGATGGGCGCATAGTCAACCGCCTTGGCCTGGGTCAAAATCATGGAAGCGGGGGTGTAATAGATGGGCAGGAACACAACATCCGCGCCAGCCTCCTTCATGGCGGCTACCTGTACGGAGAAGTCGGCGTTGCTGTCGTCGCTGAAGGCGGACTCGGCAACAATCTCCATGCCCAGCTCCGCAGCCCTGGCCTTGAAGGTTTCGCAGATGCCGATGGAGTAGTCGATAGCGTTGTTGTAGATGATGCCTACCTTTTCGCCCAGCTTGTTATCGAAGATATACTGCGCGGACGCGGAGCCCTGCGCGGAATCCTTGAAGCATACCTGGAACATATTGTCCTTATCGGCAATAACCAGGTCAGCGGAAGCGGAAGGCGTAAGCATGAACACGCGCTCCTCAAACGCCACGGCGGAAACCGCGATGCAGGAGCCGCTGGTCACGGTGCCCAAGATCACCTTGGTGCCGCCGTCCAGCAAAGCGTTGTAAGCATTTACGCCCTTCTCGCCGTCGCCCTCGTCGTCCTGGCCCTCAATTACGAACTGCAGGCCGCCCAGGGCGTTGATCTCCTCGGCAGCGATTTGAGCGCCATAAAGCGCGGCGTTGCCATAAATCGCATAGGGGCCGGTCAAGGGGCCGATCACGCCGATCTTAATCGCGTCCTCAGCCATGGCGGGCAGCACAAAGCTCAACGCCAGCACAAGCGTCAAGAGCATGCAAACCAATTTCTTCATTGTTTCTTCTTCCTCCTTACACATCTTTCGCATCCGCCCGTGGAATTGTGCGAATGTTGGAGATAATTATAGCCAGAACCCGAAATCTTCGCAAGGCGATTTTCCTGCATTCGTTGTTTTTACACTGTTTTTCCGCTCTAGCGCGACCTTTTTTTGACCCGATTATACAAAAGGCTCCATTCCGGCCTTTTCCGCAATGCCGCCTCCCAAGCATACATCTCCCTGGTAGAGAACCACGCTCTGCCCGGGGGTTACGGCACGCTGCAATTCGTCCGCCTCAATGAGCAGCTCGCCGCCGCGCAGCGTCACCGTCACAGCCTGGTCCGGCTGGCGGTAGCGAAAGCGCGCGGTCAGCCGCAGGGGCGCTCCCTGCTTAGCGGGCGGCTCATCCGCCACCCATGTAGGCTGGCTGGCCAGGATATAACGGCTGTACAGCCGCGGGCTGTCCTCTCCCTGGGCCACCACAAGCACGTTGTTTTTTAAATCCTTTTCAATTACAAACCAGCGCCGCCCGTCGCCGCTGCCGCCAATTCCCAGGCCGCGGCGCTGGCCCAGCGTGTAGTACGCAAGCCCGATATGCTCCCCCACCTTTTCGCCGGCTTCGGTGCGTATATCGCCGGGCTGCATGGGCAAAAAGCCCTGCAAAAACCTGCGGAAGTTGCGCTCGCCAATAAAGCACACGCCCGTTGAATCCTTCTTTTGGAAGGTGGAAAGGCCGTTTTCCTCCGCAATGGCCCTCACCTGCCCCTTGGTAAGCCCGCCCACGGGAAACAGCGCCCGCTCCAGCTGGCGCTCCTTGAGCATATATAGAAAGTAGCTTTGATCCTTAGCCGGGTCGTCGCCGCGCAAAAGCGCCGTATGCCCGCCTCTGACGCCTTTTTTTACAAAATGCCCGGTAGCCATATGCGTGGCCCCCAGCTTCATGGCATAATCCAAAAAGGCTTTGAACTTGATTTCGCGGTTGCACAGCACATCCGGGTTTGGGGTGCGCCCCCGGCGGTATTCCTCCAAAAAATAGGCGAACACGCGGTCGTAATATTCCTTTTCAAAATTGACGGAATAGCAGGGAATGCCGATACGGGCGCAAACGTCCTGCACGTCGTTCCAATCCTCAGCGGCGGTACAGGTGCCGTTTTCATCCTTCTCATCCCAGTTTTTCATGAACACGCCCACCACATCATAGCCCTGCCGCTTCAACAGCAGCGCAGCTACCGAGCTGTCCACCCCGCCGGACATGCCAACCACAATTCTCTCCAAGCCGCTCTCCCCTTCGCAATCAGCCGTGCCTGCGTTCCGGCAAAAGCCTGCCCAGCACGGCGGCAAGCGCGTCGCTTGCGACGCTTTGAATATCCTGTGACGCGTCCACCATCAAATAGCGCTTGCGGTTTTCACGCGCCAGCCGCTCATAGGCCTTTTGCACCCGGTCATGAAACTCGTCCGCCTCCAGCTCTAGCCTGTCCGGCGTGGAGGCGGCCAGCCGCCTGCCCAACGCCTCGCGATGGTCTATGGCCAAATACAGCGTCGCATCCGGCAGCATGCCGTCCACGGCGGGTTCGTTCATCTGCTGCACGGTTTCCACGCCCAGCTCGCGCCCGCCGCCCTGGTAGGCCACAGAGCTATCCACAAAGCGGTCGCACAGCACAAGCATGCCGCGCTCCACCGCCGGGCGGATGACCTGATGCACATGCTGCGCGCGCGAAGCCGCGTACAAAAGCGCCTCGCACTGGGCGCACATTTCCGTATTTTTGGTATCCAGAATGATGCGGCGGATATCCTCGCTGATCTCACAGCCGCCGGGCTCGCGGGTATGCAGCACGCTAAAGCCAAACTGGCGCAGGCTTTTTTCCAACAGCTCCACCTGCGTGGTTTTGCCGCTGCCGTCCGGGCCCTCCACGGTTAAAAAGAAGCCGCGGGGAATTTTGCCGCCAGGGCATAGCAGCGCGCGAAGCCCCTCCGTATCGGGCACAATCACCGTAGCGCCCGCATCCTGTAACTCCTCCTCGCTGCCGCAGCCGTAGCTTACGCCAATCCCCTCAATGCCGTTTGCCCGCGCGCCGGCCATATCAAACTTGCGATCGCCCACCATGGCCGCCCGGCGGTATTTATCCGGCAACGCCCGGCGAATCAGCTCCGCCTTGCCCAGTTGGGTCGCGCCGCTTTCCTCGCCAACCACGCGGTCAAACGCCCCGTCCAGGCCAAAGTACACCAATATATCCATCGCCAGCCAAAGCGGCTTGCTGGTGGCCATGGCCACGTGCACCCCGCCCTCGCGCAGCATGCGCAGGGTGCTGCGCACGTTGGGGTATACGCTGTATAGATACATGCCGCGCTTGCTGAAATCCTCGCGGTACAGCTCCATCGCCCGCTCGACCAGCTCCTCCGGCACGCCCAGCAGGTCGCGGAACGAATTGCGCAGCGGGGGGCCCACTACCTCGCGCAGGTCGGTTTCAGGCGGCGGGGTCAGGCCCAGCTTGTCCAGGGCAACCAGCACGGAGGAGATAATACCGTCCTCCGCGTCAAACAGCGTGCCGTCCAAGTCAAATACCACAGCGTCGTAGGGAAAGATATCCATGCGCTTCGCTCCTTTATCGTACACAGTTCAGGGTACCGTCCGCATTCAGGCCAAACACCCGGGAGGGGGCAAGGCCGCTCAGGTATTCCGCCAGCGCAGGCGTAACGCGTTCGCCTGCCGCAAGCAGCGCCGTTCCCGGCGGGTAAAGCCCCACATGCGCGGCGCTTATGCGGCCCATGGCCTTCCCGGGCGCGAGCGCCTCCGTGGGCGCGAACGCCGCCTCGTCCAGTGCAATCGCGCGTTCGGGCAGCTCGCGCGGAGGGGCCGGCAGCGGCCGGGCCGCTTCCCCCATCTGGGGGCCGATGCGCTCAAGCGCCGCCAGCAGCCAATCCAGCCGTTCCCCGCCATCCATCAGCGACAAGATGCATACGACGCGCCGCTCATCGCTCATTTCTGCGTCCAGGCCCATCCGCGCCAGTTGCCCGGCCAGCGCAAAGCCGCCCTGCGGCGCTTCCAGCACCAGCCGCGTTTTGTCGCAAGCAAAGCCGCGCGCGGCCTGGCCGTCGGCGTATCCCAGCTTGGCCGCCCGTTCATAAAACAGGCGCGCAGCGCCTTTGAGCGCTTCCAAGGCCGCCGCGCCGCGCGCGTCCATCCAGGCGCGCGCATCATCCAGCGACAAAAGCCCCACAAAGGCCGGGCTGCTGGTTTGCACCATGCGCAGCATGCGCCTAAGCCGCGCGGCGTCCACCCCTGGGCCGGCATGCAGCCATGCGCCTGCCGTAAGCGCGGGCAGCGTTTTGTGTGCGGACTGCACGCTCACATCCGCCCCCAGTTCCAGCGCGTTTGGCGTTTGGGCGTCCCAGTTGAGATGCGCGCCGTGCGCCTCGTCGCACAGCACCAGCATTCCCCGCGCGTGCGCCCGCTCTACCGCCGCCTTGGGCCAGTACAGGCCGCCGTAATAATCCGGCCTGACCACCAGCATCGCGCGCGCGCCGGGATGCTTTTCAAGCGCCTCCAAATAACGCTCCTGCGGCGTGTAGGGCAAGCCGTCGGGCGTATAGGCGGGCCTGGCAAACACAGGCTCTAGCCCCGCGGTGGCGCACAGGTTCAGCGCGCTCAAGTGCACGTTGCGCGGCAAAATCACCTGTTCCCCGCGGCGGGCCGCATACAAGAGCATCGCATGCATACCCGCCGTGGACCCGCCATGCAGCAAAATGGTATGCGCCGCACCAGCGCTGCGCGCCGCCAGCTCCTGCGCCCGGGCAATCGCCCCGTTGGGCGCGTACAGGTCGTCCGTTTCAGGCAGCTCGGTGGTATCCAGCCGGTAGGGGTCTATCGCGCCAAACGGCCCGCGCCCCTGCGCCCCCGGCATGTGCAGGGACACGCGGCCCGCCGTGCGCTCAAGCATTTCAAGCATCGGCCTCTCCGTGATGCGCGCCCCCTTTTTTCGCCTTTTGCCGCGCGTTATGCGCAGGCGTGTTCAGCATAGCATTAAAACGTTTTTCTGGCAAGTACGCATTTGTTTATGCGCAGGTATATCAAAAAACGGTGCAACGCGGTATTTTCGCATGCCGCTCCGGCAGGAAAGGATATTGGCCCTATCGAATGTATAGCGTATAAGGATAGCAGAGTTCGTACCCGTAAAACCGACAGTTAAAACAAAATGAAGCGACCGTATGTTTGGAAAGGGGACAAAACCATGAATCACAATATGATCGCTGACGCAATCCTCCGGGGCGCATTCGAGCTTTATGGGCAGCCCAAATGGACCTTTGGAAAAAACACCTGCAATACCTATGAGGTTTTGGTGGAAAAGCTTCATATGGCGGATGGCGGCATAATGCCCGCCTGGCCTATGCTGGAAATCATCGAGGCGGACGAGGCGCTGACGCTGCTTTTTTCCCGTTGGTTTATGGAGGAAGCGATGAAGTCCGGCATTCGCCTGAGTAACGCAACCAATACCAACGTTACGCTGTCGCTCAACCTGCTTCCCTTTTACGCCAACCGCGAGGAATTTATCGACGATATCCTAAGCCTTATAGAACGGCTGAACATAAACCCCAAAAAGCTTCAGTTTGAACTAAGCGAGGCGCAAAATTTAACGTCCACCGGGGAGAAAAACCTTAACGCATTGCACGACGGGCAGGGCGTGGGCCTATGGCTGGCAAACTTTGGAACAGGGCATGCAAACGTCGATCTGCTGCGCGAAGTGCATTTTGACGGTTTGGAGCTGGACCGCTCCTATGCGGCGCTGGTCCCCTCCCATGAGCAAACCTGCCGCCTGGTGGTAGCCATTCAGCACATGGCCCATACGCTGGATATGGAAATATGCGCCAAGGGCATTGAAACGCAGGATCAGTTTGAATTCTTTGAGGAGCTTGGCTGCCTAAAAGGCCAAGGCTTCCTGATTGGTAAGCCTATGAATATGGCAGACATGGAAACCTATGTGCGCAATTTCGCCGTACAGCGCGGGCACGCATAGGCCATAAAGCGCGGTAGAAAAGCGCTTTTCACAAAGATTCAAAGCCGCTCCCGCGCAAAGCTGCGTTGCGCGGGAACGGCCTTTTTCTTTCCGCCGTGCTTCCCTGTGGAAGCTTGCATTTTCCAAAGCGCGGGCCTTACTTATCCTTTGTTTTTTCCCTCAGCACAAACCGAATTGGCGTGCCGGCAAAACCGAAGCTTTTGCGGAAATGGTTCTCCAGATACCGCTCGTAGGCGAAGTGCATCAGCTCCTCCGAGTTGATGAACAGCACAAACGTGGGCGGGCAGGCGCATTGCTGCGTGGCATAATAAATTTTTAGCCTCCGGCCCGCGCTCACGGGCGGCTGTAGGCTGGCCTGCGCATCTGCCAGCGCCTCGTTAAGCACGCCGGTGGGAATGCGCTTGCTATACTGTTCATAGGCGGCTTTGACGGCGGAAAGCACGGTATTCACCCGCTGGCCGGTAAGCGCGCTCAAAAACAGCACGGGCGCGTAGCTCATAAATTTCAGGTCGGACAGCACCTTCTTGCGGAAGGCCTCCATGGTGTTGGTATCCTTTGCAACCGCGTCCCACTTGTTCACGGCGACGATCACCGCCTTGCCGGCGTTTAAAATAAGCCCGGCAATTTTGGTATCCTGCTCGGTCACGCCCGTTTGCGCGTCAATCATCAGCAGGGCCACGTCGCAGCGGTCAATGGCGGCGATGGAGCGCAGCACGCTGTATCGCTCCAGGCTTTCATCCTCCACGGCCTTCTTTTTGCGCATCCCCGCCGTATCAATGATATTATAGCGCGTGCCATCCGCATCGGTAAAAAAGGTGTCGATCGCGTCGCGCGTGGTGCCGGGAATGTCGCTCACCATGGTGCGCTCCTGCCCCAGCAGCTTGTTGCACAGCGAGCTTTTGCCCACGTTGGGCCTGCCCACCAAGGCCAGCTGGATCACATGCGCCTCATCCTCCTGCTCGTCCGGATCGGCAGGCGGCAGGCGCTTGACGATCTCCTCCAGCAAATCGCCCAGGCCCAGCATATTGGTGCTGCTAATGGCGATGGGATCGCCCAGGCCCAGGTTGTAATATTCGTAGAGCTGCTCTTCCAGGCCCTTATAATCCATCTTGTTAACCACCAGCAGCAGCGGCTTGCGGGTGCGGCGCAGGTAGTTGGCCACATCCTCGTCCTCGCTGGTCAGGCCCGCGCGCCCGTCGCAGAAAAAGCAGATCACATCCGCCGTATCCATGGCAATTTCCGCCTGGCGGCGCATCTGGGACAGCAGCACATCCTCGCTGCGCATATCCAGGCCGCCGGTATCCACCATGCTAAAGCGGCGGCCCATCCATTCCACATCGGCATATACGCGGTCGCGCGTTACGCCGGGCACATCCTCCACAATGGAGATGCGCCTTCCCGCAATCTTATTAAAAAAGGTCGATTTGCCCACGTTTGGGCGGCCAACAATGGCCACAAGCGGCTTTGCCATAGTTTCTCTCCTTACATATTCCAATCAATCGTCAAAGCGCCCGCGCAGCGCGTCGTAAAAGGCCTGTCCGTCACAGGCGATCACATGCACGGGCAGCGGCGCTCTCGCGCGGAAAGCGTCTATGTGCATATCGTCCAGGAACAGGTCGCCCTCATGCCTAAGCATTACGGAGCAGAGCAAAATTTCATCCGCGCCCGCCACAGCTTCGTCCGTCAGGGCGCTAAGCACGTCGCCTCCGGTAAGCAGCCCGGCCACGGTAACCGTTGTGCCAAAGAACTGGTTTTCCACCGCGATCACCTTCACCCTAACCCCCTGTGGGCCAAAGCGCTCCGCAAAGCGCCGCATATGCGGCGCGGCGCTCACGCCCGTGGGAATCACATAGGTTTTTGGGGGCGCGGGCCGCGCGTCGCCGTACAGCCTTTCAAAGCGCTCGGCCTCCTCCATTTCACACGCAAAGCGCCTTAAAAGGCCCACCCCGTTTTCAATCTGCGCAAAGTCCTCATACCACGCCTCCGGCGGGATGTCCCGCCCAGCGATACAAAAGAATTCGTCGCTGGGAAAGGCGAAGGTGGTGCCCAGCTCGCGGCGGCACGCCTCCTGAAAGGGCGCGATGGCGTCCAGCAGCGCGCAGGCTTCCTCGCAGGTGAAGGGCCTGAGCGGCGCCAGCCCTTCACGAAACTTGGTCAGCCCCACTGGCACCATGGCCGCCGTCTGCGCAGCCGGGGCCAGCGAGCGCAAATCATTAAGCGTGCGCAGGAGCTGCTCCCCATCGTTCCAGCCGGGGCAAACCACAATCTGGCAGTGGAATTTGATTCCCGCGTCCTTCAGGCGGGTCAGGCGCTGCATAATATCGCCTGCGAAGCGGTTGTTCATCATGCGGCAGCGCAGCTCCGGGTCGGTGGTATGCACGCTGATGTACAGCGGAGAGGCCTTGCGCCGGATAATGCGGTCAAACTCCTTTTCGTTTACGTTGGTAAGCGTTACAAAGTTGCCCATCATCAGGGAATAGCGCCAGTCGTCATCCTTTACATACAGGGTTTTGCGCAGATTGGGCGGCATTTGGGCGATAAAGCAAAACACGCAGTTGTTGTAGCATGTGCGCGGCGACAGCGCCATCGTCTGCCCAAAATGCAGGCCAAGCGCCTCGCCCTCCTGCTTGTGGATATCGATTTCAAGCGGCTTGCCATCCCGTTCCAGGGCCATTCGCACCCGGCTGCCCGCAATCAGCGCCTGATAATCAATTTCATCCTCCACAGGCTCGCCGTTAAGGGCCAGCAGCCAGTCGCCCGCGCGCACGCCATAACGCTGCGCCACTGAATGGCTCTCTACCTGCGTGATCTCATGCCGCACGCGCCGTCCCCCTCCCTGCCAAAACCGGCAGCTTGTATTATGCCCTGATTTGACAGGGAAGTCAAGCCAATGCAGGGATGAAGGGGCTTCATTCGTCCTATGGTTGGATATTCGTGGAAAGGGAGCGATACACGATGCGAAAACAACTCCTCTTGGGGTTCCTTGCCATGGTTTTGCTTTTGTTTCCCGCCCATGCGCTGGGCACGCCGGCTGAGGGGGATACGTCCGCCCGCAGCGCGGCCCTTTCCGTTTTGGAAGCCGCCTTTCCCAATGAAAGCTGGACGGATTGCAACCCGCTCGCCTGGGACGCCGCTGCGCAGGACGGCAAGCAGATCGCCGCAGCCATAATAGACCGCGCGGGCTCGCGTGTGTTTTATATGGTGGACGGGCTTGCGCCCCAAACCGCAAAGGTGCGCAATGCGGCGCTAATTCCCGCAGAGGCCGAAGAAGGCAGTCTACATGTGAACTGCCAGCTGCTCCACGGCCAATACGACGTTGGATACATCTATTTTGAACTGGACGGCGTTTCCTACACAGCCGAGCTTTCGCGAAGCGACGCGGGCGTATGCCAGCTCAAATCCATAGGAATCTATTCCGGCAGCGAAACCAACGACGCGTATTGGACGGCTGTTCCCCAGGGAGCCCTTTTGACGTTGGACACCGGGGATTTCTCGCAGGCCATGTGCATCCGCGCTCCGCTGCCGGATTGCATGCGCTCGCTTGAAACCCTTGATCTGCAAAAGGTATATCAGGTCATGCAGCAGGCCCATGCCGGTTATCTTTCGGGCGAAGCGCCCATCATCCCCACGGCGGACTGCGCTTTTTCCATGCCCCAGCCCTGCGGCGCGCGTATCAAGCCGGGAACCTATCCCGTATATAGCGGGCCAAGCGCCTCCTACTTTCGGGAGGCGGACGGCAAGGCCTGCGTAAGCACGAACGACTGGATTCAGGTTTTCGGCAAGGAAAAGAAATGGGTGCTCGTGCAGTATCGGGTTAATCAGGGACATCTGCGCTTTGGCTACATTCCCCTAAGCGCTATGGAACAGCCTGATCAGGTACCTGAGCTTCACTTTGAGTCCACCTACATGTATCAGGATAATCAATTTGTTACCAGCGATCCGCTGGGGCTGGGCAACCGTTATGATCTCACTGGCGACATGTACCCCTCCACGCGCCTTTGCACCCTGGATGAGTATTGGATGTATGTTGAGCTTACCCTGCCAAACGGCCAAAAAGCCCGCATGTTTGCCGAAATCGTTCCCTCGCACGGCTAATATGCTTCGGCATGGATTCCCGTATTGGAATTGCCCCCATTTTATGCTATGATACAGGTACAAACAATCCCAGTTTGCATCGGGGAGGCATTCTTTTTATGGTCTTTATGGATTTCCATTTTTACAGCGAGGTTCTGGGCATCCAAACGGCTGCCTATGTGCTTCTGCCCGAGCCTAAGGTGATGGGCCAATCCGCCGCGCCAGTACCTGCGCTTTATCTGCTGCACGGCCTTAGCGACGACCACACCATGTGGTTAAGGCAAACGCGCATTGAGCAATATGCCCGCCTGTATCGCGTCGCCGTGGTAATGCCTGCGGCGAACCGCTCGTTTTATATGGACATGGCGCATGGCGCAAAGTACGATACCTTCATTTCCAGCGAGCTGCCCAGCGTGCTGGAGCGCTACTTCCCCCTGTGCCGCAAGCGCAAGGGCCGTTTTGCCGCAGGCCTGTCCATGGGCGGCTACGGCTCGCTAAAGCTGGGCCTTACCCAGCCCAACCGCTATGCGGCCGTTGCCAGCATCTCCGGCTGTCTGGAAATGGAAAAGGGCTATGATACCTTCCGCGAGCAAAATCCCGATATGGTGCGCGAGCTGGATGCCATCTATGGCGGCGAGGAGGCCCTCAAGCGCGGCCCCGGCGCGCTGTTTGCCAGGGCCGCCCGCTTGGCCAAAACGCCGGAACGCGCCCCGCAAATGTACATTGCCTGCGGCACGGAGGATTTTCTTTTTGAAGCCAACGAGCATTTTGTAGCCCAGTTTGGCGAGGTTTTGCCCATCGAATACCATACCGAGCCCGGCGCGCACACCTGGGACTTCTGGGATCGCCATATCGAGCGCATTCTCGCCTGGCTGCCCCTTGAAAAGGCTGAAGGCGTATGGTAAAGAAGGCGACGGCTCTGGAACGCCTGCTCAACGAGGGCTTCTTTCAAACGAAGGAGGCGGCGCTGCCCTATCTTATGAGCGGCGCGGTTTTCTGCGGCGCAATCCCCGTAACCACCGGCGGGCAGCGCGTCCCCATGGACAAGCCCATGAGCGTGCGCGGCCTGGACGACCGCTATGTGGGCAAGGGCGGCTACAAGCTGGAAGGGGCCATTCGCGCCTTTGGCGTGCCTGTGAAGGGCCGCGTATGCATCGACGCGGGGGCGTGCACGGGCGGCTTTACGGATTGCCTGGTCAAGCACGGCGCGGCGCTGGTGTACGCGGTAGAGGTAGGCTTTGGGCAGCTGGCCGGTTCGCTCTCGCAGGATGCGCGCGTGGTCAACCTGGAAAAAACCAACATCGGCGATGAACGGCTGCTCTCCCTTTCCCCTGTGCCCACGCTTGGCAGCGTGGATTTAAGCTACCTGTCGCTGGTAAAAGCCGTGCCGCAGTTTCAAAGCATCATGCACGGCGCGGGCGAGCTTATGTGCCTGGTGAAGCCGCTTTTTGAAACCGGCGACGCGGAGGCGCGGCGCACCGGCGCGCTCCCTCCCGAAAGCTACGCGCCCCTGCTGCGCCGCCTGTGCGACGCCCTGAACGCCCAGCCAGGCACGCATGTGGCGGGCGTTACGCACAGCCCCGTAACAGGCAACAACGGCACGCATGAATTTTTTCTGCACGTGCGCTTTGGCCCGGACGGGCTTCCCCCCGTATCGGACGAGGCTATCCGCCAGGCCGTTCAGGCCGTGCTGGCCCTGCCGAAATATCACAAATAAAGGCGAAGATTGCGGGAAGATTTTTGCATCCTGTCCCGTTCCATTTGTAAAGCGGTTCCAAAATCCCCTGCCGCCGCCATCCCGAAGGAGGACGTTCCCATGAAGCAGTCCAAAAGGCATTTCCTGGTCCTGCTGGTTTTTCTGGTCAGCCTGCTCGCCTGCGCATCCGCGCTGGCAGAATTTGGCGTAATTTACCGCACCGATACGCTCAACCTGCGCGCGCAGGGCAGCTCGTCCAGCCAGTGGCTGGGCAGCTACACGCGCGGCACCTGGGTGGAAATCAACGGCAGCCAGAACAATTTCTATTATGTGCGCACTCCCGATGGGCGCACAGGCTATATGAGCAAAAACTACATTGATCTGGCCCTGGACGGGGATGATTTTACCTGGACCGCCATTGTAACCAACCAAAACGGCGGCGCGTTCCTTAATTTCCGCGCGCAGCCCAGTTATAGCGCGCAGGTGCTCGGCATTTTCTATAACGGCGTGCCCCTGCATGTGCTAAGCGTCAATAACGGCTGGTACTGCGTGGAAATCAACGGCCAGGTTGGCTATGTGCGCAGCGAATATGTAAGCGACTGGGGCCGCCGCAACGCGGGCAGCGCCACCGTTGCCACCGTAAAAACGCCCAACAATACCGCCATCAACCTGCGCAGCGGCCCCGGCATGAATTACAGCGTGGTGCGCCAATTTCCGGGCGACAGCTACGCAATGGTGCTATGCAAGGGAAACGGCTGGTGGTCTGTGAGCATAGATAGCTATACCGGCTTTATCAGCAGCGATTATTTGGTGGAGGGCCTGCACGCCGCCCGCGATATCGCCGCGCAAACCGGCAGCGGCTCCTCCGGCACGGCGTACGCCGTGGTGAGCAACCCCCGCAGCACGCAAGCGCTGAACCTGCGCCGTTATTCCTCCACAGGCGCGGATGTGCTGGACAAGCTCTATAACGGCGCCCGCCTGTGGGTGGACGGCCAGGGCACCGAATGGTGCGCCGTTACCGACCAATCCACCGGCCTTTCCGGCTACGTGATGACCCGCTACATCACCCTGTATAACCTGCCCTCCACGCCCAGGCGCACGGTATACCATCCCAGCGGCACATATGTGAACCTGCGTGCCAACGCCGATATGACGCAGAGCAACGTGCGCACGCGCGTGCCCTCTGGCAGCTCGGTTACGGTGCTCATTCCCGGCCCGGATTGGTGTAAGGTCAGCTACAACGGCTATACGGGCTACATGCTCAGCTACTTCCTGCAATAGGCGTTTATTCGTCCATACAGCTTGTCAAGCCACGCAAACACAAGCATGCACATAATTTCCAAAGCGCATATATAATACGCGCCGCCCTGCGTCCGCAGCGCGGCCAGCGGCGTGCCGGCAGGCGCGGCGCTTAAAAACAAATAGTTGGTATTCGCGGCGCGGTTAAACGCGCTCACCGCCACCAAATAGCCGTTGCCCAACACCAGCGCACGCCGCGGATCCCTAGGCAGCGGCTTACCTGTGCGAAAAAAATAAAGCGGCATAAGCGCCACCAGGGCATGCAGCTGTAAAAAGGCAAAACGCATCAGTTGCGGGTGCGAGCAGCGCATCACCGCGGGAAAAAGCAGCGTAACGGCCGCCGCGGGAGCGGCCAGGAAAGCCAATAGCTCATACAGCGCCGCAGGTGCCCTTCCTATAAGCATGGGAATGGACAACACCCCAAACAGGCCGCACAGGTGCAGCGGCAGTCCCGTTTCCAGCGTAAGCAGCCTGTCAAGGCCCAATAGCCAAAGCTGTGTGAGCATGGAAAACGCCAGCGCGCACGCCGCCAGCCAGCCAAACGCGCGCGCCCGGGCAGGGCTGGCGGTTCCGCGCCATACGGCCACGCCCCATGCCAGCAGCAGCGCTATTCCCATCGTGCTCCCCTCCTGCGACCCTTTTCGCCAAAAAGCGTCCGTTTCTCCACAAAATCGTCCCTATGCCACCACAATTATCGCAAAAACGCATCATTTTTTGCCCTACTTTACCACTTGTGGGAAATATGCTATAATAGCAGCGATCCTATTTCAGCTTATAAGGAGGGCAACATCCATGACGCGATATACGCGTTCTAACGGTTACAACGCCGTGATGCGCTCTAACCGCTATAAACCCATTATCATCATTGTGCTGGTGCTGCTGGCCGCTTTCTTGATCTTCAAGCTGGCGGGCGTGGGCGGTATCAACGAGGGCAACTTCGAGGCCCAGCGCAACACCCGCCTTCGCAGCGAGGTGCAGCACGCCATTTCCAGCGTGAATTCCCTAAGCCGCCTGGGGGCCAGCTCCACCTCCGCCATGCTGGGCAGAATTCGCCAGTATGTGCATGGCGTTGAGGTCATTAACGACCTCAACGTGGGGATGTATGGCGAAATCGGCCGGCTGTACGAGCAAAGCGTATTTGACGGCATCTATACCATCATTGAGGGATACGACGCCAAGCTGGCCAGCGGGCAAAAGGTGAATGACTCGCTGAATTCCTTAAGCGAGGCCATCGAGCAGCTAAGCAGCCTTACCACCGCCCTGCTGGACGGGCCGCAGGGGTGAACGGCTCTCTAACGCAGCTTGAACACCACCACGCCGCCCAGCATAAGCGCCAGGCCCAGAAATTGCTTAACGCCCATGGCCGCCTTCTCCTGTCCCATCCAGCCGAATGCGTCTATGGCTGCGGCCACCAGCAATTGCGCAATCAGGATTGTGGAAATGGCGATGGTTGGATTTAGCCCTTTGATGGACAGCATCACCGTAACGGTTATGACCAGGCCCAGCGCGCCGCCCAGCAAATAGCCCTTTGGCACGGTAGCCAAAGCCTTTAGGTTCCCGGTGCCAAACAGCCACATCACAATCAGCGAAAGGGCGAAGGCCGTGCCCTGTACATAAGCGTTGGCTTCCCAAAGCCCCAGGTCATCCTGCAAGCGTGTGTTCATTACACCCTGCACGCTCATGGCCGCGCCCGCGATAATGCTAAATAAAAAGCCGATCACTAAAAACCGCCTCCTTCCATGCAAGTATGCACGGGGGAGGCGGTTTCTATGCCGGCTTTGCTGCCAGGGCCATAACCTAAAGGGCTCTTTCAACGCCGCCATTGTCCTTTGCGCCCGAAGGATGCACCAGTTCCATCATCTGATCGTGGATATGCTGCATATCGCCATCCAGCATGGCAATTTTCTCAGCCGCCTCATGAAGCTGGCGGTTCAAGTCCTCCGGAATGCTTGCCGTTTCCTTGTAGCGCAGCTGATGCTCCAGGCTGGCCCAAAAATCCATGGCAATGGTGCGAATCTGCACCTCCACCGGCAGGGGAATCTTGCCCTCGCTTAAAAACACCGGCACCTCTACAATCAGGTGCAGGCTGCGGTAGCCGTTCGGCTTAGGGGCGGCAATGTAATCGCGCGTTTGCAGCAGGCGTATATCGTCCTGCTGCGTCAACAGGCGCGCGATGGTATAAGCGTCGTTCAGATAAGCGCATACCACACGAATCCCCGCGATATCATGCAGGTTTTCCATGGCGGCCTCTGGCGTAAGGGGCAGCCCTTTGCGCGTAAGCTTCTGCGCGATGCTCTGCGGGCTTTTGATACGGCTTTCCATATGGTGAATGGGGTTGCGGCTATAACGCATTTGAAATTCGTCGTCCAGGATTTCCAGCTTCGTGCGTACCTCGCGCAGGGCGGATTGGTAGCGGCACTTCATGGTTACAAAGCTATCCACAAGCTCGCCCAGCTCCTGCGGCAGGGCGGATAAACCTGATAAGGGCATACCGTTCTCCTTTATCGCTATAATTTTGGTACTTCTATTGTACCCCAATCAACGCAAAACCGCAACCTATACATGCGAAAGCGGACGGCGTTTGCCGTCCGCTTCAAGTACGGTTTGGTTTACTGCGCGGTGTAGGTCAGCAGGCTCTCGGGCGGGAAGTGCGCAATGAAGGTCTTGCCGCGGGTGAGCTGAATCTCGTTGCCCTGGTCGTCCAGGAACACGGTGGGGCTTGTGGTGGACTCGCGTACCCAGTAACCGGGGATGTAGCGGCCGCCGATGAAGATATCCGCGTTGCCCTTGCCAACGCTCTGCATCACGGGCATAATCTTGGAGTTGTTGGTGTACTCATAGCCCACGCGCTGGATGATCACATTGCTGAAGGACATCTGCTCCTCGTTTTCGGAGCTGCGATCCTCCGCCGCGGCAAAGGTCATGTAGGGCGCATCGCCGGAGTAGCGCAGGTAAAGGTTGTTGGCCTCGTCATAATAGAAGTGGGAGATGTACTTCTTATGGCCCCAGTCCAGATTGATGTTGTAAGCCAGGTCATAGCCGTCCACATAAGGGCTTACATCGGTAAACAGGAAGGGGTGCGGGGTAGCGACGGTGGTGGAAGGAACCAGCGTGCGTATGCCGGTCAGGTTTACATTGTAGTTGTCGGGGGCCTTTACGCCCTGCACGCGGTTTTTGTACTCCTGATACTTGCCATCCAGCAGGTTGAAGGTAACGCCCTTCTCGCTAGCGCCCAGCTGGGCGAACATTTCGGCAATGTCGTTCTCCTCACGGCGGGGGCCGCCGGCGTACACAATGCCGCCCTGCCACTCCTCACGCAGCAGCACGTGGCCAATACGGGCCGAACGCACGGGGCCAACGCTCACAGGCTGGCCTTCGGCAAAGCTATCGTTGAACAGGAAGGTGATACGGGTCTGGCCGGAACGGTACAGGATGCCTTCGTACACGATATCCGCATACTGGCCGCCCCAGGGGGCGCGCTCGCCAATGCCGGCGGCAGATACGCTCTTGCCATTCACCTTTTCCGTGCCCTCGGGATTGCTGATCTGCACAAGCATGGGCATGTACAGCCCGTCGCTCAGGGGCATGCCGGTGGTCGGGCTTTCGCCGCTGATTGTGGGGTTTGCATCAAGCGCGCCAGCCGCTGGCGTAATGTTGCGGTCGGCGGCGTTTTGCAGCACAACGCCGCTCATGTCGAGGGTATAGTTGGTTCCGGCGTCATTCTTAGCGGCCATGGCGGGCACGGCAGCCAGCAGCAGCGAAGCCGCCAGCAGGATAGATAAGACCTTTTTCACGGTTCAACCTCCTCATGTTTCACACAGGCTTGAAGCATATAGCTCCATTGTTAAGGATTATACCATTTTAGGAAATAGGCTGTCAACGTAATACTTGCGTAATATTTGAAAACATTACCAGAAAAGCAGTGAATCACCTGGCGGTACGGACGCTCCTCCTTCCTGCGCAGCCTACGTGCCGGCGGCCTCCCTTCCCTTTTCCCCTATATAGACGGAAAAGCATGGCAATAGGTTCACTCTTTTTCAAGAATATTTTCCTTCTGATCCGCCTTTTCCTCCCGCGTGCGCAAATCGCGCAAAACAGGCAGCGTCAGGGGCAGGGCCATCAAAAAGGCCAACACGTCCGCCACGGGCTGGGCCATCTGCACGCCCAGTAGCCCAAAGGCGCGCTCCAACAGCAGCACCGCGGGAATAAAGCACAGGCCCTGCCGCGCCATAGCCAGCAGCGTGGCCCGGCCCGCGATGCCCATGGTTTGCAGCAGCATATTGGCAAGGCAGGTAAATGCAAACAGCGGCACGCACGCGCATTGCAGCCTTAGGGCCAGCGTGCCGATGCTTTGCACCTGCTCGTTTCCAGCCAAAAACAGGCTGATGATATGCGGCGCCAGCGCAATCGCCGCCGCGGCGATTGCCACCAGCACGCCGAAGGCAATTTTGACGCAGAACCAAAACGCCTTGCGCACCCTGTCATAGCGCCCGGCGCCGTAATTGAAGCCGCAGATGGGCTGGAAGCCCTGCCCAAAGCCGATGATCGCGCTCACCGCCATCATCATCACGCGGGAAACAATGCTCATGGCCGCAATGGCCGCGTCGCCATAACCGCCCGCCGCAAGGTTCAGGCATACCGTAGCCAGGCTGTTGAGGCCCTGCCGCGCCAGCGAGGGCACGCCCCCGCGGAATATTTCGCGAAAGTTCTCGCGCGTAGGCGTAAAGTTGCTAAGCCGGATCTGAATGTTTCCGGCACGGTTCGTGCCCGCCAGCAGGAGAAAAAAGCTGACCATCTGGCTGAAACTGGTGGCCAGCGCCGCCCCCGCTACGCCCATATTCATGCCAAAGATCAGCAGCGGATCCAGCACGATGTTGATTAGCGCGCCGGAAGTAATGCCAATCATGGCGTAAAACGCGCTGCCCTGGAACCGCAGCTGGTTGTTCAGCACCAGGCTTGCCACCAGGAACGGCGCGCCCGGCATGAGCAAACGCACATACTGCTGCGCATAGGGCGCGATGGTATCCGTGGAGCCCAAGGCATACACCAGCGGCTCCGCCGCGAGCAGGCCCACGGCCATAATCACAAGGCCTGCCGCAAACGCGCTCACAAACCCCGTTGCCGCCATGCGCCGCGCATCCTGCGTATCCCCAGCGCCCAGCACGCGCGACATGTGGTTGCCGGAGCCATGTCCAAACATGAAGCCTACCGCCTGCATAATGGCCATCAGCGGGAACACCACGCCCATCGCGCCGCTTGCGCTGGCCGAGCCGATCAGGCCCACAAAATAAGTATCGGCCATGTTATAAAACGAGGTAATGAGCATGCTGATAATCGTTGGTACCGCCAGCGAAAACACCAGCTTGGGCAGGGGCGTAACCGTCATGTAGCGCAGCTTTTGTTCGGCCGTCATTTGTTTGGACATAATGCGTTTTTTCTCCTTATGTGTAAAAAGCGGAAGGCCTTAGCGGCGGTCGCCGCCGGTGGCCAGGGGGCGGCGCTGCCGCCGGTTTCGTCTTAGCATTTCCTCATAGGCATGCGTACTCTCACGCGCCGCTCGCACGGGCGTTTCCGCCTGCTCCCGCGGTATGGCCCGCGAAACGGCGGGACGTGCGGGCGCGGCATGCGCGGGCCGCTCCAGCGGCGTGGCCTTCATCCCAGGCGTCGCGCTTTGGCCAGGCCTTTCAGGCGCCTTGCGCGCCGGCGCAGGCGCGGCTTGCTTTGCTTGCTGGCGGCGCGCCCGCTGGGCGGGGGCGGCGGCGCGTTCCTCCCGGGAGGGCCGGGGCTGGCGCGGCTGCTTCACCGTTTCGGTAAACACCTGCATAGGCCACTCGCTCTCCCGGCGCGGGATTTCCTTGCCGATGAGCTTTTCAATCTGCTTGAGCTCCTTCATTTCATCAATGCAGCAAAAGCTGATCGCAATGCCTTCCATACCCGCGCGCCCCGTGCGGCCGATGCGGTGCACATAGGCCTCCGGCTCGTTTGGCAGGTCGTAATTGAACACATGGGACAGCCCCGCGATATCGATGCCGCGGGCGGCGATATCCGTGGCCACCAGCACGCGCACCTTGCCCGTTTTAAAATCCGTAAGGGCCTGCTGCCTCGCGTTCTGGCTCTTGTCGCCGTGGATGGCGCGGGCCTGCACGCCTGCGCGCGCCAGCTCGCGCGCAACCCGGTCCGCGCCGTGCTTGGTACGGGTAAATACCAGCGCGCTTTCCACTCCGGGCTCGTTAAGCAGCTTGGCCAGCAGCAGCTTTTTGTTGGCCTTATCCACCAGGTACAGGCTTTGCGCAATCTTGTCCACCGTGCTAGACACAGGATCCACCTTCACCGTTACGGGCGCGGTAAGAATGCTCAGCGCCAGCTTTTCCACCTCCGCAGGCATGGTGGCGGAAAACAGCAGCGTCTGCCGCTTTTTGGGCAAAAGCGCAATCACCTTTTTCACATCGTGGATGAAGCCCATATCCAGCATGCGGTCGGCCTCGTCCAGCACAAAAACCTCCAAATGCTCCAGCGTAATATAGCCCTGATGAATCAAATCGTTCAGCCTGCCCGGCGTGGCCACCAAAATATCCACTCCGCGCTTTAGCGCGTCCACCTGCGGCTGCTGCCCCACGCCTCCAAAAATAACACAGGAGCGCAGCGGCAGATTTTTGCCGTAGCCTTCAAAGTTTTCGTAAATCTGCAGCGCCAGCTCTCGCGTGGGCGTAAGCACAAGGGCGCGGATGGTGCGCTTGCCGGCATGCTGCTTACGGCTTGTATGCAGCCTTTGCAAAATAGGCAGCGCGAACGCCGCGGTTTTCCCTGTTCCCGTCTGGGCGCAGCCCAGCACATCGCGGCCCGTCAAAACGGGCGGAATCGTTTCCCGCTGAATGGGGGTAGGCTCCTCGTAGCCGCAATCCTTTACGGCACGCAAAAGCGGCTCCATCAGCTCCAAT
The DNA here is from genome assembly GCA_900550955.1 of uncultured Eubacteriales bacterium. Taxonomy (GTDB): domain Bacteria; phylum Bacillota; class Clostridia; order Christensenellales; family Aristaeellaceae; genus Limiplasma. The sequence continues at coordinate 26,444 of URUF01000007.1, read as the reverse complement.
TCGTCAAAATGCATCTTTTCATCCTATCCGTTTGATTTTTGTCTAGTGCCGCACCGGCGCGCGTCCCATGCGCTTTTGGGGCTTGGGCGGCACAAATAAAGGGGCGCGTTTTTTCATGCGTTTCCTTCCTTTCGGGCATGGCTCCAAGGCGGCCTGCCGCTTTTAGCATGCCCTGTAAGGGTCAAATTGCATGCACCAGGCGCGCTACCTCCCTAGGATTCTCCGCGCCAAAAAACGCCGTGCCCATCACCAGCACCTCAACGCCCGCATCAGTCAAAAGGCGCATGTTTTCAGGCTTGATGCCGCCGTCGGCCTCCACCTCGCCGCGAAAGCCCAGGGCGCGCAATTCGCGCACCTTGCCAAGCACCTCCGGCATTAGCTTCTGGCCCCCAAAGCCGGGCTCCACCGTCATCAGCAGCACCCGGTCAATCAGGCCAAGCTGCTCCTTTAGGGCCTCCACGCCCGTGCCTGGGCGCAGGGACGCGCCCGCCCTAAGCCCGCGCGCGCGGATTTGCCTAAGCGACTCGGCAAACGCATGCGCCTCCGCATGCACGGTAATGATATCCGCCCCCGCGTCCGCAAAGCGGTCCACAAAGGGCAACGGGTCGCTCAGCATAAGGTGCACATCATACACGGTTTGCGCCTCGCGTCTCATGCCCTTGAGAATATGCGGGCCAAAGGTAAGGTTGGGCACAAAATGCCCGTCCATCACGTCAAAATGCAGCTCGTCGCAGCCTGCCTCGCAGGCCATGCGCGCCTCGCGACCCAAATGCATGGGATCGGCCGCCAATACCGAGGGCGACAGTTTAATCATAGCGATTCCTCCAAGCCTCCTGCGCTTTTTTCAGCAGCAGGTGATAGCGTTCCAGCCTTGCGGGGCTTATGTCGCCGGTTCTGGCCGCTTCCAGCACGGCGCAGCCCGGCTCGCTCAAGTGGTAGCAGGGCGAGAAGCGGCATTCGCCCTCGTAAGGCGCAAATTCGGGGTAGTATTCCTTCAGCTGGATGGGCTCAAGCCCCTCCCATAGCTCCAGAAGGCTGAAGCCCGGGGTATCCAGCACGCTGTACCCGCCGCTGAACAGCAGCTCCGCATGGCGCGTGGTATGGCGGCCCCGGCTGATTTTGCGGCTAATTTCGCCCGTTTGCAGGCTAAGGCCGGTCGCAGCGCTCAAAAGCGTGCTTTTGCCCACGCCGCTTTGCCCCGCCAGGCAGCAAATCCCCGTTTTCAGCAGCTCGCGCAGGCCGTCCAGCCCCTGGCCCGTGCGGGCGCTCGTTTCAAGAATTGGCGCGCCCAGGCCGCCGTAGTCGCGCCGCACGCCCTGAAACAGCGCGGGGTCCAGGTCGCACTTGTTCACCACAAGGGCGGGCCGGATGCCCTGCTTGAGCGCCATTACAATCAGCGTGTCGATGAGCAGATAATCGGGCGCGGGCTGCGGGGCCAATACCAGCACAATATGGCGGATATTCGCCACAGGCGGCCTGACCAGTTCGCTTTCGCGGGGCAGAATTTCCTCCACCCAGCCGTGCTCCTCCCCTTCGCCCGGGGTGTAGCGGATGCGGTCGCCCACCATGGGCGTAACGCGCTGCTTGCGGAACTTGCCCTTTGCGCGCAGCACGGCGATATCGCCGTCCGCGTTTCTGGCGTAATACAGCCCGCCCACGCCCTTTACAATGACGCCCTCGGCGTTTTCCAAACCCATTCCCTCCTGTGCGCCTTAGCGCAGCGCTATGGTTTCCTCTGAATACAAAACGTCGTCCACATAAACCCGGCAGAGCACGTTGCCTTCCACGTTGGAGCTGATGGGAATCAGCATAGGCGCGTCGCTTCCGGCCGCAACAACGCCTTCATACTCGGTATGCTCCTGCCCGTTCACCACCAGCGCCACGCGCAGGGCGCGCTCCTTCGCGGCGGCGGGCAGCTTCAGGCCAAGCTCGCCCTGGTACGGCTCGCTTTCAATACCTACGGTAAGGGTTACGGGCGCGTCCAGCACGGCCATCGTGCCCGCGGCCGGGCTTTGGCTAATCACCAGGCCCACCTTATCCTCGCCGGTTACCTCCACATACACGGGGGCGCCCTCGGTCAGGTCGCTGTCGTGCAGGCGCGCCACCGCTTCCTCGCGGTAAATTCCGGTTACCTCCGGCACCATGGTGCTGCCGCCGGAAACCGTCAGCTCCACGGTTTGCCCTATGGTAAAGCTTTGGCCCGGCTGCGGGTTTTGCCCCAGCACCATGCCCTCCGCCGAGGCGGACACCGTTTTGATGATCACCACGTTGCCAAAGCCCCGCTCCTTGAGCCTGGAGGCCGCGTCCTCATAGCTAAGGCCCGTCATATCCGGCATAACGGCGCTTACAGGCCCCAGGCTTACCGTTGCCAGCAGGCTGTCGCCCTTCTCCATTGGCGTATTCGCTTCGGGAATTTGCGAAATCACTGTACCGGCGGGCAGGCTATCGTGGTTGATATCGGTCTGCTGCCAATTCAGGCCCTCGCGCCGCGCCATGGCCTGTGCGTCGCCAACGCTAAGGCCCACCACATCCGGCGCGATGGCGCTGCGGCTTACACGGGTATACACCTGTATTACGCCCAGGGTAAGCAGCGCCAGCACGCCCGCGGCCGCCAGCGCGGAAAGCGCCATCTGCGCAATCTTGCGCCGCCTGCGCACAGGCTTGCGCCGCGCGGTTTGCGAAAGCCTGCGCCCGGCCTCCTGCTGCGTTCGGGGGCTTACCTCCCGCACGCGCTGGGCCACGGACGGCTTTCCAACGGGCGGCCGCCGGTCCGTCGTGCCCGTTACATCGGCAGGGGCCAACCGGCCGTCCTTGGCCTTCATCAGCGCGTCGGCCATTTCCCGCGCGCTTTGAAAACGCTTTTTGGGGTCTTTTTCCAGCGCCTTCATCACCACGGCCACCACGGCGGGCGGCGTTTCGGGCGCATAATCGGTGATGGGCGGCGGCGGGTCCTTCACGTGCTGCATGGCCACCGCAACCGGCGTATCGCCCACGAAGGGCACGCGCCCGGTGAGCATTTCATACATAACCACGCCGGTGGAATAGATATCGCTGGTGGCCTCCACCACGCTGCCCGTAGCCTGCTCGGGCGATGAATAATGCACCGAGCCTACCACCGTATCGCCCTTGGAGATGGTAAAGGCGTTGGTCATGCGGGCAATGCCAAAATCCGATACCTTCACATGCCCATCCGCATGAATCAATACGTTTTGCGGCTTGATATCGCGGTGGATGATGCCGTTATCATGCGCATGCTGCAAGGCGCTAAGAATGCGCACGGCGATTTGGATGGCGGTCTGGTAATTAAGCCGCCCCTTTTGCCGGATGACGTCCTTAAGCGTATTGCCGTTCACATATTCCAATACCAGGTAGCGGTACTCGCCCTCCACGCCCACGTCGAGCAAATTCACCAGATTGTGGTGGGACATCAGGCTGGCGGCCTGCGCCTCGCGCTGGAAGCGCTCTAAAAACTCCTTATCGCTGTTGTATTCGCTTTTGAGGATTTTCACCGCCACGCTGTGGCCCGTGCGCACGTCCACCGCCCGGTAAACCAGCGACATGCCGCCCTGGCCAATGAAATCCTCCAGCTTGTACCTTTCGGCAAACACCATGCCCTTCATCATTGCGCAGCCACCTCCGTGACACGGCATAGGATGAAGGAGATGTTGTCCGTTCCCCCGGCCTCCAGCGCCAGGGCCAGCAGGCGGCCGGCCGCCGCCTCATCGCTCTCGCTTTCCAGCAGTACGCTTTCAAGCTGCCCGTCGCTTACCATGTTGTACAGTCCATCCGAGCAGATAAGCCATACGTCGCCGGGCTGCTTGCTTTCCAAAAGCACGTCCGCCGTCACGGAAGGGTCCACGCCCACGGCGCGGGTAATCACATTCCGATAGGGATGGTTACGCGCCATTTCCTCCGTAATCACATTGTTGCGCAAAAGCTCCGCCACGATGCTGTGATCCTGCGTAATCTGCGTAAGCGCGCCGTCCCGCAGGCGGTAAGCGCGGCTGTCGCCCACATGGGCCAGCAGCACGCGCTCGCGATCCTCCCAAAGCAAGGTCACAGTGGTGCCCATGCCGCTTAACGCGCTATCATGCTTGGCCATGTCAAAGATACGGCGGTTGGCTGCCTCGATGCCCATTTCCAGGGTGCGCTGATCCGGCCGTTTGCCATGCAGCGCGTTTTTGAGCACCTGCACCGCAACGCGACTGGCCGTTTCGCCGCCCTTATGGCCGCCCATACCGTCCGCCACGCCATAGACGCCATCGTCCACAAGCAGGCTGTCCTGATTGCTGGCGCGAACCAATCCCTGATGGGTTCTTTGGCAAATCCGCATCGTATCTCCCTCCGTTACTGCTTGTGTAGCTGCCGCCTGCGCAGCTGGCCGCACGCACCGCCAATATCCGCACCCATTTCCCTGCGCACCGTGGCGGAGATATGCTCCCCCTCAAGCGTTTCCAGGAACGCCCGCACCGCCTGCGGCGAGGCGGGGGCCAGGCTGCGCTCGTCCACGTGGTTCAGCGGGATCAGGTTCACATGGCATTGCAGCCCGCGAAGCAGCCCCGCAAGCTCCCGCGCGTGTTCCGGGCGGCTGTTGAGCCGGTCGATCAGCGCGTACTCAAACACCACGCGCCGGCCGGTTTGCGCCACATAGGCGCGCACCGCCTGCATAAGCGTTTCCATTGGGTAGCGCTGCGCCACGGGCATGATTTGCCGCCGTATTGCATCGTTTGGCGCGTGCAGCGAAATGCTCAGCGTCACGGGCAGGCCCTCGTCCTTCAGGCGCAAAATCTGCGGCGCCAGCCCGCAGGTGGACAGCGACACGTTGCGCAGGCCGATATTCAGGCCCCCGGCATCGTTTACCAGCCGCAAAAAGCGCACCGTCTGCTCATAATTATCCAGCGGCTCGCCGCTGCCCATGAGCACGATATGCCCCACCTTGCCCCGTTCTCCCAAAAAGCGGTTGGCAAGCAGCACCTCCGAAAGCATCTCCCCCGCGCTCAGGCTGCGCACACAGCCTTCCAATGTGCTTGCGCAGAAGGCGCAGCCCATTTTGCAGCCAACCTGCGTGGAGATGCACAGCGAGTAGCCGTAATGATAGTGCATCAATACGCCCTCAATGAGATTGCCGTCCCAGCAGGCAAACAGGAACTTGACCGTATCGTCCTTTTGGGAGGGGAAGGCCTGATGGAGCGCCATGGGCAAATCCAGGCAGCTTTGGGCAAGCTGCTCACGCAGCGCCGCGGGCACGTTGCCCATACCCTCAAACGGCACGCCCTTGTGCAGCCACCCAAACACCTGCCTGGCGCGAAAGGCGGGCTGGCCCATTTCCCCAAGATACGCCTGAAGCTCCTCGCAGGTCATATCCAGCAGGATGCGCTTTGCCTCCATCAGCGCACCCTCCGCATCCGCGCGATGAAGAAGCCCTCCACCCCGTCGCGGCAGCCCAGCAGCTGCAAGCCGTAGGGCGTTTGCAGCTTGCGCAGCTCCTCTGGAAAGCTAAGCGGCAGCGGCTCCACGGCAAAGTTGGGATGATTTTGCAGGAAAGCGCGCACCTGCAAGGCGTTTTCCTCCGGCAGGATGGAGCAGGTGCTGTACACCAGCGCGCCGCCCGGGCGCACATAGCGGCTGACCGTTTCCAGCAGGCGTTTTTGCGTATCCACAATGGCTGGGATATCCTCCGGCTTCAGCCTAAGCTTGATATCCGGCTTTTGCGCCAGCACGCCAAGGCCGGCGCAGGGCGCGTCCAGCAAAACGCCGTCCAGCATGCCGTCCAAATCGGCGCGGTACTCGCACGCGTCGCGCACGGATATGCGCAGATTGTCCAGCCTTAGCCGGCGGCGTATGCCCTCCAAAAGCTGGGCGCGCTTCTCATGCAGCTCCCAGGCGTACACGCGGCCGGTCAGCTGCATGCTTTCGCACAGATAGGCCGCCTTGCCCCCCGGGGCTGCGCACGCATCCAGCAGCTTCATGCCGGGCTTAGCCTGCATGGCCTCCGCCGCCAGCATGCTGCTTTGCCCCTGTATGGAAAACAGCCCCGCGCGGTAATCGTTATCCAGGGCGATCTCCGCCGCGCCGTACGCCAGCCACGCATGCGGCGCAAGCCCGCGCTCCACGCGCCAGGCCTTTTTCTTGAGCAGATCTTCAAATTCGGCGTCCGTAAGCCGGGTCAGGTTGGGCCGCACCACAATAGGATGCTCCTGCTCGCGGTAAAGGATCACGCGCTCGGCGTCCTGCTCGCCGTAGGCGTTAATCAGCGTTTTCACAAGCCAGCTGGGCATGCTGCCCATCACGCTTAGGTATGCTTCCAGGCCGTCCTCCCGCTTGGGCCATTGGATATCCGCTTTTCCACGGGACAGGTTGCGCAGCACCGCGTTGATAAACCCGCTGGCAGCCTCCATATGCAGGGCCTTGACCAGCTTGACCGCCTCGTCCACAGCCGCGCTGTCCGGAACGCGATCTAAAAACAGGATTTGATACGCGCCCATGCGCAGGATATCGCGCTGCAGCTCCTCCCTCACAGGATGATCCATCAGCTGGTCCAGCGCATAGTCAATCCGCGCCTCGTTTTCCAGCGTACCGTATACGAGGCTTGTCGCCAGCCTGCGGTCATCGGGCCTCAAATGCGCGTTACGCAGCCGCGTATCCAATGCCAGCGCGGCGTAAGCGCCGCCCCTGTGCACGTCGGTTAGCACATCCAGCGCCACGCGGCGCGCGCCCGGGCCCTGCAGGGGTCGCCCCTGCGGCCTTTGGCGAGCGTCCGCAGGCCTTTCCAACCGCCTCTGGCCCCCCTGCGGGGGGCGCGTCCCGCGCTCCTGCCGCTTTTCGTCGGGCGCGCGGTTGGCCCGCTTCGTCTGTTCTTTGATCATAAGCGCACCTCATTTAGCATTGCGCCTTCGGGAATGGGATGGCCCAGCAGGAAGGCGCGCGCGTCCATGCGCTTGGCGTTGGGGGCCTGCACCTCGCATAGCTCGATCGCCCCGTCTGCGGTGGCGATCACCAGGCCGTCCCTCCTGCCCGCGCTAAGCACCTCTCCGGCGGGCGCGCCGGGCCTGCCCTGCGCGGGCGCGGCGCTCCATACCTTCAAAACGCCCTGCGCCAGCTCCGCAAACGCACACGGCCATGGGCACATGGCCCTTACGCGCAGCAGGCACTTCTGCGTGCCCTCCTCAAAGCACAGCCTTCCCAACTCCTTATTCACCTTGGGCTCATAGGTGCTTTGGCTCTCGTCCTGCTTTTCACGGGGGCAATCGCCCGCCTCCAGGCGGTTCAGGGTTTCAACCAGCAGCTCCGCGCCAATGTGCGAAAGCCTCTCCGTCAGCGTACCCGCGGTATCCCCGGAACCGATGGGCGTTTTGGCCTTCAGCAGCATATCCCCCGTATCCAGCCCCTTATCGGTAAGCATGGTGGTTACGCCCGTTTCCGCGTCGCCGCTCAAAATGGCCCACTGGATGGGCGCGGCGCCCCGGTGCCTGGGCAAAAGCGAGGCATGCACATTTACCGTGCCAAGCCTTGGCACGGCCAGCACTTCTTCGGATAGGATCTGCCCAAACGCGGCGGTTACGCACACATCCGGCGCGAGCTGCCGCAGGGGCTCAAGCCCATCCAGCCGAATCTTTACCGGCTGATATACGGCGATGCCGCTCTTGAGGGCCAGCTCCTTCACCGGGCTCATCTGCACCTTGCCGCCGCGCCCCTTGGGACGGTCCGGCTGGGTGAACACGCCCGCCACCTCATGCCCCGCGTCAAGCAGGGCCTGGAGCGAAGGAACCGAAAAATCCGGCGTTCCCATAAAAACGACCCTCATTCCTCCGCCTCCCCTTCCGGCGCTTCCTCTTCCTCCTCATCGGGGAAGATTTCGCGCTCCATCTTATCCACGTACAGCGTTCCGTCCAGATGATCCAGCTCGTGGCAGAAGGCGCGCGCCAGGAAGCCCTCGCCTGTTACCTCGTAGGTTTCGCCATGGCTGTTCTGCGCGCGCACCGTCACCTTGTTGGGCCGGGTCACAATGCCGGAACGCCCCGGCACGCTCAGGCAGGCCTCCGGCCCCGTCTGCTCGCCCTCGGAAGCGATGATCTCGGGATTGACCATTTCATAAAGCCCCTCGCCGATGTCCACCACCACAGCCCGGCGCAGAATGCCCACCTGCGGCGCGGCCAGGCCCACGCCGTCCGCCTTATACATGGTATCGGCCATATCCTTTAGCAAAATACGCAGGCGCAGGTCAAACTTTTCCACGGGCTTGCAGTGCTTGCGCAGCTTTTCGTCGCCAATCTCCACAATCTTTCTTGTCGCCATCTGTTTCTAACTCCTTATTGTATGCGGCCATGCTACATCATGGTCGCGGGATTCACTTCGCAATAGACGCGGCATGTTTCATTGCTTACGCTGCTTAACTCCGCCAGCAGCGCAAGCAGGGGCGCGCTGTCGGCATGATCAAACAGCTTGAGCAGCACATGGTAGCGGAACTGGCCGCGTATGCGCTTCACGGGGGCCTCGTCCACCCGCGCCATCAGCGTGCGCCTTTTCTGCTGCGGATGGCATAGCAGGTAGGTTTGCACCGTATCGTACAGGCGCTCGGCCATCTGCTTGGCTTCCGCCTCGCGCTCGCTTTCCACAAGCAAACGGGCCAGCAGCGTGAACGGCGGATACAGCCCCGCCCGGCGGCGGCTGAACTCCCATTCAAAAAACGCGCGGTAGTCCTGCGCGGCGGCCGCCTCAATACAGGGATCGTTGGGCTTGTAGGTTTGCACAACCACCTCGCCGGGCGCATCGGCCCGGCCGGCACGCCCCGCCACCTGCGTAATCAGCTGGAAGGTACGCTCCGGGGCGCGGTAATCGGGCAGGTTAAGCGTCATATCCGCCGCCACAACGCCCACCAGCGTCACCCTGGGAAAATCCAGCCCCTTGGCGATCATCTGCGTGCCAATCAGCACCTGCGCCTCGCCGCGGCCAAACTGGTCCAGCAATCGCGCATGCGCGTCGCGCCCGCGCGTGGTATCAATATCCATGCGCACGGTTTTCACACCGGGAAAGAGCTTGTGCATCTCCTCCTCCACGCGCTGGGTGCCGCTGCCAAAGTAGCGTATATACTTGCTTCCGCATTCCGGGCACACCTGGGGCGGCGGCTTTACCGCCCCGCACATGTGGCAGCGCAGCTCCTGCGGGCCATCCTCGCCATGCTCGCGGTGCAGCGTCATGCTCAGGTCGCACTGCTCGCACTTGACCACGTAACCGCAGCTGCGGCAGCTAACAAAGGTGTTGTAGCCCCGGCGGTTCAAAAACAGCATAGCTTGCCGCCCGGCCTTGAGGCACTCGTCCAGCCTTTGCACCAAAAGCTGGCTGAAAATGGAGCGGTTGCCCGCGTCCAGCTCCCTGCGCATATCCACAACGGTCACGGCGGGCATGGGGCGGCCGTTCACGCGCCGCGGCATTTCCACAAGCGTGTAATCCCCCCTGCGCGCCATGGCAAAGGAGAGGATGCTGGGCGTGGCGCTGCTAAGCACCACAGCCGCCCCCTCGCGCGCCGCGCGGCTCATGGCTACGCGCCGCGCATCGTAACGGGGGTGCTTATCGCTCAAATACGTTTGCTCGTGCTCCTCGTCCACCACAATCAGCCCCAGCCGCTCTACCGGCGCGAAGATGGCGCTGCGCGCGCCCACCACCACCCGGGCGTGTCCCAGGCGGATGCGCCGCCATTCATCGTAACGCTGGCCGTCCGTCAGGCGGCTGTGCAGCACCGCCGTTTCCGGCCCAAAGCGGGAGCGGAACCACCGCACCATCTGCGGCGTAAGCGCAATTTCCGGCACAAGGATGATCGCCCCCTTGCCCATGGCCAGGGTTTCACGCACCATGGCCAGATAAACCTCCGTTTTGCCGCTGCCGGTTACGCCATGCAGCAAAAACGCGCCCTTCCCCGCCCTGAGCGAGGGGAGCATGGCCTCCAGCGCCTCCCGCTGATCATGCGTAAGCTCTGGGGCGGCCGTGCGGGCTTCATCCCCCGCGCCGTCCGGCGCACGGAACACCTCCCGCCTTTCCAGCGCCACCAGCCCTGCCTCCTCAAGCGCCTTCAGGGCCGGGCCCGGGTCGTTCACCAACGCCTTCAAATCGTTCACGGCTTTGGGCTGCCCGTCCGCCAGCAGCTTTATCAGCATAGCCCGCTTGGGCGCACGGCGCTGGCTCTCCGCCGCTTCCGCGGCGTCGACCCCCTGCGCCAGCCGGGCGTAGGCCTCCGTCTTTTGCTGGATGCGCCCCGTGCGCATGGCCGATGGAAGCATCAGCCGCAGCGTTTCGCATAGCGGGCAATGCGCCTGTGCCGCAAGCTCCTCCGCCAGCGCTATCAACGCCGGAAACAAAGCGGGATAGCTGTCCAAAACCTTCGTAACCGGCCTGAGCCGTTCCCTCGGCGCCTCGGTGGGCAGCGCGTCGTCCGGCAAAAGCGCGGTTACAAAGCCATCCACCTGCCGCCTGCCTAGCGGCGCCCTCACGCGGCAGCCCACGCTCAGCGCCATGCCCTCCGGCACAAGATAGGAAAAGGGCTTGGCAACGTTGGTATGCGCAACATCCACAATTACCTGGGCTACCATGCCCTTCCTCCTTTCCATGCTTCCAATGCGCGTTTAGCGGTAGAAGCGGTTGCGCGGCTTGGGTACGCGGCCTTTTTTGTGCCGGCCCGTTTTTCTAAACAGCCGCATCAGCAGCCTGAAGCCTACGAACACGCCGCCCACCGGCAGCAAAATCATCATTACCAGCTCCACCGAAAGCGGCGGGAACGGGTTGGGGTCGGCATATACCTCAGCCTCGATCTCCTCCAGGCTTAAAGGCGCGTTTTCGCGCTTGCGAATCGTCCTGCCCGCCACCAGGTTATATACCACGGCGCTTCCGCCGTCGCTGGGGTAGTAGGTCATGGTGCCCATGGTTTCGCCCTGCTCAATCGGCGCGGAAAAATCGCGCGAGTATTCAATCAGCACCGTCTGGCGCAGGTTGCGCGCCATGGCCTCCATCTCCGCCTTGGTGGCTACAATGTGCACCGTGCGCGTGCCGCTCTGCGGCACAACGCGCAGCTCCAGCCTGCCAAAGCCCTCGTCGTCCAAGGCAAAGCCGGAGGTTTCCACCTCAATGGGGTTTTGGGCGTACAATTCCTGCGGCGTCATGCTCACAAACTGCGAAAAGCCGTATTCCAGCAGTTTTTTGGAGTCCGTCCAGCGGCCGCTGGCCGAGGTGTAAAACACCACGGAAATCAGCTCCACGCCGTCCTTTTCCGCCGAGGCCACAAAGCAGTAGCCCGCCGCAGCCGTGTAGCCCGTTTTGATGCCCGTGGCATATTCGTAATACGCGTCGTTTTCAGCCAGGCTGGGGTTAAAGAAGGCGCGCGAGCTGTGCGTAAGCACGCGGCTGGAATGCAGGTTGCTGCGCGGCAGGGAGTAGGTGTACGTTTTTGCGATATCGCGGAAGGTTTCGTTCTGCATGGCCGCCTGCGCCAGCTTTGCCATATCGCGCGCCGTGGTGTAGTGATCGGCGTTATGCAGGCCGTTAGGGTTGGCGAAGTGCGTGGACGTGCAGCCGTACATGGCCGCCGCCTCGTTCATCAAATTCACAAACTCCCAAACGCTGCCGCTGATGGTTTCGGCAATCAGGTTTGCGCCCTCGTTGGCGGAGCGCACAAAGGTGCCGTACAGCAGGTCCCTAAAGTTGATGCTCTCGCCAACATCCAATCCCATATTCGCGGCTTCCGCATCCAAGCCCTCCAAAGCCGTTTCGGACAAATACACCGTCTGGTTCATATCGCCCATCATAATGCCCAGCAGGATGGTTAAAATCTTGGTTGTGGAGGCGGGGTACATCACCTCGTCGGCGTTCTTCTCAAAAATAACCTCACCGGAGGAGGCCTCAATCAAAATGGCGGACTTGGCGTATAGCTGATCCTCTGTAAGCTCCTCTGGGTGCTCGGGGTCGTAGGGCTCCACATCGCTGGGCAGCTTTGGCTCAATATAGTAAATTTGCTCGGCGGCCGCGGCGGGCAGCGCCGTCCGCCCCGTCCAAAACGGAGGCAGGAACGCTAGCATCGCGGCAAAAAACAGGCTCAGGCAACGCAAGCGCGCGTGATATTGCCGCCGCACGGCATTCCCTCCCTTCGCCAGCCGTTTCTTCGTATCAAGGCAAGCAACCCAGATAGCTATATCACAACAGTTTATTATACCACCAAAGTGTGGGAATGCACAAGCGCGCGCGCAGGTTTTACACCCGCGCGCGGCGCCGGCAGGCTTCCGCCAAAATTCCCCTTTATGCCTCCTGCGTAATATTGCGCACCCATTTCCCGCGCTTAAGCACCCACAGGGCTAAAACCACCTTGGCGTTCATCAAAAGCTGCACCGCCAGCACCGCCGCAGGCATGGAGATTTTCCCTTTCAGCAGCAGCGCCATGGCCACGCTCACCGGCACAGGCGCCAGCCACATATAGCCGCTGTCCAAAAGCATGGCGCTGCGCGTGTCGCCGCCGGCGCGCATGCAAAAGAAGCAAAAGCCGTACACAAAGCTGAACGGCGCAAACACGGCCATAACCAGCGTGATGCGCGTAGCCAGCGCGCGCAGCTGCGGCGTAACCTTAAACGCATTGGGCAAAAGCACGCCCAGCGCGCTGCATACCGCCACGCACGCCAGCCCAATGCCCACCACAAGCGTTAAAAGCTTTTTGCAGTTTTCCCTCGCCTTGTCCAACCGGCCCGCGCCCAGCTCCGCCCCAATCAGCACCGATACGGCCGAGGAGGTACCCATCGCCATGACCGCGGCAATCTGGCTGCATTGATCGCCAATGGTAATCGCGGGCAGCGCCGCCTCGTCAAGGCGCGCATAGCTCCAGAAATACACGTTCATGCCCACATTCCATAAAATCTCATTGGCAATCAGAGGAACGGCCTTCACCGCGAAGGATTTCACCACGCCGCGCGGCAAGCGCAAAAACGCTTTCATGTCCAGCGTAAAGGCGATGCGCCCGCGCACAAGCAGCGTTAAATAAAACGCCATTTCCACCGTGCGGGCAATCAGCGTGCCTATCGCCGCGCCGGTCACGCCCAAGGCGGGCACGCCCAGCTTGCCAAAAATAAGCACATAGTTGCAGCAGGCGTTCACCCCCATCGCCGCCAGGCTTACCAGCATGCTCATGCGGTTTTCCCCAATGGAGCGCAGCGAAAAAATGCATACGTTGCTCACCGCCAGCGGCAGATAGCTCAGCCAGATCACGCGCAGGTACTGCATGCCCAGCGCAACCGTGCGCGTGTCGCTCACAAAAATGCGCATTACCTGCTCCGGCCAAATAGCCAACGCCAGGCCCACCAGCAGCGAGGCGAAAAACCCAATAACCATTTGCAGCGAAAACAGGCCCTGGCAGGTTTTCATATCCCGCGCGCCGTAATACTGGCTGATCAGCAGCCCCGCCGCGCCCGTCATGCCAAAAAACACGCCAAAGAAAATGGTATAGGGCCGGTTTGCCACCGTTACGGCGCTCATGGCCAGGCCGTCTATGTCCAGGCTGCCTACCATCAGGTTATCGATCATGTTGAACAGGTTGTTGATCAGCTGCTGAATGGTAACGGGCACCATCACCGCCAGCGCGCTTTTGTAAAACGCGCGCGAGCCCATATACGGCCGCATTCTTTCGCGCACAATCTGCATTCTTGCTTTCACTCCCGGCTGCCATCGTTCAAATTGGGAACAAGCTTAACGCTTTCACCGGCATATCGCGAGGCGGCTTCAAGCCGTCCGCGCAAGTCCTCCGCCGCTTCCCCCGCGCCGCAGCCTCTCCATCATAGCCCCGTACCCACGCGCTGTCAACCTACGATTGGGGCTTTCAAAAATGCAAAACCAGTGGTACAATCAGATAAGAAATTCATCCTACAAGGAGGCTGCTTTTCGTGATTGATTTTACCTTTCAAAACCCCACGCGCATCCATTTCGGGCGCAATTCCCTGAACCAGCTCGCCAAGGAGGTTGCCGCCTATGGCACGCGCGTGCTGCTGGTATACGGCGGGGGCAGCATCAAGCGCACCGGCGTGTATAGCAAGGTGATGACCCAGCTATCCGCCGCAAACGCCCAGGTATGGGAGCTGCCCGGCGTGCAGCCCAACCCGCGCCTGTCGCTGGTATACCGGGGCATTGAAATATGCCGCGAGCAAAGCATCCAGCTGGTGTTGGCCGTAGGCGGCGGCAGCGCCATCGATACCGCCAAAGCCATTGCTAACGGCGCTTGCTACGATGGCGACGTGTGGGATCTGTTCACCGGCAAGGGCGAAAATACAGAGGTTCTCCCCCTGGGCACGGTGGTCACCATCCCTGCCGCCGGCAGCGAAATGAGCAACTCCAGCGTTATTACCCGCGAGGCGGATCAGTGCAAGCGCGGCCGCAACACGCCCCTGAACTTTCCCAAGTTCTCCATCCTTAATCCGGAATTCACCTTCACCCTGCCGCCCTATCAAACGGCCTGCGGCGTCGTGGACATCATGGCTCATATGATGGAGCGCTACTTCACCCAGGTGGAGCATGTGGACGTGGTGGACCGCATGACCGAGGGCGCGCTCAAATCCGTCGTGCTCAACGCCCCTATCGCCATGCAAACGCCCGATGATTACGATGCGCGCGCCGAGATCATGTGGGCGGGTTGCCTGGCGCACAACACGCTTTTCCAAACCGGGCGCGTGGGCGACTGGGCCAGCCACAAGTTGGAGCACGAGCTCAGCGCGCTCTATGATATCGCCCACGGCGCGGGCCTGGCCATCATCTTCCCCGCTTGGATGAAGTATGTGCTTCCCCGCGGCGGCGCTAAGAAGCTGGCGCAGTTTGCCGTGCGCGTGTTTGACGTGCCTGAAACCCTGGGCGATGACGCCGCTATCGCCGCCGAGGGCATCGCCCGCCTGGAGGCCTTCTACCGCTCCCTGGGCCTGACCACCACGCTTAGGGAAAACAATATCGGCTCCGAGGACTTTGACCGTATGGCGGAACGCGCCGTAGACATGGCGGGCGGCACCCTGGGCTTCTTCCTGCCCCTTACAGTAGCCGACGCCAAGGCCATCTACACCCTCGCCCTTGACCGGTGACCTTTCCCTTACGGGGAGTGTCGTTGGCCTTAGCGGGCGTATATTGGTTTCGCAAACGCAAGTAAGCCAGGCGGTGTGATGCCGCCTGGCTTTGTGCTGCCCGGATGAGGCGCGTGCATTTCTTTCAGGTATGAAAAGACGGTATCGTGTGCGGCCGGGCGGTTAACAGGCTTTATGCGGGCAAGCGCGTTCGCTTGGATATAACAAACGGTATTATGCCGGTTCCTTCTCTTTCGTTTCCATGCGAATTTCCCCCAAATGCTGCAAATGGATGCCGATATGGCCCACGCCAAGGATTGCTACCGCCAGCAACAGCCAAAGGCTCCGGCCATAAATCGCCAGCAGCGCAAACGCCGCCACCGGCAGCGTGGCCCCCGCTACGGGGATGCCCAGCAGGCTTGCGTAAAAATCGCGCATCGTGTGCGCGCTACGGAAGTACCGTATCCAATAAATTTCGTATAGGAGCATACATAGAACCGCCAGCACAAGCCAAAGCGTCCATGGCTCAAACGTTCTTGGATTCAGGTTTGAAAAGGCCAGCGCCATGCATGTCACCAGCGCCTCTCCCACGCACTCAAATGCCAGCAGCACGCGGTTTTCACGCGCCGCGGCAGCTTCATAGCCATCGGGCTTATGCCGTGTCCAAATCAGGTTGGGTACCATCAGCATGATCAGAAAGGCAAATCCCATATAGGAAAAGCCAAGCTGTCCCATCTCCCCGTCCGCCTCCTTTCCCTTATGTCCGCCTATGCAAAGCGGCCCGGGGGCCTGCCAAAGCAGGCTCCCGGGCCGTCGTTTTATTTAGCGGTTAGGCTCACTCAGCCTTGGGGCCGGCGGCAACAACCTCAGCGCTCATATGGGTGTACTTCTTAAAGTTCTCCACAAAGCTCTTGGCCAGCTCCTTGGCCTTGGCATCGTAAGCGGCCTTATCCTCCCAGGTGTTGGCAGGAATCAGCAGCTCGGAGGGCACGCCCTCGCAGGTGGTGGGCACGGCCACGCCAAAGTAGGGATCCTTCACAAACTCGGCGTTCTCCAGGCTGCCGTTAAGGGCGGCGGTCACCATGGCGCGGGTGTAGGAAAGCTTCATGCGCTTGCCGGTGCCGTTCCAGCCGGTGTTGACCAGGTATACGTTCGCGCCGGACTTTTCAACCTTCTCCGCCAGCATGGAGGCGTACACGGAGGGATCCAGCGGCAGGAAGGGCTCGCCAAAGCAAGTGGAGAAGGTAGGCACGGGAGAGGTGATACCGATCTCGGTGCCGGCCAGCTTGGAGGTGAAGCCGGATACGAAGTAGTACATAGCCTGGTTCTTATCCAGCTTGGAGATGGGGGGCAGCACGCCGTAAGCGTCGGCCGTGAGGAAGATAACGGTCTTGGGCACGCTGGTGCTCTTGCCGCTCAGCTCGGCATTGGGGATGTACTCCACGGGATAGCCCACGCGGGAGTTCTCGGCCAGGGAGGCGTCGTCAAAGTCAAACTCGCGGGTTTCGGGATCCATCACCACGTTCTCAACCAACGCGCCAAACTTGATGGCGTTGTAAATGTCGGGCTCCTTCTCCGCGGACAGGTTGATGCACTTGGCGTAGCAGCCGCCCTCGAAGTTGAATACGCTGTCGTCAGCCCAGCCATGCTCGTCGTCGCCGATAAGCTTGCGGTTGGGGTCGGCGCTAAGGGTGGTCTTGCCGGTGCCGCTCAGGCCGAAGAACACGGCGCTGTCGCCGTCATGGCCGATATTGGCGGAGCAGTGCATGGGGAACACGCCCATCTTGGGCAGCACATAGTTCATCACGGAGAAAACGCTCTTCTTGATCTCGCCGGCATACTGGCTGCCGCAAATGATCACCATCTTTTCCTCGTAGTTAACAAGGATAGCGGCTTCGCTGCGGGTGCCGTCGATCTCGGGAATGCACTTGAAGCCAGGCGCGGCAATGATGGTGTAATCAGGCTGGAAGCCGTCCAGCTGCTCCTGGGTGGGGCGGCGCAGCAGCTGATGGATGAACAGGTTCTGGCTGGCCAGCTCGTTCACGATACGGAAGCCCTTCATGTACTTCTCGTCCGCGCCGGCAAAGCCGTCGAACACAAACAGATCACGGTTCTGCAGGTAAGCCAGCACCTTGCTCTTGATCGCGTCGTACTTTTCCTTCTCGATGGGGCGGTTCACCTTGCCCCAGGCGATATCGTCATGCACGGCGGGAGTGTCCACAATGAACTTGTCGTTCGCACTGCGGCCGGTGTATTTGCCGGTCTTTACCACCAGCGCGCCAGTGTTGCTCAGGGTGCCTTCGCCACGGGCAAGGGCCTTTTCCGTCAGCACGCTAACGGGCAGGTTACGATAAACTTTAGAAGCTACAATGCCCAGGTACGAGAGATCCAGACTCATAATGAAGTTCCTCCCATATTGATATTTGGTATGGCAGAAGCCTGCCGTGTTTTGCACTGGGGTAAAGCCCCAACTTTACCCTAATTCCAATGATTCGCCCTTTACTGCATTTTTCCTGCTAAGTCTAAAAATTTTGTCTAAAAATTCACAAGTGGTCAAAATTTGACCGCCGGATGCATCCGGCGGCCTTAGCATTCGCTGTTATTCAAGCGTCCATTCACATTCCACAGGAAAATGGGCGATATACGTTTTTCCCTGCTTCAGGCGTATAGCAGCATTCCCAGCCATTCCTCCCGCAGCACTGCATGGAAGGGCCGCACAGGGCGCACAAGCCCAGCGAAAGCAGCATCGCTAAGCTGCCCGCGACCGCCTTACGGAACCACATAGGAAAAAGCCTCCTCGTCCGCAATCCCATCGGCCTTTAGGGTGAGCGTATCGCCGCTTTTCAGGCCGCTCACCGGGTAACAAAGGGCCTCGTTGGTGATGTGCCACCTGCCTGCGCTATCCTGCCACGGCACGCCAACGGCTCCCCAGTTTCCGCCTTCCACATCCAGCTCATTGGCACGCAACGCATCGTAACTAATCGCGCCGCCGCCCTTCATAACCGTATCGCCATGAAACCCCGAAAGCCCTTCTCGCCAAAATTCCTCGGCTTCCTTTTCCGTTTCAAATACCCTGTCCACCATGCAATGGATATACTCCGGGCCAATATCCATCCGCATCAGGCGTTTCACATAGCCTTGGCATAGCTTCACAGCCAACGGCGCGTCCGTCGCCACAAAATCCAGGAAGCAAGACAGATCCAGCTGCGTCCCCATCTTGGTATCGCTCTTTTCCAGCATCCCCTGTCCCAGATAATACGCCAATTCCGACACGTCCGGATGCTCCCCGTAGAACCTGCCGGGAACCGCCAGCCTCATTGGCCCTGCCACGCCATTTTCCCAATCGCCAGGGGCCAGAATCAGCGCGCCGTTGGTAAAGGCGTCCTCAATCAGCCCCTGCTGCGCCTCGTATCCCTCCTGGCCCGGCTCCAGCCATTCGCCGTCCATCCAATGCAGAAGGTCTGCCGTTACGCGGTAAGCGGTGCAGCTCCAGCTCATAGGAAGCGTTTCCCCGAACCCACCGGGCGCTTGGCCGGGCATCCATGCCGCGCGGGCCGTGCAGCTTGCTCCCGGCTCCAGCCAAATCAGGCCGTCCGCCGTTTCAAGCGCAACGCCGTCTGCCGCCGCCGTCAAATCCATCAGCCAAATATCCTCCGTATCGTTGGAAAGGGTGAACTCGGCGCATGCCCAGTCGTTGCTTGCGCGCAGAATCGCCTGAACCTCAGGCTCCCGTTTTGGCTTCCGCTGTGCAAGCGGCATTGTGATTTCCATATCTTCGGGCGCTTCCGTTGGCGCCGCCGTGCCGCGCAGCAAATCCTTCGGCGGCTGCATGAGCGCCAATCCCAGCGCGACGCAGGCGAGCGCGGCCGCCATGGCTGGCAGCAGCCGCAGCCTTCTGCGCGTCATAGCCTCTCCCACGCTTTTTCCGGCGGTTTTTCCATGCTCCATCGCCCCGCGCAGCGCAAAATCCACGTCTGCCTCTACCTCAAAGCGCTCGCGCCGCGCCCTCTCACGCAACGCTTCATCAAATGCCTGCCGTTTCAATGCGATCCTCTCCTTCCGTTTCCTGCTCCTCTGTTAACAGCAGCTCCTTAAGCTGCCTGCGGCCCCTGCTTAACCGCATGGATACCGTAGGCCGGGAAAGCTCCAGCAGCCTGCCAATTTCCGCCGTCGAATACCCCTCGTAATAATACAGCGTCAATACCTGCGCCAGGTTTGGCGGCAAACGCATCAGGGTGTCATACAGCGTTGGCTGCGGCCCCGGCGCAAACAGGCGCTTACCCATCAGCGCTGGCTCCCCATAGGCTGGCTCCCTGCGCTGCTTGCGGCTTTGGTCCCAGCAGCAGCGCACGGTGATCTTCATCAGCCAGGGCTTAAGCGATGTGGCGTCGCGCAGCGTATCTAGCTTTTGATACGCCGTTACAAT
This sequence comes from uncultured Eubacteriales bacterium, assembly GCA_900550955.1. Lineage (GTDB taxonomy): Bacteria > Bacillota > Clostridia > Christensenellales > Aristaeellaceae > Limiplasma. The sequence goes on along the minus strand of URUF01000007.1, from coordinate 6,953 downwards.
CGCCTGCGAAACCGCATCCTCCGCGTTTTGCGGATGCTGCAATATGCTGCCCGCCAGGCGCAAAAGCGCTATGCGTATCTCCCATATGCCCGCATCCAGCTCCTCCTTGCTCACGTTTCCCACCTCCGCTATATAAGAGGGATTAGCCATGCAAAAGGTAACATCCTGCCGAAAAAAAATAGGGGCGACGCTTCTACAAAGCGCCGCCCCTCAGGCCGTCGAAAAAGCTCGCCTACGGCGATCTTTTCCGCCGAGAGTTGCGCCGTTCGCCTACTCGCTTCGCTCGCCGGGCGGCGAACAGCGTAAGGAAACCTTGCTACGCAAGGCTTCCGGCCCCACCGCACATGTCGCTGGGGCCGGATTACACTTGGAGGTTGACGGAGGGAAGCGGTGGCCCTGTGGGCCATTGCCCGAAGGGCAAAGCGACCCGGAGGATATCAACCGAAACGAGGGCTGGCCACGGCAGTGGCCAGAACGACGATTGAGGTTGCGGGTCTGCGGCCCTCCAAGCCTCCTATGGGGTTTATCGACAGTCTGAGGGGCGTCGCTTCTATAAAGCGCCGCCCCTATTTTTTTCCGCAATAAGGCGTGGTTCTTCAGCCGCTTTTGCCGCGCAACCCAATGCCCTGAAGCCGTAAGCCGCCATAGGCTTCTTTTTCAAATCCGATGCTGCGTTGGCTGATGGTTTGCATACGTTGTGATATATTGAAACCCCGCGCGCTTTATATACGCATACGCTTCAGCCACGCTAGAGCCCACGGTGCAAGCCTCATGGGAATCCGTCCCCACTGTAATAAGCTCCCCGCCCAAATCATGATACATCTTCAAAAATTCGGGTTCGGGTTCGAAAGACCGAATCCAATAGCGCATTCCTTTTGTGCTAACCTCCAGCCCTTTCCCCTTTTCGATCATCTTTTTCAAAATAGGTTCAATATAATCAGCGTACTGCAAAAGCGATGGCTTGGCAAACGCATTTTCCATCACCCGCAGCGGGTGGCATATATGAGCCACAACGTCAAACCGGTCGCAATCCAGCATCTGGAGTACGTTTTGAAAATACTCTATCAGCACTTCATTTGCCGTTTCAAAGTCATTATATGGAATCGCCAAAATTTCTCGTTCATCCGTTGTATAGTGGATCGACCCCAAAATGAAATCAAATTGGCGCGTGGAAAGAAACGCTTGAAGGAAATCGTCATCGCGCGTCGGCTGCCCCAATTCCAAACCGTATCGGATTTGAAGGACGCCCCTGTATTTATCCTGCATTTGCTTTACAGATGCTTCACGCTGCGTTTCGTGCGCCAAATAATGTGGATCCCATTTCCCGTATGGATAATGAAGATCCAGGTGATCTGTTAGCGCTATCTCCTTTAGGTTCATCCTAACGGCATATTGACATATATCATTTAAGTCCGCCATGGAATCAAATGAATATAAGCTATGGATATGATAATCAGCGTAAAACATTTCTGCACTTCCAAACCTAACGAATTTCAGTGTCTTCTTCAACGTATCCCAACTATTCGTCGCAAGCCGGCTCGTTCCATATGCCCTTTTCCGTTATCAGAATTCCCTCGTTGGGCTCCATAAACTTCAAAAACCCCCATCGGTTCAGTTTCGTGGTATATGGGAATGGTCTAAACAATGTGCCCGGAACAGGAGGAACTGCGTCTGTATTGCTTCTCCTGATTTGCGTCTCATTTTTTCCGTCTCCGATTGGCTTTTCGGTATTCGTATGCTATAATAAAGCCCGGCAAGAATCATCGGGGGACGAATAGATGGAACCACTTACAGATAAAGCCGATATGATTTGGCAAACGTTACATTCAGCTAGCATATCATACGAGCAATCTATGGATGCGCTTCACAGAAAGCAGATGGGCTGTTATTTTACCGATCTGGATTTGGCGTATGGCATGATGACGGAGCTTGTAAACAGTTTCCCGCCCTCCGCGCAGCATGTTTTGTTCAGCAAGACCTTTTTGGAGCCTTGCGTTGGCGCCGGAAACTTCGTTTTTGCCTATTTGCGTGTTTGCAAAGAAATGATGTTTCCCACCGAACAATATCAAGAATTGCTAAATCACATCTATGCCTGCGATATCAACAGGGGCGCGTTGGAGGTTTATCGCAAGAGCCTTACGCTATTGGCGCAGGAATGGTTTGGGATAACGCTCACAGCAGAATATTTTGACACCCATGTAGGAGGCGGCCTTTTATTCGATGTGGATGCTGCGGATATCCACTATATTCCGGTTGAAGAAGTATTCGATAGCCGCATCGTTAAAAGCGGCTTTGATATTGTTGCTACAAATCCGCCCTATAAAAACCTAAAAGCCGAACGCGCGCATTATCAGACCGACGCTCAAAAAGCGGATGATAAGCAAAAATACAGCACAATTGGAAAGCTCGCAAGCAGGCGCTTTGCGTATTCAACCTCCGGCACGCTCAACCTATACAAGCTTTTTGTCGAGGAAATTATCGAGAGATATCTTTCGCCCAGCGGTACTTGCTCTCTATTAATCCCGGCCTCTATTTTGTCTGATAAGTCCTGTGCTAAGCTTCGCACAAGGATATTGGATAGCACGTCTGTCAGCTCCCTTCGGTTGATTTCTGAAAACAGCAGTTATCTGGATTCCTCGCAAGCCCTGTGCGCTATGCTGCTGCAAAAGGGACGGCGTACAGAAAAAATTTTGATCGACGGCTCCTTTAACGGCGGCATCAGGCAGGGCTCGTATGCCCTCATTGACGATATCATCGACGACTCGACAGGCAACGCGATACTCGTACTATCTGAAAATGAATACCGCATTCGCACGATTATGCGAAAACACCCCACGATTAAAGAAATCCCCTACATTTCAAATCTGCGGGGCGAGTTGGATATCACCTTTCACAAAGAGGCCATTGTTAGCGCTGAAACGCCGTATCAGTTGTTGCGAGGCCGCCATATCGGGTATTATACGACCATTGAGCTTCCCAAAAAAGAATATGTTACAGAGCAGTTTGTGCAAGCAACGGCGAAGCGCCGCTACATCATGAGGGAACGGTTGGTTTGTCAGCAAATCGTCAATATGGCCAAAAAGCGGCGCATTGCGTTTACATTGGTTCCATGCAACTGCGTTTTGGCAAATAGCTGTAACTTTATCTCCTTGGAAAGCAATCAGGATGGCGTTGATATATTCTTTTTGATGGGTATTCTCAATTCCGAACTGATTGACTGGTATTTCAAATTGACAAGCAGCAATAATCATATAAACAACTACGAAATCGATAATTTCCCAATTCCAGTATCCTATCCGCGAAAGGGAGAACTATCCGCGCTTGTGCAGCAATACCTTAGCACATCGGAGGAGGAATTACTTGTTAGCATTAACTCGTTGGTATATGAAGCGTACGGTATTTCGCAGGCGCAGCACGATACCGTGATACCTCGTAATGCCCGCGCGGATTGTACGGAGGAATCCGTTTTTAAAGACCGGCAGTCCGTAATGCGCGCATTTTTCCGTGATCTGCAGCAAATGATTCCCGGCGTATCTTTTGAGGAAAGCTGCGCCGTTATACAGGGAAATGCCTCTGTAAAGGATTTGTGTTTTGGAAAAAAACCGGATGCCACAAAATTTGACGTCCGCGTTCTGGAAGGTTTGGAAAAGAAGTATCGCGCCTTATTGAATGGCTGCATATTGAACCACACTACCTTTAAACTTAGCGGCCTGGATTTGGAGATGATCGCGCCCATTCCGCAGGGCGGAAGCTGGAAGGATATTCCTGCCGAAACGGTTCAGAAATCAAAACGGTTATCAAAGATTACGCAAACAGGCGGCCGCACTACGCTATATGGGCGCATCGATTATTCAAAGCCGTCTTACACGATTACCACTTACTTTAATCGGCCGGGAAACGGCACTTATGTGCATCCGGTTCACGATAGAGTAATCAGCGTGCGCGAAGCCGCCAGATTCCAGTGCTTTCCGGATGATTACCTGTTCTGTGGAAACAAATCCGATATGCTTAAGCAAGTAGGCAATGCTGTTCCGGTGCTACTTGCATACGCTTTAGGCAAGAGCATCCGCAATAAAACAGGCTGCGTTACCTCCGTCGATCTGTTTTCTGGCGCGGGCGGAATGACTTATGGTTTTAAGCAAGCGGGCATCAATGCGGTTATTGCGAATGATTTTGCGCAAAGCGCCTGTGTAACGCTCAAAACCAATTGTCCCGAAATCCCGGTTCTGTGCGGAGATATTACGGAAGAAAGCACCAAACAAGCCATTATTCAAGCCGGCGTGCGTTCTGGTGCGGATATCATTTGCGGCGGCCCGCCGTGCCAAGGTTTTTCCCTCGCGGGCTATCGAATGAAAAACGACCCGAGGAATCAATTATTCCGTCACTTTGTAGACATCGTATCGGGGGTCAATCCAAAAGTTATCGTTTTTGAAAATGTGGAGGGCCTCTTAAGTTACCAAGGCGGAGAAACATACAGAAATATTATTGAGCTTTTTTCGGAGCTGGGCTACTATACAGAGGCGCGCAAATTGCATGCTAACCATTACGGCGTTCCCCAGCGCCGAAAGAGAGTGATTATTCTGTGTACTCGCAAAGATATTGGCATTATGCCTGCGGAATTATTTCCTGAGCCGGTTACGCCTAATGACGATCATCAAATCACCGCATATGAAGCAATTTATGACCTGGAGCAAGTGGAGTGCTCTGAAAAAGCCCGGTACGGCAGCTCATATACGTCGCCGTTTTTGCGATATTTGAAGCATTCTTCCTCTATTGATGATTATCTGGACAGCGTTGCCGATCCGCGGGGAATCATTGCCTGCCATAGTTTGGATACAGACGATGACGGCGTAGCGTCTGATAAACAGGCCAAAGCCATACAATTATCCTTATTTGAATGGGCATCAGCAAAGCCGAATCAGCCTTGAAGGGCCGCTCCGGCTTAACTGCTCTTTATAGACTCATTATGATGCGGTCTTGAATGGATTCAAGCAATTCGGCGATTTTCTGTTTTACGATAGCTGGATTCATTCCCGAATGAATGCTGCTGCAAATCTTCTCTAAAAACATCCTATCGGAATGGGTCAAATCCGGCATGGTGTTGCGATTGTCCTTGTCCATATAGTCATATACAGCGTCTATGGCAATGCGGCAGTACCGTTCAGCCTCATTTTGGCTTCTCGCGGTATAATGCCGGGGAACTTTGCTGATAATTTCGCCCTGGGAATTAAACGCATAGGCGTAATCAAAGTATTTGAAATTAGGCTGTAAAAACGCGCTTACAAGGAAAGCTTCCCCATTTTCCGGGCAATGCTCCAAGATGTACCACAGAATGTACATATAATTCGCCATATTCTGCTTTAAAGCATCACGGTACGCTCCGCCCACTTTGGAGGGGTTCGCAGCATAATGGCGTTTGATATACTCCCATATTTTTCTTGAATACCAGGACATAGGATAGATACCTGTGCGTTGCTCTGTTTCAATGATTTTTTCAATATCCGCAACCTGTAAGCGGTCCCGTTTTGCGGAATTTTCTCCGCCCTTCATCGGCTGCAAATACCTTGGATCGTGAACAAAACCCAACGAAATGGGGCCGATATGATCTGCGGATATGCCGTCAAAGAACGCGCTGCCCATAAACTGATTTGCCGCGTGGATATTTCCATCGCTCCAATATTCATATGCACGGCGATCCTTGGTATAGGATTTTAAGTTTTCTTTTGAGCGGCCCTTATCTTGCGAGGACCTGCAACAACGGTTGTACGTATGAAACCCGTCAAAGCGATCAGGAAAGTTGGACATAGCGCCCGGCCCCAAGCATTTTTTATTGCCTTTTCTGCATGCATATTCTAGCGCAGCAATAATATCCTCCTTAGCGGCCGTTGCAGGCAGATCCAAATCGGCTTTTGAAATTAGGAATTCTGCAATCCGGACATGGCGCACGCCATTTTCGATTAAATCATCCCATATATCGCTAATGTGGTCGCATTCCGTATATTCTGTGCCAAACTGGCGGTTTAGCCCCGAAAGGAACTGCGCGTTGGGATAATGATAAAACAGCGACATCTCTCTGCCGCAAGTTTGGCATACCTTCCACTTTGTAGGATGGATGGCAAGCATAACATCTGCATATACGCCAGGTTGAATATCAAAGCCTAATTCCTTGGCTTTATTGATGCACCACGCAATCCTCGCCTGACCAACCGCAGACTTCGCAGTAGCAATCCAGCGATACGTTCCATCCCCTTTCCGCTCAATAGGAAGTCCGCGATAATTGGGATGGTTTACAATCTCCTCCATGTATCTCACAAAGCGTGGATGCCATTTCCGTTCTTCTCTCGCCATCGTATATCCTCCTTGCAGAATACGGCCTTCAACCAATTCGCCAAGCCCTTCCGCAAACCTTTTGGAATTCCATGCGCAGTACATCACTATGTTAATATTATACAGGTATACGGCTTACGATACAACGGTTTTCTATGCAGGAGGAGTACTTTTTACACACCAAAAAGCCCGGCCTGCATAAGCAAGCCGGGAATGGGAATGCGGCAGCGATCTACTCTCCCGGGCCGTCACCAGCCAAGTACCATCGACGTGCTGGGGCTTAACTTCTGTGTTCGGAATGGGAACAGGTGGAACCCCCAGGCCATTGCCACCGCAATGGGTGAACTCCTTTATCAGGACGCTTTCCCTCGCACCCTGACAACTGCATATGAGCTTTCTTTCAACAAGATCTCTCTCAATCATTCCCTATTGGTCTTCCCAGAATCAACTAAATCAAGCTCTCGACCTATTAGTATCATCAAGCTCCATGCGTTACCGCACTTCCACCGATGACCTATCGCCCGGTAGTCTTCCGGGGGTCTCTCGCATTGCTGCCTGGAATCTTATTCTCGAGGTGGGCTTCACGCTTAGATGCCTTCAGCGTTTATCCCATCCGCACTTCGCTT